>NZ_JANJUE010000338.1 GCF_024710765.1 Pseudoxanthomonas sp.
GACCGCGTTGACGACGGTAGCCAGCCTCTGTGCCGGAGCATTGATCAGATACAGCAGCTTGGCGTAAATCTCTTCCTTGGACGGCATCGAGGCGAGGACTTCAATGTCCTTCATTTCGATGACGCGCCCTTCGACGAAGCCCGCTTTGAAGGTGAACGCCGGATTCGTCTTCGCGTAGGTGCTGAGCGCCTTGGCCAGCGCCACGGGGTCGCCGCTGGTCATCGCCAGTGCGGAAGTGCCCTGGAGACCCTTCAAAACCTCTTCACTGCTCTGGCCGGCGGAAGCCTTCCCGGCCAGGGTGTTCTTCACGACCCGGTAGCGCCCGCCGGCTTCGCGCACGGTTTTGCGCAGCTCAAAGTCCTGAGCCACGGTCAATTTGTTGAAGCTGGCGACAAAGAAGCTTTCGGCCTCCTTGAGAGCGGCTTCCAGCGCGTCCAGTTCCTGTTTTTTTCTCTTGCGGTCCTTCATTTTCGCTATCCCTTCGTCGGCGCTGTTGATCCCTTGCTGATCCGCCTACACCTGACGCGCGTTGTAGCTGGTCACGTCGAGAGCCACGCCGGGGCCCATCGTCGAGCAGACCGTCGCGCTCTTCACGTACTTGCCCTTCGCCGCGGAAGGCTTGGCGCGAACCACCGCCCCGATGAGGGTGTTGGCGTTCTCCATCAACTTCCCGGTCTCGAAGCTGAGCTTGCCGACCGGGGCATGAATCACTCCGCCTTTATCGGCGCGGAACTCGACCTTACCGGCTTTGACTTCCTGGACGGCCTTGGTGACGTCGGTGGTGACGGTGCCGGTCTTCGGGTTGGGCATCAGGCCGCGGGGTCCGAGGATCTTGCCGAGTTTCGCCATCGAGCGCATCATGTCGGGGGTGGCCACGACAGCGTCATAATCCAGCCAGCTCTCGGAGACGATCTTGGCGATCAGTTCCTCGCCGCCGACAAAATCGGCGCCAGCCTGTTCGGCTTCCCGGATCTTGTCGCCGGAGGCGATGACGAGCACCTTTTTGGTCTTGCCGAGTCCGTTGGGCAGCACGACCGTGCCACGGACCATCTGGTCGGCGTGG
>NZ_JANJUE010000382.1 GCF_024710765.1 Pseudoxanthomonas sp.
CTTGTCCGTATCTGGCCACTTCGTTCTTCCGTTATCGCCCTCAGGTTTCAGATTCTATCGAGGCGACAACTATCTTGACCCAGAGGGCTCCTCAAGGGGCGCCCGCCAGATGGAGACCGATCACACCGACCAGCGAGAGCGCCAACGTGACGCTCTTCGCGGCCTCCTTCTTGGGGCGTGCGGGGTCAGGCCTTTCATATTCGTATCCGCTACTGAGCGGTTTCGACCCAAAGTGGTCATTGGTATCGATAGAAAGCTGTCGCCCAATACAGAGCTTGGGCATCAGTACCTAGACCAGACAACATGCTAACCGCTTCGAGAACTGAGGATTCGAATTGCCAACTGCTCTGCGCTCTTTGCATAGCCGGCCGGCGGGTCCGACACATTTCCGTGAGCGATGGCGTCTCTCGCCTGTTTAAGCTGTTTGAACAGGGCGACGTCATCGGTAGTTAGGTGAGTCCACGAACACGCTGAGCACCAGACAAACCGGTCGTGCAGGCTCTTTAGGCCGGAGAGTTGCGTGCCTAGAAGTGATCGCGTAGGGGGCGTGGCCGCCGATTCGTGCAGTAGAGCTGCTAGCTCTTGTCCGTGATCAAGACGTCCGAAGGTGGCATGGGTTTCGATCTCTAGTGCCAGAAAGAAGTAGAGAAACCTCTTCATCTGGTCCTCCTCGCTTTGGCCTAGAGCGAGAAATTTCGCAACCCGATCGTTCAAGGACTGCGCAAGCGATGTAGTCGTTTCCAACTTGGCCTGAAGGGCCTCTTGGCCTATTGCATAGGAAGTGGAGAGTTCGCCTCTAAACTCCAAACGTACATCATGAAGCGTGGTTCCGTCCTGTAGCTCGCCGACAGTCGTTCGTGCGACTTTTTTCAGCCGGACATAGCGATCTTGCTCGTTAAAGGCGCACGCGAGAGCTGCAGCGATCCGAGGCAACGCTCGTTGCTCCAAACGCCGAATCTCTTCACGTGAGGACGCGAAGGCATCATATGTCGTAATTGATCCATCAGCTCCGCGCCGAATGTGCGTTACCTCCGCTTCGTAAGCCTCGGTTGGACCAATCTGAACGAGCGCAAATGGTCCCTGAGCCTGGTGTTCTTTCATCCACTCAATCTCGGCATCGACGAAGTCATCATCTGCGATTGCGCGGCATGCTGAATTCACGCTTGCACTGACGCCAATCCGATAGTTGACACCAGCTGCGATGCCTGTAACGGACCGAGAAAGCTCGTCAGTGATCGTAATTCCCCGGACTTCGAACACGGTAAACCCGGAGAACGTGGCGATCAGTCGCTCAGGTACTAGAGTGTCTTCAAACCCCATCGCGCTGATGAGCTCTGGGCTTACGTATGAGGCCATGGGTCAAGTGCAAATCGTAACGCTTGTCACTGCTTCAGCCAGCTGACAAACATGTATGGGCGCCTCGAATAACCCGAGGTTTTCAGTGAATCCCGCCGCGCAATGATGACGGCGACCGAGTTCGGTCCAATTTCTCTGGCAACCCACCGTGTTT
>NZ_JANJUE010000393.1 GCF_024710765.1 Pseudoxanthomonas sp.
CGCACCAGGTCAAAATGCGGGTTGTACTGCGCCGACGAGTACTTGGCCACCCGTTCGCCATTCAATACCACTTCCACGATCCCCGCCTGCACGATCGCCCGCGCACAATCCATGCACGGGGTAATGTCTGCATATAATGTACAATTCTCCGTCGCCGTCCCGGCGCGCGCCGCGTTGTAGATCGCATTCCGCTCCGCGTGCTCGATCCACAAGTACTTCGTGGGCCGCTCCAACCGCTCCGGTTTCGTGTCATCCACCCGCCGGGGCAGCGAATTGTAGCCCGTCGACCGGATCTCTTTCGCTGGTCCCACAATCACGCACCCGATCTGCGTCGCCGGATCCTTCGACCGCGACGCCACCACCCGGCAGATCTCCAGAAAATACTTGTCCCAATCCGGCACAGCCATGCTGGGAATATACCGCAGCTACCCCCGCAACGGCTCGGTTCCCTCTTCCAGGATTGCCAGATAGCGGTCATACCGGAAGATTCGCCCGCGTTTTCGCCGCGTCACTTCGCTCAGTACCCCCAAATTCCGCAATTGCCCGATCGCGCTTGAGGCCGTCGGGAACGCGATACCGAGCGCTTCGGCCGTCCGTCTGATCGTCAAAATGGGCCTTGTTGCGGCATACTGGTGGACCCGCAGCAACGTGGCTGCCCCCGTGCCTACCTCCCCAATTCTTCCGCGATCCTCGTCCAGAAGCGCCAGAATCCGCCGCGCCGACTCGTTCGCCTGCCGGCACGTCTCCGTCACCCCGTCCAGGAAGAACTCCAGCCAGGCCTCCCAGTCTCCCTCCGTCCGAACCCGGGTCAACAGGTCGTAGTAGATCGCCCGGTGCGTCTTCAGGTACAGACTCAGATACAAGACCGGCTGCTGCAACACTCCCGCTTCCCACAACAGAAACGTGATCAGGAGCCGCCCCAACCGCCCATTGCCGTCCAGGAACGGATGGATCGTCTCGAACTGAACGTGGGCCAGCCCCGCCCGGACCAGAACCGGCAGTCCGTCATCCCGCCGGTGCAGGAACAATTCCAGATCACCCATGAACGGCATCACCAGATGTGGCGGGGGCGGCACGAGCAAGGCGTTTCCTGGCCGCGTCCCACCAATCCAGGTCTGCGACCGCCGAAACTCTCCCGGGTCCTTCTCCCCGCCCCGGCCCTGCCGCAGCAACACCCCGTGGATCTCCCGGAGCAACCGCAGCGACAAAGGAAACCCCTCCCTCAGACGGTTCATCCCGTACTCGAGCGCCGCCACGTAGTTCGACACCTCGACGACGTCGTTCAGCGGTACTCCCGGCGTCCCG
>NZ_JANJUE010000403.1 GCF_024710765.1 Pseudoxanthomonas sp.
GCGCCACTCGGCGGCGTCCTGGAGGAGAGGGCGAGGGGCTTCGGTCATTGGGGACTCCTCACGACGAGCGGGATCCACCCGGTGCGCATTTTGCGGGCGCCGGACTCCTGTTCGGAGCCTTGCCAGACGGCGAAGGCGACCTGGGTGCGCTCACTCGAGGAGAGGCCCTCGGGAAGTTTGCGACTGATCTGGACAGACCAGCCTTTCGGGGAGTGTTGGCCCCGGCCGGCGGAATCGAGAGAGGGGCCGGGGCTGAGGGTGCCAGGACCGTTGGCGATGAGGTCCTCGACAGGCTTCTCGCGGGGGCCGGCGCGGAGATTGCCGAGGGCGCGGGCGGGGGCGTAACGCTGTGCCATTTCCTTGTGGGCATCGGAGCCTTTTTCGAGGGATTGGGCGTCGAAGGGGTAGTGGTCGACGACGGCGTTGGGGTAAAGGTCCTTGATGGAATCGCCGCGGCCATTGACCGCGGCCTGCCAGTCGGCGCGCCAGTAGGTGACCTGGACGAGGCCGTGATCGTCGCCCATTTGCGGGGCGGGCGGATCGGGGCTGAGCTTTTCCGGGATCTGGACGGCACAGGCATCGACCATCTTGGCGGGGCCGGGGGCGTCGCTGAGGTTGTCGTCGGCCCAGGAGAGGCGGAAGACGACCTGAGCGCCGTCGGAGAGAGCGCGGACGCGGACTTCCTGGGTGGTGGCCTTCATCTGCCTGGGTTCGACGAGGTCCTGGAGGAGGAGGCGAGCGACATGCTCGGGGGCGCGGTCCCAGGCGGAGTCGGCGGGGCTGGCGGGGAGTTTGTCGGACTTGAGGGCGACGACCTCGGGAACGAGTTCAGGGCCGCGGCTGCACCCGGCGAGAGCGAGGAGGACAATCAGCGATGCGGTGGTGGTCTTCATGGGAGAACCTCAGGGGCAGTTGATGCGGACGAGTTGATTGCGCGGATCCTGGGCGGGCCGGATGTGGACGGGTTCATTCATGGGGATGCGGACGGCGGCGGCGCCGGAGTCTTCGATGCCGGTGACGATGTCGCCCTGCCGGGTGAAGCGGGTGACCATGCGTTCGGTGGAACCGAAGAGGCAGAGGAGGCCGGCGAGGTCGCGGTCGTTGAAAGCGTTCCGGTAGGTATTGACGGCTTCGACTGCGCGGGGGCCGAAGAGCTGGCGGTTGAAGTTATCGGGCACGTGGATGGGCGGGATGTAGTAGATGTTGGGTTCGAG
>NZ_JANJUE010000412.1 GCF_024710765.1 Pseudoxanthomonas sp.
TCTTCAGCCTGGGGGCTGTGGATGTGAGTCCGGACAACCGGTTGCTGGCGTGGGGGTCGGACACGGTGGGCCGGCGGTTTTACACGGTCCGGTTCCGGGATCTGAGCACGGGCGAGGCGTTGCCGGACGTGCTGAAGGACATCACTTCGTCGCTGGAGTGGGCGAACGACAACAAGACGCTGTTCTACGCGAAACAGGACCCGGAGACGCTGCGTTCCTACCAGATCTACCGGCACGTTCTGGGGACGGAGCAGGCGGCGGACACGCTGGTTTACGAGGAAAAAGACGTTGAATTCAGCGTGGGCGTGGGCAAGACGCGGTCAAAGAAGTACATCGTGATCGGGTCGAGCCAGACGGTGACGAGCGAGTACCGGATCATCGACGCGGACAAGCCGGAATCGGCGCCGGTGGTGTTCACGCCGCGGTCGCGCGGGCATGAACATTCGATCGATCATTTCGGGGACCGGTTCTACATCGTGACGAACCGGGGGGCGCGCAATTTCCGGCTGATGAGCACGCCGGTGGCGAAGACGGGCGTCGAGAACTGGACGGAGGTGATCGGGCACCGCGAAGACACGCTGCTGGAGGGGATGACGATCTTCAAGGACTTCCTGCTGCTGACCGAGCGGCGGAACGCGCTGGTGCATCTGCGGGTGAAGCCGTGGTCGGGCAGCGGGGAGCATTACATTGATTTTGGCGAGCCGGCGTACGCGGCGGGCCTGGCGCAGAACGAGGAGTATGACACGGAACTGGTGCGCTACCGGTACAGTTCGCTGACGACGCCGGGCTCGGTTTACGACTACAACACGAAGACGAAGGGGCGGACGCTGCTGAAGCGCGATGAAGTGCTGGGCGGTTTCGAACAGGCGAATTACGTGACGGAGCGGGTTTGGGCGACGGCGCACGACGGGGTGAAGGTGCCGGTGAGCGTGGTCTACCGCAAGGGGGCGCCGCTGAAGGGCGACCGTCCGCTGTATCAGTATGCTTATGGGTCTTACGGGTACTCGACGGACGCGTATTTCAACCCGTTCGTGATCTCGCTGCTGGACCGGGGCTTCGTCTACGCGATCGCGCACATCCGGGGCGGGCAGGAGATGGGCCGGCAATGGTATGACGACGGCAAACTGATGAAGAAGAAGAACACGTTCCGGGACTTCATCAGCGTGACGGAACATCTGGTGAAGACGGGCTACGCGGATCCGAAGCGGGTGTACGCGATGGGCGGCAGCGCCGGGGGTCTGTTGATGGGCGCGGTGATGAACATGCGCCCGGACCTGTATCACGGCATGGTGGCGCAGGTGCCGTTCGTGGATGTGATCACGACGATGCTGGACGACACGATCCCGCTGACGACGTTTGAGTACGACGAGTGGGGGAATCCGAACGAGCAGGCGGCGTATGAATACATGCATTCCTACTCGCCGTACGATCAGGTGGAGAAGAAGGCGTACCCGAACCTGCTGGTGACCACGGGGCTGCACGATTCGCAGGTGCAGTACTGGGAGCCGGCGAAGTGGGTGGCGCGGTTGCGGGCGAAGAAGACGGACAGCAACCGGGTGTTGTTTTACAC
>NZ_JANJUE010000415.1 GCF_024710765.1 Pseudoxanthomonas sp.
GCACTTTCCGGGATGCCCAGCAACAGGATCGGCTCGGAGTGCTTGAGGATCCGGATCCCGGTGAAGCGGCCTTCGTTGTTCATGCCGATCAGGGTCACGATCGGCTTGCCGGAGTATGCGGGCGTGTCGGTGATGTCCGTCGACAGCATCACGTATCCGATCCGGTTGTCGCGTTCGTCAAAGCCTTCGACGTAGGGAGGGTGCCCCTTGCGCGTCGAGAAACGGACCGCGCCCGGGAGGACTTCGCTGCACGGCGCGTAGGCACAGAGGTCGGCGGCTGTATTCAGCTCGGGTGCGAGCTTCGCCTCGTACGCGGACGCCAGCACCAGCGGGCTGAGCAGGCAGAGCGTGATCAGGAACAGGAAATTGGGTAGGACGTGCATGGAAAATCAGAGCTCAGGACGGTCATTCCTCAATGTCCGGAGACTACACGGATGGCCCGAATCGATACTTGTCTGGGGTCAAGGTGGTCCGGACGCGGCTTGTGGAGCCACGATTAGAAAATCATCGAGTACTGAACAATGTGGCCAAAAACAAGGGGCTTGCGCCCCTTGTTCCGTGCATTGCCGGATTGCCTGCGCATGTGCCAGGCAATCCGCCGACGGCCCGGTCACGCCAGGCCGCAGGCGTACATCATCAGGCTTCGACGATCATCCGGCCACGCATCTCGAGGTGCAGCGCGTGGCAGAAGTGCGTGCAGTAGTACCAGAACACGCCCGGCTTGTCGGCCTTGAACGTGACCGACTTGGTCTCCTGCGGATTCACGATGAAGTTGATGTTGTGGTCCGGCAGGGCGAAGCCGTGGGTCAGGTCTTCGATCCGGTCGAGGTTGGTCAGGATCAGCGTGACTTCGTCGCCAACCTTGAGCTTGAACTCGCGCGGCTCGAACGCGGGCGCGTAGGAGGCCATCTTCACGGTCACCTTGTTGCCGTTGCGCGTCACGCCCGCATCTTCAACCTTGGTGACGGCCAGCGGGAATTCCTCGTGCTGGTAGATCGGCTTCGGCGACAGCAGTTCGCGGCGGAACATGATGAAGTCGTGCGGCTCCGGACGCACCGGGTGATCGGCCACCAGCACCATCTTCTCGCCGGAGATGTCGATCAGCTGCTCGTTCTCGGCATGCATCGGGCCGACCGGCAGGTAGCGGTCCTTCGAGAACTTGCAGCC
>NZ_JANJUE010000227.1 GCF_024710765.1 Pseudoxanthomonas sp.
GACCGCGGATCCGCCGACCCAGCGCGAGATCGCCGAGCGCCTGGGATTGACCGAGGCCAGCCGTTTCGTCAGTTCCTTCGACCGCCCCAACATCCGCTACACGGTCACCCAGAAGGACAATGCCAAGCGGCAGTTGCGCGACTTCCTCCAGACCCACAAGGGCGAGGCCGGCATCGTCTATTGCCTATCGCGCAAGCGGGTGGAGCAGTTCGCCGACTACCTGCTGGAACAGGGCTTCAACGCGCTGTCCTACCACGCCGGCCTGGACGCCGAGGTGCGCGCGCACCACCAGCGTCGTTTTCTGCGCGAGGAAGGCATCGTGATGGTGGCGACGATTGCCTTCGGGATGGGCATCGACAAACCCGACGTCCGCTTCGTCGCCCATGTGGATCTACCCAAGTCGCTGGAAGGCTACTACCAGGAAACCGGCCGCGCCGGTCGTGACGGCGAGGCCGCCGACGCATGGCTGTCCTACGGCCTGGGCGATGTCGTGCTGCTGAAGCAGATGATCGAACAGTCCGAGGCCGGCGAGGAACGCAAGCGGTTGGAACGGCGGAAGCTGGACCAGCTGCTGGGCTACTGCGAATCCATGCAGTGCCGCCGGCAGGTGTTGCTCGCCAGCTTCGGCGAGACCTATCCCCAGGAATGCGGCAACTGCGACAACTGCCTGCACCCGGCCGCCACCTGGGATGCCACCGAGGCCGCGCAGAAGGCCTTGAGCTGCGTGTACCGCAGCGGCCAGCGCTTCGGCGTGAACCATATCATCGACGTCCTGCGCGGCAGCGAGAGCGAGAAGATCCGCCAGTGCGGGCACGACCGCCTCACCACCTACGGCATCGGCCGGGACCTGGACGCCGGCGGCTGGCGCAGCGTGTTCCGGCAGCTGGTGTCTTCGGGCCTGCTGGAAGTCGACGCGGAGGGCTATGGCAGCCTGCGCCTGACCGAGGCCAGCCGGGCCGTGCTGCGGGGCGAGCGCCGGCTGCTGCTGCGCAAGGAGGCCCCGCCCCGTGAACGCGAGCGCTCGCCGCGCACCGGCGTGGTGGTGTCGCCCTCCGACCAGCCCCTGTTTGGCGCCTTGCGCGATCTGCGCGCCCAGTTGGCCAAACAGCAGAACGTCCCGGCCTACGTGATCTTCCACGACAGCACCCTGCGCAACATCGCCGAACACCGCCCGGGCACCCTGGACGAACTGGCCCAGGTCGGCGGCATCGGCGGCACCAAGCTGGCCCGTTATGGCGAACAGGTGCTGGAAGCGATCCGCGCGGCAGGTTGAAGCGGAAAGCTCTGACAAAATGCGGCCGCAGGAACCCCTGCGACCGCGATGAGAGAGCACAGCGATGTTGTAGTTGTTATGCGGGGAACCGGCCGGCGAACAACGAGGGGATCCACCGGCGCGGTCCAGCGGCAGCATCATCCCCCGTCCAGACGGGAGCCGGCGACGCCATCAAGTCATCATGACCTTTGTCCTAACCGGAAAGTTCTCGGCGCAAGCCAGCCTGGGTTCAAGCTGCGGCTGCTAGCGTCTGGCGACTGGCGCACGGATCGCGCGAGAATCCCGCATCCCGACCGAGGCCCACATGAAGGCAATCGCACCGCTGCTGCTGAGTCTGCTGGCCTCCGGCGGTGCCTTCGCCCAGTCGGCGGAATCCTTGGACCTGACCCTGCCCCGCCCGGCCCTCTATGGATCCGATCCCCCCGGAACCTATTACGGCGACACCAGTGGACGCCCGGCCCGCGCGCTGCGTCCAGCCCCGGTGGCCCGCAACGCCTGCGGTACGCCGGTCGACGAGGACGACGGCAAGGTCGATGTCTCCGGCAGCGTCGCCACCGGCATCGGCTACACCAAGGGATATGGCAGCAGCCACTGGAACGCCGCCAACATCAACCTGTGCAAGTCGTACAACAACGACGAAGGCGAATCGCGCGCGTTCAACCTCAACATCGGCGTGAGCCGGTATGACGGTCCCGGTTTCCACGGCTACCGCCGCCTGCCTGGCGATGTCGGCCCGCCGCCTCCCCGCGGTTTCGGCGGTTCGCCAATGCGTCCCTGACGCAGGACGAAGCAGAAGAGGCGCCGGATGGCGCCTCTTTCGTCTCCGGGCACCGGAAACCGCTCAGGGCACCCCGTTGGCGCCGTGGCGCCGGAAACCCGGGCGTTCCTCGAGCCGGTGCAGATAGGCCGCCACGGCGGGAAGCTGCGGATGCGCCATGGGTGTCATCCGCCAGCGGTTCACCGACAGGCCGAGCACGATGTCGGCCAGGCTGAAAGCCGCACCGGTCGCGTAGGCGCCCGTTTTCGCGAGTTGATCGTCGAGGAGGCGCATCCGCTGGTTCCATTCCCGCTCGCTGGCTTCGATCTGCGCCGTATCAGTGTGGTCGGCACTCTGCCTTACCCGTGCCATGAACACGTAGCGCCAGGCGTTGTTGAGTTCCGTGGCCTGCCAGTCCATCCATTGCTCGACCCGTGCGCGTGCGGCCGGCTCCGCCGGCAACAGATCGGTGCGCCCCTGGCGTGCCGCCAGATAGCGGCAGATGGTATTCGACTCCCACAACACCAGATCGCCGTCCCGGATCACCGGTACCAGCGCATTGGGATTCAATGCCAGGAATGCGGGTTCCCGGGTCGAACGGTGGCCACTCCCCCACTCCTCCAGCGTGTACGGCAGTGCGAGTTCATCGCATAGCCAGAGCACCTTGCGGACGTTGATGGAGGTGGATTTTCCGAGGATCTTCAGCATGCGGTGGTTCTTGAACCAGGACGGCCCATCAATGGGCACGTTACCTTAGCGCCCCGCGGCGCGGGCCGCACCCCGCTTCACACGCCTTCCCGCAGGAGAAAATCTGATTAGAATCACTTTGCCCATGACCGCGTGGGCCAGGGGAACCATCCGGCGCGCCACAGGACACAATGCCCGAACATTCACAGACGCCCTACAGCGAAAACTGGTTCGACCACAACATCCCGCACTGGCAGCAATGGCTGGGCGGGTTCCGGGATCGGGCCGGCGTTCGCGCGCTGGAGATTGGCAGCTTCGAGGGCCGCTCCACATTATGGCTTTGCCAGAACATCCTCACCGGTACCGATGCGCATATCGACTGCGTGGATCTGTTCGCGCCGGATCCCGTCTATGGCGACTATCACGCCCGGTTCCGCCAGAACACCGCGGCCTACGCCACCCGGATTACCGAACATCCCGGTTACAGTTTCGATTCGTTGCGCCGCATCCGTGGCGAGTTCGATCTGATCTACATCGACGGCTGGCACTCGGCCTTCGGCGCGCTCGCCGACGGCGTGATGACCTGGCCGTTGCTCAAGGTGGGCGGCGTGATGATCTTCGATGACTACCTGTGGGTACCGCCGAAGCAGGGAGCCCCGCGGCGCCCGAACATGCTGGCCCGGAACTGGGCCAAATTGCGCGGACGCGACTGGCGCCGCGAAGCGCTCGAACGCCAGATCGCGATCGCGCCCACGGAAAGCCCCAAGCTCGGCGTCGACGGACTGCTGGCCACGCTGGCGGGACATTACGAACTGCTGGGTGTCACCAACCAGTTGGCGATCCGCAAGACCCATGGCTTTACCCAGGGCCAGGTGGGTTACGACACCTGACAGCCGTGGCGATGCCATCGCCCAAATGAAAAGGCCCGGCGACAAGCCGGGCTTTTTCGTTCGGCGCACCCGCCTCCTGCGGACGCTGCGGTTGTCATCCTGCCTTCCTGAATCCGTTTGACATCCGTTTCACGGACCCGCTCGCACGCTCGATTTCCATCCAACGATGCTGCTGAGTCCGCCATGGAAATGCACTTCATCGAACGGCCGTTCCCCTCGTTGTTCCTGCGCGCCGCACTCGCGGTGCTCGCCGCCACGACCTCTTTCGCCGGCCAGGCCGCGCACCTGGAGTACGTGACCAAGGTCGGCGGCACCATCACCGACGTCACGCCGCAGCGCATCCTGTTTTTCGTGATCGAAGACGGACGGCCGCTGTTGAAGGTCTACAACCGCGCGACCGGAAGCCTGCGCGTGGTCCCGGATCCGACCGGCCATACGCCGGGCTACGAGAAGCTGACCGCGCGTGGCGCGGTGTACGGCATCACGGAAGACGATGAAACCTCGGTGTACGAATGGAACGGCGGCGCGGCACCCATCTGGAACGATGGAACCCCACGCGGCATGCGTGTCAGTCCGAACAACAAGCGTTATGTCATCTGGCCGACCTGGCGCCCGGGACGCTACCTGAACCTGCGCGACGTGATGCTCTACAAGGACACCCTGGTAGGCAACGGTCGTGTCGCCGATCTGGCCGACGTCGGCGATGGTGGCGAAGTCGTGTACACCGAGGGACCCGCGCCCTACAACGTGTTCCGCTACCGCGCCGGGCAATCCGTGCAGTTGACCCACGATTTGACCTATTCGAATTTCAATCCGCTGACCGACGGCATCAACATCGTCTACCGCAAGCAGGTTGCGGATACGGCTTCGCGGATCGTCATGTACAACGACAACCTCGGCGAAGTCACCTTGCGCGATGCCAGTGGTGATTTCTTCACACCGCGGGTCGACTACTTCCCGAGCAATGGCTGGGTTGGCTTTACCCGCTTGAATACCGTCGAAGGCCAGACCGTCCGGCAGGTATGGCTGCGTTCGCCCCAGGGCCAGCTGACCGCCGTCTCCCCTGCGGGCGAGGATGCATCGATCAACGCGATGTGGGGCGGGCAGGCGATGTTCGTCAGCAAGGGCTATCTCTACCTGGGCCGGCCCGGCGCCGCGCCCGAGCTGGTCTCACCTTTCGCCGAAGGTACAGGCAGCGCCTGGCTGCAAGGCAGCTGGTACGTTTATTTCGGCGGTGGCCTGTATCGGGTGGTGTTGTAGCGCCGCCACTCGAGGATGGGCAGATAGTTCGGTGCGGCGGTGCCCGGAATGGCCCGCTCCCGCTTCGACCGGCAGGGGGCCGATGGCTGCCCGCGTTCCATCCGTGAGGCGGCATCGGGTCATCGCCTCTCCCGCGCCGGACTCCACCGAACTCACCGAACTGTTTTTTCCTGCCAGGGCTCGCCCTTCTCGTCGCGATGCCACTGGCGCCATCCGTGGCAATAAGCCGATTGGATGTAAGGGCCACGGAGAATCCTGGCGTCCTCCCGGGAAGCCAGATCCTCGCCCATCAGATAGATCGCATGTGACCACGGCTGGACCTGCTCATGGGTGAGCATGGCCAGCCGTGCGTCCACGAGATCAGCGGCTTCCTCGACAGTACCCGCACGCACGAGAAAACAGGTGTCGGGGCCATTGGGCCCACCCGTCACCGGGTCCGCGCAATCATTCCCCCAGCGGATGACTTCGAAAATTTGCATACCACCTGGCGTGGAAGTTCATTCTGCAAGGACGATAACCCAGTTCGTCCCGGGCTTCCCGGGGAAGACAGGGGTGCCGGAACGCCGGACATGGTGAGCGAGCCGGCACGACGCATATCGGCAACGCTTCTGGCAGGGAATCCCTGGCAGCTTCAAATGGTGGGCCGTGAAGGATTCGAACCTTCGACCAAAAGATTAAAAGTCTTCTGCTCTACCGACTGAGCTAACGGCCCATGCACCCGGCATTGCGCCGGGGTGCGAATTCTAACCCAGCTTGGGGGCAGCTGAAAAATCCGGGTTCAAGCGTAACGGGTCGGGTCCGCCACGCCGGCGTCGGCGAAGCCCTGTGCACGCAGGCGGCAGGCGTCGCAGTGGCCGCAGGCACGGCCCTGTTCGTCGGCCTGGTAGCAGGACACGGTCTCGGCGAAATCCACGCCCAGGCGGATGCCTTCGCGAACGATGGCGTCCTTCCCCATCGACATCAGCGGGGCATGGATCCGCAGGCCCGCGCCTTCCACCCCGGCCTTGGTAGCCAGGTTGGCGAGCTTCTCGAACGCGTCGATGAATTCCGGCCGGCAATCCGGATAACCGGAGTAGTCGACGGCATTGACCCCGCAGAAGATGTCGGCCGCGCCCAGTACCTCGGCCCACCCCAGCGCCACCGACAGCATGATGGTGTTGCGGGCCGGCACGTAGGTGACCGGAATGCCACCGCCGCCGGCTTCGGGTACGTCGATGTCATCGGTCAGGGCGGAGCCACCGATGCTGCGCAGGTCCACGTGTACGGTCTTGTGGGCGACCACGCCCAGCGATCGGGCGACACGGTCGGCCGCTTCCAGTTCCGAGGTATGGCGCTGGCCGTAGCGCACGCTCAATGCATGCACCACGTATCCCTGTTCACGGGCGATGGCGACGACGACGGCGGAATCCATGCCACCGGAGAGAAGGACGACGGCTTTTTTCATGGGGAATCGGGAATCGGGAATCGGGAATCGGGAATCGGGAATCGGGAATCGGGAATCGGGAATCGGGAAACAGCTTCCGGCTTTCGCGCCCTTCGCGAAAGGACCGCGAGGCATTCATGCGTGGACGTGACCGCGGCGAGGCGTCCGCCTGCCGCTACCGCCCCGGCTCGTCATTCCAGAGCAGCTTGTGCAGTTGCATCTGGAAACGCACTGGCAACCGGTCCTCGACGATCCAGTCGGCCAACTGGCGCGGTTCGAGTTCGGATTTGGATGGCGAGAACAGCACGTCGCAACGCCCGGCCAGGCCGTGCTCGGCCACCATTCCGCGCGCCCACTCGTAGTCCGCGCGGCCGCAGATGACGAACTTCACCTGATCCCGCGGGGTCAGCAGCGGCAGATTCTCCAGCCGGTTGCGCGCCATCTCGCGGGATCCCGGTGTCTTCAGGTCGACCACCCGCGAGACACGCGGGTCCACTTCGGCGATATCCAGCGCGCCCGAGGTCTCCAGCGAAACGTCGTAGCCGGCGTCGCACAGGCGCCGCAGCAGGATCAGGCAGCGCTTCTGCGACAGCGGTTCACCGCCGGTCACGCAGACATGGCGGACGCCGTGGCGGGCGACCTCGGCCAGGATGGCGTCGATATCCCACCACTCGCCGCCATAGAACGCGTATTCGGTGTCGCAGTACTGGCAGCGCAGCGGACAGCCGGTCAGGCGCACGAACACCGTGGGCCAGCCGGCCGCATTGGCTTCGCCCTGCAGGGACAGGAAGATCTCCGTCAGCTTCAGGCGTTCCTGGGCGACGGGCTCGGACGTGGGGACAGCGTTCATGGCGGCACATTATCGCCTGCCGACGTGATGGCCGTCGGGCGATTCCGGGAGGGGTTCAGCGAAAGGGCGGGCTTGGCGGCGGGCACCGCCCGCCCGGGCCGTGGCCGGACCGCCGGGGCCGTGCCCCGGATGGTTCAGCGCAGCCGGCCGAGTTGGATGGCTTTCAGGCGGTCATCGGCCGTGCGGGCCACATCGCTGCCCGGATAGCGGTTGACCACGTCGGCCAGGGTCCGTTCGGCCGCGTCGACCTTGCCGAGGCCGTACTCGCACAGGCCCAGCTTGAGCAGCGAGCCGGGCGCCTTGTCGTGGGTCGGATAGCGGTCCATCAGCGCGCGGAACTGCTCCGCGGCCAGGGCGTAGTTCTGGGTGACGTAGTAGCTTTCTCCCAGCCAGTACAGCGCATTCGGCGCATACACACCGCTGGGGTAGGCCTGCAGGAAGGCGGTGAACAACTGCGCCGAACCGACGTAGTCGCCGGACTTCAGCTTGTCGAATGCCTGGTTGTAGGCGGTGCGCTCGTCCCCCGCCTGCGCCAGGGAGCCCGGGTCGCCATGCACGGACGGCGCCGGTTCGACGACTTTCGTCGCCGCCGACGGCGGCGTTGCCGGAAGCGCCGGGGTGCCAGCCGGTGCGGTGACCGGTGGGATGCCGCCGCCTTCCATGCGGTTCAGCCGGCCGTCCAGATCCAGGTACTGGTCACGGTTGCGCTGCTGCTGTTCCTGCAGATCGTGCTGGAGCTTTTCCAGCTGCGCGCGCAGTTCGCGGATTTCGCCTTCCTGCTGGCTCAGCCGGTTCAGCAGGTCCATGTTGGCCTGCGAATTGTTGGCTTTGGCCTCCAGGGCGCTGACGCGGTCCGCCAGGCTCTGGCGCTGCGCCCAGGCTGGAGCGGCGGCCACCAGGGCCGCCGCCGTGACCAGCAGGAAACGCTTGCCGATCGACATCGCGCTCATCGCTTACTTCGCGGTGTAGACGATCTCGACGCGACGGTTCTGCGCCCAGCAAGACTCGTTGGACTCGGTGCAGATCGGACGCTCTTCACCGTAGCTCACCACGCTCAGCTGGCTGCCGGAACCGCCATTGGCCTGCAGCGCGGACGATACGGCGTTACCGCGGCGCTCGCCCAAGCCCTGGTTGTAGGCGCGGCTGCCGCGCTCGTCGGCATGGCCTTCCAGGGTGATGCGCGAGGACGGGCGGTCACGCAGGTACTTGGCGTGGCAACCCATGATCGCCTGGAATTCGGGCTTCAGCGAATCCTGGTCCAGGTCGAAGTAGACCACGCGCTGGCGCAGGCAGGCGTCGGTGTCCAGGTCGTTCGGGCCATAGACGCCGGACGTGGTGGGTTCGGGCTGGGTGGTCGGCGCGGTGGTGGTGGTATCGGTCGGCGGGGTCTCCTTGACCGCCTTCTTGCAACCGGCCAGCACGGCCACGGACATCAGGGACAGCATCAAAACACGGGCAGTCTTGTTCATCGTCATTCCTTCGGCTTCTCGCAGGGATGGGGGTAAAACCGTAGACGTCATCTTAACGCTTTGCACGGTACGGAGACCATGCCGGCTCGCGTACGTCGCCATCGGCCAGCACCAGCCGCTGGCGGACCCGGCCGTCGGCGGAGACCGCATACAGTACGCCTCTTCCCCCTTCGCGGGCGGCATAGAGGACCATGCTGGCATTGGGTGCAAAGCTCGGGGACTCGTCCAGCGAGCCCGGCGACAGGGTCGACCAGCGCGGCGAACCCAGGCTGCGATCCATCAGCGCGATGCGGTAGGTGTTGCCGCTGCCCTGCGCGACCGCAATTTTCTTGCCGTCGTAGGAGATCTTGGGCGAGGCGTTGTAGCTGCCTTCAAACGTAACCCGGCTCGCGGATCCGCCGCTGGCCGGCACCTGGTAGATCTGCGGGCGACCGCCGCGGTCCGAGGTGAAGTAGAGGGTGGCGCCGTCCGGGCTCCAGACCGGCTCGGTGTCGATGCTGGACTGGTTGGTCAACTGGCGCAGTTGCCGACTGGCGATGTCCATCACGTAGATTTCCGGGTTGCCGCTGCGCGACAGGGTCAGCGCCAGGCGACCGCCGTCGGGCGAGAACGAGGGCGAACCATTGATGCCGCGGAAGCCTGAGACCTTCTGGCGCGCGCCGGTGGTGATGTCCTGGATGAAGATGGCCGAGTTGCCGCCTTCATAGCTCACATATGCCAGGCGGCGGCCGTCCGGACTCCAGGACGGCGACAGCAGCGGCTCGGAGGACCGCACCACGGTCTGCGGATTGAAACCGTCCGAGTCGGCGATCATCAGCGCGTACCTGGCGCCCTTGCCAGCGCCGCTGGCGGTGACGTAGGCGATCCGGGTCCAGAACGCGCCCGGAATGCCCAGGATCTTCTCGTAGATGGCATCGGCCATCTGGTGGGCGACGTCGCGCATGGCGTTGGCGCGCGCCGTCATCGCCAGCCCGAGCAGGCGCTCCTGCTTGGCGACGTCGAACAGTTCGTATTCCACCCGGTAGCCACCGTCGCCGGCGTCCACCACGCGTCCCACGACGAGGTAGTTCTGCTTGAGCGCGCGCCAGGTCGGGTACTGGATTTCACCGCCCCGGGTCGGGCGCTCGACGATGCTGGCCTCCGGCAAGGTCCGGAATGAGCCGGAGCGCTCCAGGTCCGCACGCACTACGCCCGCGACGTCGGTCTGCGGTGCGCCGGCGGAACCCTGGTAGGGCATCGGCACGACGGTGATGGGCAAGGCCGAGGCGTTGCCGCCGATGATGTCGATGTCCAGGCCGCGCTCCTGGGCGGCAGCGGCGAACGACAGCAGCAGGAGGGTCAGGGCGGAAAGCCAGCGTGGCAACATTTTCATGGCAGGTCGGGGATTCTCGGTCTGTCTGAACGGGAAGGGATACCAGCTTGCGCGTGAACGTTTTCGCAATCATGAACGAAGCCGTTCAGGTCCGCGATTCTGTCAGCGTTCCTGCGCTTCGAATGTGAAAAACAAGGTCCGCGAGAACACGCTTTCAAAACCCCGGTAGGGCAATGGTTGCGCCAGCAGGACCGCGGCTTCGATCGACCGCCGTCCCGCCTCGTCGTAAGGGCAACTGGAATCGACCTTGGCGTCGATGACTTCGCCGCCCGGCAACTGGCGGATGGTGATACGGCAACGCTGGCCCAGCGGCACGGTATCGGGTCGGTTCCACTTGTCGCTCACGGCGCGCTGGATCGCCGCCGCGTACTGGGCGGTCAAGTCGTTGCTGGTGCCGCCCTGCCCCGGTTGGCCGCTGGCCCGGCTGGTGGCCGGGGTGGCCGCACTTGCGGTCGCGGCGGCGCGCTGGGACTGCACGTTCTGCAACTGGCGCAGCTTCTGTTCGGCCATCTGCGCCTCGCGCGCGGCCTGTTCCCGGCGACGGCGGAGATCGGCCAGCTTCTTGTCGCGCTCGGCCTCTTCCTGCTGCTTGGCCAGCCGCTGCTTGCGCTCCGCTTCCTGCTGGCGCTCGCGCTCGGTCAGGTCGATTTGCTCCTGGCGACGCTTTTCTTCCTGCTCCTCCAGCGCCTTCTGCTGGGAAATGGCCAACCGGCTGGCGGCGTCCTGATCCTCGGTATCCGGCACCGGGATGCGCTCCTGGGCCTGTTGCTGCGGCGCCACCGGCGAATCCTGCGGACGCGGCTCGGGCAGCGGTTGCGGTGGCGGCACCGTCTCTTCCTCGGCGGTTTCCTCGATCGGCGTCGGCATCGGCTCCGGCTTGGGCGCATTCTCCATCGCGCGCTGGGCGGCACGGATGTCGGCGCTGGAGATTTCCAGCGAGGCTTCGATCACCGGCGAACCGGCGGCCGCCTCGAAGTTGTGCGAGGGCGACCAGAGGTAGGCCGCCAGGAACAGCAGCGCGATCAGTACATGCACACCGATCGCCAGTGCGATCGGAACGGCGAGATCGTCCTGGTCGGGCCGATGCCGGGGCGGGAGCGCGTCAGCGTGCATTGCCACCCGGCTGGCTCATCAGGCCGACTTTCTTCACCCCGGCCTGCTGCAGCATCACCATCGTGTCCATGACGCGCTGGTAATCCGAGGCGCCCGGCGCGGCGACGAACACCGGCGCCTCCGGGTTCTGGCTGACGAAGGCCTTCAGCTTGGCGGCCAGGGTCGGGCCATCCAAACGCTCCGGCTTGCCGCTTTCCAGGGTCAGCGTGTAGGCGCCATCGGCGCCGACACTGACGATGATCGGATCCTTCTTGCTCTCGACCGAACGGGCGTTCGATTTCGGCAGATCCACGTCCACGCTGAGGGTCAACAATGGAGCGGTCACCATGAAGATGATGAGCAGCACCAGCATCACGTCGATGTACGGCACGACGTTGATTTCGGATTTGAGCTTGCGGCGCTTGCGCACGCGGGAAATGGCGGCGGTCATGGTGGACTCCGCTTATTCGTCGCCCGAGGACTGGCGCTGCAGGATCGAGCTGAACTCCTCGGCGAAGGTTTCATACCGCACCGAGATGCGCTCGACCCGGGTGGTGAAGCGGTTGTAGGCCCACACCGCCGGAATTGCCACGAACAGGCCGATGGCGGTGGCGAACAGGGCTTCGGAGATACCTGGTGCGACCGAGGCGATGCCGGCCTGTTCGCCGCTGTTGAGCATGTCGTGCATGGTGACCATGATGCCGAACACGGTGCCGACCAGGCCGACATAGGGCGCGGTCGAGCCGATGTTGGCCAGCAGTTCCAGATTCCTTTCCAGCTGATCGACTTCGCGCGCATAGGTCGCGCGCATCGCGCGCTGGGCACCCTCCAGCTGGGCGCGCGGGTCCAGCTTGCGCTTGTCGCGCAGGCGGGCGAATTCGCGGAAACCGGCCTCGAAAATGGCCTCCAGGCCACTCACCACCCGGTTGCGATCGGCAGCACTGGCGTACAGCTTGCTCAGCTCGGCGCCGGACCAGAAGCGGCTCTCGAAGTCGTCCGCGTCGCGGTTGGCGGCCTTGAACACGCGCGCCTTGCGGAAAATGATGATCCAGCTGATCAGCGAGCCGACCAGCAGCAGCACCACGATCAGCTTGACCGGCAGACTGGCCTTGAGCATCAGCTCCAGGTAGTTGATGCCGCTGTGGGCGGTGGCGGCGGTCGCCTGTACGGCGGCGGCGGCGGTGTCCTCGGGCAGGGCTTCGACCACGGCGGCCAGGAGCGGTGCGATCATCCGGTATTCCTCGATGTTTCGGATTGGTCAGTTCGGTGTTTCGAACAGCTTGAATTCTTCGTACAACGCATCGGGCAGCGGTTTGGGTCTGAATCCCGCAGCGCCCAGCGCCGCCACCTTCACCTCCGCCGTGAGCAGGACCTCCTCGCCGCGCAGGATGCGCTGGGCGAAGACGACGCTGGCCCGCTTGCACTGGCGCAACGCCAGTTCCACCCGCAGCAGGTCGTCCAGGCGCGCCGGTTTCAGGAAATCCAGCGTCATCGCGCGGACCGCGAAGACCAGATCATGGTCCCCGCGCAGCCGTTCCTGACTGTGGCCGCGCGCACGCAGCCATTCCGTCCGCGCGCGTTCCAGGAACGCCACGTACTGCGCGTGGTAGACCACGCCGCCAGCGTCGGTATCTTCCCAATAGACGCGTGTCGGCCAACTGAATAGCCGGGAAACCGCGTCATTGGTCTGCGATTGGGCGCTCAAGGGCAGGCGGCTCCGGAAAGAACGGGGGATCGGGCCATCGGGTCAGAACAGCGCTTCGCTGCCGGCGCCGCCCTGTTCCTGCTCCCGGCGCGGCTTGAGCCCGAGATGGCGGTAGGCCTTGGAGGTGGCCATGCGGCCACGCGCGGTGCGGATCAGGTAGCCCTGCTGGATCAGGTACGGCTCGATGACATCCTCCAGGGTGCCGCGTTCCTCGGACAGCGCGGCGGCCAGCGACTCCACGCCCACCGGCCCGCCATCGAAACTGTCGATGATGGTCCGCAGCATGCGCCGATCCAGCTCGTCGAAGCCCTCCGGGTCGACCTTCAGCATCTGCATGGCGGCGTCGGCGACCATGCGATCGATATGGCCGGTGGCACGCACCTGGGCATAGTCGCGGACCCGCCGCAGCAGCCGGTTGGCGATGCGCGGGGTGCCGCGCGAGCGTCGCGCGATCTCCGCCGCGCCCTCCGGCTCGCAGGGAATGTCCAGGATGCGGGCGGAGCGGCGCACGATGCTGGTCAGCTCCTCGGTGCTGTAGAACTCCAGCCGCTGGACGATGCCGAAGCGATCCCGCAGCGGCGCGGTCAGCAGGCCGGCGCGGGTGGTCGCGCCCACCAGGGTGAACGGCGGCAGATCCAGCTTGATCGAGCGCGCCGCGGGGCCCTCGCCGATCATGATGTCGATCTGGAAATCCTCCATGGCCGGGTACAGCACTTCCTCGACCACCGGCGACAGGCGATGGATTTCATCCACGAACAACACGTCGTGCGGCTGCAGGTTGGTCAGCAGCGCGGCCAGGTCGCCGGCCTTCTCGATGACCGGCCCCGAGGTCACCCGCATGTTGACGCCCAGTTCGTTGGCGATGACGTGGCTCAGGGTGGTCTTGCCCAGACCGGGCGGCCCGAAGATGAGGACGTGATCCAGCGCCTCGCCGCGCCCCTTGGCCGCCTGGATGTAGATATCCAGTTGTTCCCGCACCGGCTTCTGGCCGAGATATTCGTCCAGCCGCTTGGGCCGGATGCTGGCCTCGATGGCTTCGTCTTCCCGGGTCGCGCCGGAGGCGATGATGCGGTCTTCGGTCATGCCGCCATTATGGGGCAAACCGCCATGGAAAAAGGGCCGGAGGCTGATGCCGCCCGGCCCCTTCGGACATGCCCGCGCGCCGGCCGCGGCTCAGATCTCCACCTGCGCGCCCAGTTCGACCAGGCGGTTGCCCGGAATGCGGAAGAACCCGGTCGCCGGCGCCGCGTTGCGGTGCATGACCGCGAACAGCTTGTCGCGCCAGACTGGCATGCCGCGGTGGGCGGTGGCGACGATGCTCTCGCGGCTGGCGAAATAGGTCGTCTCCATCGGATCGAAATAGATGCCGCCGCGATCGCAGGAGCGCATCAGCGCCTGCGGCACGTCCGGCGTCTCCATGAAGCCGAACTTGACGATCACCCGGTAGAACTCGTCGCCGATGGATTCGATCTTCAGGCGCTTTTCCATCGGTGCGAACGGCACCGGCAAAGTTTCCACGGTCAGGAACACGTTGCGCTCGTGCAGCACCTTGTTGTGCTTGAGGTTGTGCAGCAGCGCATGCGGGACCATGCCGGTCTGCGCGGTCAGGAACACCGCCGTGCCCGGCACCCGCACCGGCGGCGCCAGCATCAGGCCGGGCAGGAAGGTATCCAGCTGGATGCCTTCCTTGCGGATTTCCGCGCTGAGCAGTTCGCGGCCGCGGCGCCAGGTGCGCAGCAGGGTGAACACCACGATGCCCAGCACCACCGGGAACCAGGCCCCCTGGAAGAACTTGGCGCCGTTGGCGAACACGAAGCCCACGTCGACCACGAAGAACACCACGCACAGCGCGATGACCACGCCGCTGCCCTTCGGCCACAGCGCGCGCGCGACCAGCGCCAGCAGCAGGGTGTCGATCAGCATGGTCGCCGACACCGAGATGCCGTAGGCGGCGGCCAGGCGGGTGGAATCCTGGAACATCAGCACCACGGCCAGGACCGCCACCATCAGGATCCAGTTGATCCCGGGGATGTAGATCTGGCCGATGGTGTCGTGCGAGGTGTGCTTGATCTGCATGCGCGGGATGTAGCCCAGCTGCATGGCCTGGCGCGCCACCGAGAACGCGCCGGTGATGACCGCCTGCGAGGCGATCACCGCCGCCAGGGTGGCCATCACGATCATTGGGTACAGCGCCCAGCGCGGCACCGCCTCGTAGAACGGATTCACCACCGCCGCCGGATGTTCCAGCACGAACGCACCCTGCCCCAGGTAGTTCAGGAACAGGCACGGCAGCACCAAGATGTACCAGGCATAGCGGATCGGCTTGATGCCGAAATGGCCCATGTCCGCATACAGCGCCTCGCCGCCGGTCACCGCCAGCACCACCACGCCCAGGATCAGGACCGACTGCCAGCCGTGCTGGGCGAAGAAGCGCGCGCCCCACAGCGGGTTGAGCGCCTTCAGCACCTCCGGTGCGTCGACGATGTTGGCAATGCCGATGGCGCCGATGGACAGGAACCAGATCATCATGATCGGGCCGAACACCCGCCCGACTTTCTGGGTGCCGAACCGCTGCACCATGAACACCGATAGCAGGATGACGATGGTGATCGGCACGATGAAGTGGGTCAGCCGGGGCGCCGCCACGCCCAGGCCCTCGACAGCGCCGAGCACGGTGATGGCGGGCGTGATGACGCCATCGCCGAAGAACAGCGAGGCGCCGAAGATGCCGAGGATGCCGACCACGTAGGCGGTCCGCGAGCCCTTCTTGAGGGTGCGCTGGGTCAGCGCCATCAGCGCCATGATGCCGCCCTCGCCCTCGTTGTCGGCGCGCATGATGATGGAGACGTACTTCACCGTCACCACGATCATCATCGCCCAGAACACCAGCGACAGGATGCCCAGCACGGTGTCGTGGTTGGCCTGCAGGTGGAAATGTTCGGAGAACGCTTCCTTCAGCGTGTACAGCGGGCTGGTGCCGATGTCGCCGAACACCACGCCGGCGGCGGCGATGACCAGGCCGGGCAGGCCCTGCGGCGTGCCGTGCGAATGGCCGTGGCCGTGGCCGCCTGAGGACGAAGCGGCCGAAGGGGAGGAAGCGGATGCGGACATGGCGGGATGCAGGCTAGCGCGCGTGAAGTGAGGAAAGGCTCTAAACAGTTCAGCGCAGGGCCGACTGCAGTGCCTTGCGGATGATGGTGGCCGCGTCGTCGCCGCTGCCGGTCGCATCGCGGGCCATGCGGGCGGCCTCGGCCGGCTTGTAGCCGAGCTGTTGCAAGGCGATGGTGGCCTCGGATTGCGGATCCACCGGCAGGCTGGCGCTCATGCCGCCGCCGCCGCCCAGATCGGCGGCGCGATCCCGCAGTTCCACCACGATGCGCTCGGCGGTCTTCTTGCCGATGCCGGGGATGCGGGTCAGCGCGGTCACGTCGCTGGCCTGCACCATCCGCGCGAACTCGTCGACGCTGACCCCGGACAGCACGGCCAGCGCGATCTTGGCGCCAATGCCGCTGACTTTCTGCACGTCGCGGAACAGGCGGCGCTCGCCCTCGCGCAGGAAGCCATACAGCGAGACGCTGTCTTCCTTCTGCGCGTAGTGGGTGAACAGGGTGACCTCCCGGCCGATGTCGGGCAGGTCGTAGAAGGTGCTCATCGGCGCCTCCAGTTCATAGCCCACTCCGCCCACATCTATGATCAGCCACGGGGGCTGCTTGTGCGAAAGGATGCCGCGCAGTCGTCCGATCATTTGGCCCTCCGGGCACGGGATTGGGGATTCGGGATTGGGGATTGGCGACATGCGGACTTCCGCCGCGTCGCGCCGTTGCGAATCCCCAATCCCCAATCCCGAATCCCGGACATCATTTGCGACTCCACGCCTGGCGGGCGTTGACGCCCAGGCGGTTGGCGGTGGCGCGCACGTGCGCATGGGTGATGGCCACGGCCAGCGCGTCGGCGGCGTCGGCCTGCAGCTTGCCGTGCAGGCCGAGCATGATCCCGACCATGTGCTGGATCTGGTGCTTTTCCGCGCTGCCCTTGCCGACCACGGCCAGCTTCACTTCCTTGGCGGCGTATTCGTGCACCGGCAGATCACGCAGCACCACCGCGCAGATCGCCGCACCGCGCGCCTGGCCCAGCTTGAGCGCCGAATCGGGGTTGCGGGCCATGAAGACCTTCTCGATGGCGACCTCGTCCGGCCGCCAGGTCTCTATGATTTCGGCCAGGCCGGTCAGCAGGCACTTGAGCCGCTGCGGAAAATCCTCGGCGCCCAGCAGCACCAACGGCGCATGGTGCACATGCGTCGTCCGCCCGGCGCCGTCCACGTCGATGATGCCGACGCCGGTGCGCTGCGAACCCGGATCGATGCCGAGGATGCGGGTCATTCTGGGCGGGAATCGAGAATGGAGAATGGGGAATCGAAAGAGCGAAAGCGGATTCCTACAACGGAATCTTGCTCGGCCGGGGTCGGGAAGAGGACTGGCTGACGATTCTCCATTCCCGATTCCCGATTCCCGACGCGGTTACGCATATGCATCCGCGCCAAGCTCGGCATTGGAGTAGACGTTCTGCACGTCGTCCAGGTCTTCGAGCATGTCGAGCAGTTTGACGACCTGCCTGGCGGTGTCGCCCTGCACGGCGATGTCGTTGTCGGCGCGGAAGGTCACTTCGGCCTGGTCGGCGGAAAGACCGGCCGCGTCCATGGCGTCCTTGACCGCCTGGAAGCTGTCCGGTGCGGTGATGACATCGATGGAGCCGTCATCGGCATACACCACCACGTCGTCCGCGCCGGCGTCGATGGCCGCCTCGGTGATCTTCTCCTCGTCCGCGCCGGGCGCGTAGCTGAGCACGCCCAGGCGCTTGAACATGAACGCGACCGAGCCTTCGGTTCCCATGTTGCCGCCGCATTTGCTGAACGCATGGCGGACATCGGCCACGGTGCGCACGCGGTTGTCGGTGAGGCAGTCGACGATCACAGCGACGCCGCCGGGCGCGTAGCCCTCGTAGCGCACTTCCTCGTAGACCACGCCTTCCAGTTCACCGGTGGCTTTCTTGACCGCGCGCTCGATCACGTCCTTGGACATGTTGGCGGCCAGGCCCTTGTCCATCGCCACCCGCAGGCGCGGATTGTTGTTGGGATCGCCCCCGCCCGCCCTCGCGGCCACGCCGATTTCACGGATGATCTTGGTGAAGATCTTGCCGCGCTTGGCGTCGCTGGCGTTCTTGCGGGCTTCGATCGAGGGTCCTCTACCCATGGGTCTTCCGGAACAAGGCTGCTGACGGGGCCGCGATTCTACTCCATCGTGCCGGCCCGGCCGTTACCCGTCCGGGTTCCACGGCTTGTTCCGGGAGCGTCGGCGGCGCCGGTTTCACGCGCTTGCGGATGGGTGAAGCGGCCATGCCGCAGGAAACAGGCCGCCTGATGGGCGGCTTCGGCGGAGAACACCAGTCCGGTGTGGCTGGCGGCGACGATGCAGTGATCGCTCAACCCCGGCAACCGGGTTTCCTCCACCGACACGGTGCCGTCGGAATCCCCCTCGAACCTCGCCAGCAGGCGGCCGAATCCGCGCGCGACATTGCCGGCGACCACGCCCACCTGCGCCGTTCCTTCCCAGGGCGCGCAGCCGGACAGCAGAAGGGGGCCGCTGCGGCCGAGCGCATGCACGCTCCACGGATGACTGGCGAGATTGCGCGCGGTGAGGCTGCCGCGCAGCGGCGATCCCAGGCAGACGACCCGCGCCACCGGCAGTTCCGGCGCCTGTCTCAGGGTTTCCAGGGCCACGATGCCGCCCAGGCTGTGTCCGACCAGGCTGGTCGGTCCGCCGCCGGCGCGCAGGTGGGCCATCAATCGCGGAATCGCGGCCTCGGGGCCACCGAACACGCTGTCATAGCCGAACACTTCGGCATCGAATCCCTCCGCGCGCAGCCGCCAGGCCAGCGGGGCCACCCAGGAACGGGCGTTCCAGATGCCATGCAGGATGAGGACGCGGGGGCGGAGTGGAGGGGAAGGCGCCATGGCCCCAGTCTGGCCGAATCGGGCGCGGCAATCCAACCCGCGGGACTGGCGTATCCGCGGTTCAGCGCGCGGCACCGCGCCGCAGGATGAATTCGTGATCGCGCACGCGACCGACCGGGAACTCGTAGTCGCCCACCTTCTCGAAACCATAACGGCCATAGAAGCGCTGGGCGCCGAAGTTCTGCGACCACACGCCAATCCACAGCGTGCGCGGGCCGGCGCGTTCCAGCCAGGCCAGCGCGGTGTCGCACAGGCGCGCGCCCCAGCCGCCGTTCTGGTGGCTGGCCAGCACGTACAGCCGCTTCAGTTCGCCGTCGCCGGCGGCGACCTGCGGATGCGGCAGCCCGCAGGGGCCGGCCGCGGCATGGCCCACGGCCACGCCATCGGCTTCCAGCAGCCACACCGCATAGTCGGGGTGGGCCAGGACGATGCGTTGCTTGTCCACCGCGTAGGCGTCCGCGAGGAACGCCTGCAGATCCCCGGCCGGATACAGATGGCCGAAGGTTTCGGTGAACGTGCGCGCGGCCAGGTCCGAAAGCACCTCGGCATCGGCCGGCGTGGCGCGGCGGATGTGCACGCTCACTCTTCCTCGTCGTCCTCGTCCGCCTCTTCCTCGTCGGCGTCCTCGTCCTCTTCGCCCTCTTCCTCGTCTTCGTACTCGTAGTCGTCCTCGCCGAAGTCCTCGCCGTCCCAGCGCCCTTCGCCGTCCGGCACGAAGGTCAGCGCCATCGCGGCGGGCGAGGTGCCGATCCGCACCACCCAGCCACCGAACACGCGCGCGCGCTCGGTCATCAGGCCGGCGTTGGTTCCTTCATTGCCCAGTTTTTCCCACTGCAGCGCGAACGCAAACTCGGTCATGCCAATACTCCGTAAGAAAGAAAAACCCCTGGCGGGGAATCCGGCGGTGATTGCCGCCGGACGATTTAAAAAAGGATGCGCAGCCCCCGGCCCCGGAACGCGGAGCCGGGCGGCGGATCACTGCGCCTTGGGCGCGACCGGCCGCACCTGGATGTGCAGTTCGGCCAGCTGCTCGTCGGGAATCGGCGACGGCGCGCCGGTCATCAGGCACTGCGCGGTGGTGGTCTTGGGGAACGGAATCACGTCGCGGATCGATTCGGTGCCCGCCATCAGCGCGGCGATGCGATCGATGCCGAAGGCGATGCCGCCGTGCGGCGGCGCGCCGAACTTCAGCGCGTCCAGCAGGAAGCCGAACTTGGCCTCCGCCTCCTCCGCACCGATGCCCAGCAGTTCGAACACCGCGCTCTGCATGTCCGGACGATGGATGCGGATCGAACCGCCGCCGATCTCGTTGCCGTTGAGCACCATGTCATAGCCACGCGACACCGCGGTCTTGGCGTTGGCGCGCAGGTCGGCGATGTCGTCCACGGCCGGTGCGGTGAACGGATGGTGCAGGGCGACATAGCGCTGCGCCTCCTCGTCCCATTCGAACATCGGGAAGTCGGTGACCCACAGCGGACGCCAGCCCTCGGCGACGCGGCCGAAGTCCCGGCCGGCCTTCAGCCGCAGCGCGCCCATGAAGTCGGACACCTTGTTGTAGCCACCGGCGCCGAAGAACACGATGTCGCCGTGGCCGGCGCCGACGTGCGCGACCAGTGCCGCGAAAGCGTCCTCGCCGAAGAACTTCTGGATCGGCGAACTGACTTCGCCGTTGTCGGCGATCTTGATGTAGGCCAGGCCCTTGGCGCCGTACTTGGCGGCATGCGCGGCGTACTCGTCGATCTGCTTGCGCGACAGGCTGGCGCCACCGGGGATGCGCAGCGCGGCGACGCGGCCGTCCGGATCGGCGGCGGCGTCCGCGAACACGGCGAACTCGCTGCCCTTGACCAGCCCGGCGACGTCGACCAGTTCCAGATCGATGCGCAGGTCCGGCTTGTCCGAGCCGTAGCGGCGCATCGCCTCGGCCCAGGTCATGCGCGGGAAGGGATCGGCCAGATCGACGGACATCACTTCCTTGAAGATGTCGCGGATCATGCCTTCCACGGTGTCCTGCACGTCGCGCTCGCGCACGAAAGCGAATTCCATGTCCAGCTGGGTGAATTCCAGCTGGCGGTCAGCGCGCAGTGCCTCGTCGCGGAAGCAGCGCGCGATCTGGTAGTAGCGGTCGAAGCCGGCCACCATCAGGATCTGCTTGAACAGCTGCGGCGACTGCGGCAGCGCGTAGAACTCGCCCGGATGCAGGCGCGCCGGCACCAGGAAGTCGCGCGCGCCTTCCGGCGTGGCCTTGGTCAGGATCGGGGTTTCGATGTCCTGGAAACCGCGCGCATCCAGCCAGCGACGCAGCGCCTGCACCAGCCGGATGCGGGTGCGCTGCATGCGCTGCATCTCCGGACGACGCAGATCCAGGTAACGGTACTTCAGGCGGATGTCCTCGCCGGCGTTCTCATGGGCATGGAACGGCAGCGGTTGCGCCTTGTTGAGCACGCTGATGCGGGTGGCGACGATCTCCACCTTGCCGGTCGGAATCTTCTCGTTGACGCTGTGGCGCGCGCGCACCACGCCTTCCACCTGCAGCACGTCCTCGTAGCCCAGATCCGCGGCCACGGCGAACACGTCGGCGTTGTCCGGCTCCACCGTCACCTGCACGATGCCTTCGTGGTCGCGCAGGTCGATGAAGCACACGCCACCGAGGTTGCGGGCAACGTCGGTCCAGCCGCACAGGGTGACGGTCTGGCCGATCATGGCCTCGTTGATGAGGCCGCAATAATGGGTACGCATGGGGGCTCCGCGAGTTGCATCCGGCGAGTGCCGGAAAGCCGCATAGTCTAACCCGTACGGGCTTCCCCCACCCCGCCGCCGGGGCCTTCCCAAGCCCTCCCCCGGGAGGATTAAGCTTGCCGCTCCCGACGGGAGACCACCATGAACAAGGCTTTGATGAAGTTGCTGTGCGCACTCTTCCTGGCCTTGCCGGCCAGCCTTGCCCTGGCCCAGGCCCAGACCCGGGCCTACGCCCCGGAAAACCTGCGGACCCTGACCGTGGCCGAGCAGACCCGGGTCATCGGCCTGGAGTACAGCGAGCAATCACGCGGTCGCCGCATCCCGGACGACCAGCTGCGTTTCTACCTGGACCAGGTGCGCCTGTCGGGCTGGCCTTTCAGCCGCATCAAGCGGGACATCGCCACCTCGCTGGGCGGCGGCGGCGGTGGCTGGAATCCGGATCCGGCGCCGGGGCGCACCGTGCGCTGCGAGAGCCAGGACCAGCGCGAGCGCACCTGCCAGACCGGTTTCGCCAACCGCGCCCGGCTGTCCCGCCAACTGTCCAGCGGCGCCTGCGTCGAGGGCCAGTCCTGGCAGCAGCAGCCCGGGGTGATCCGGGTCCGCAACGGCTGCCGGGGCGAGTTTACGGAAACCACGCAGGGCTGGGGCAACGGCGGCGGCAATGCCGGCTACACGGTGACGTGTTCCAGCGAGGACGCCCGCTACCGCACCTGCGCCTGGGACGATCGCCGTGGCCGGCCGGTGGTGGTGCAGAACCTCTCCAAGGCCCGCTGCCAGGAGGGCGGCAACTGGGGCCACCAGCGCAACGCCATCTGGGTGAACCATGGTTGCCGCGCGCGTTTCGGCGTGGCCGGCGGCGGCGGCGGCGACTGGGGCGGTGGCAATCCCGGTTATGGCGTGCAGTGCACCAGCAAGCCGGGAGATCCGCGGCTCAACTGGTGCCGCTGGGATGGCCGCCAAGGGCGCCCGCGGCTGCAACAGGAATACTCGCAGCGGGTGTGCGGCGCGGAAGGACGCGGCTGGGGCTATGACGCCAATCGCCAGGAAATCTGGGTACGCGGCGGCTGCAACGCGCGCTTCGGCGCGCGCTAGGCGAGCGGTTCCAGGCCAGGGGCGGGAAGGTTCCGCCCCCGGTCGGGCTCAGCTGGCGGAAGACGGGCTCGCCGGCTTGGCTTCGGTCTTGGCGGGCGTCGCGCTGTCTGCGGAGGATGAAGCGCCGGTCCCGCCGGAGCCGCCGCCCTCGGCCAGGTTGCGCTTCTTGTCGCCGTCCTTCTTGAAATCCGTTTCGTACCAGCCACCGCCGGCCAGGCGGAAGGCGGGTGCGGTCAGCTGGCGCTTGACCGCCGGCCGGCCGCAGGACGGGCAGGCATCGGGATCCGGGTCGGACAGCTTCTGCAGTCGGTCAAAGGCGTGGCCGCATTCGGCGCACTCGAAGGCATAGATCGGCATGACGGAAACGCGGTAGGGAAAACGCAGGCCCCTATTCTGGGGCTTGGCGCCGGGGATTCAACGGTCGGGGACCGGCCTCGTCCTCAGGCGATGAACCGCGCCGCCGCCGCCCCGACCTGCCGCAGCACCTGATCGCGGGCGTCCGCGTCGACCTTCGCGCCCTGCAGATAGCTGGTCAACAGCCACGGCGCCCGCCCGCGATCCGGCCAGACGATGGCGATGTCATTGGTGGTGTCCTGCCCGTTGCTGCCGGTCTTGTCGCCGACCTTCCAGCCGGCCGGCAGCCCGGCGCGCAGGCGACGGTCACCGGTGCGGTTGTCGACCAGCCAACCGGCCAGGCGCTGGCGGGAGTCGGTGCCAAGCACCTCGCCCAGGAGCAGCTGGCGCAAGGTCCCGGCCATCGCTTCGGGGGTGGTGGTGTCGCGCGGATCATCGGGATGGAAGCGGTTGACGTCCGGTTCGTCGCGGTCGTTGCGGGTCACCGCGTCACCGCTGGCGCGCAGGAACGCGGTGACGCCGGCGGGGCCTCCCACCAGCGGCAGCAGCAGGTTGGCGGCCGGGTTGTCGCTCCAGATCATCGTCGCCTGGCACAGCTCCTCCACGCTCAGGTGGCCGCCGACGTGCTTTTCGGTCACCGGCGCGTGCGGAATCATGTCCTCGCGGCGGATCGGCACGCGCCGGTCCAGGGTCAACCCACCGTGCTCGACCCGCCGCAACACCGCCGCCGCCAGCGGAAACTTGAACGTACTGCACATCGGGAAGCGCTCGCCCATGCGGCGCCCCCACTGCCGCCCATTGGCGGTGTCGACCAGGCACACCCCGAGGCGCCCGCCGCTGCCACGCTCCAGCGCCCCGAGGGTCTCGGCGAAACCGGCGTCGGCGCTGCCGATGGTCTCCTCGCCGGCGAGCACGCACGCGGCAGGCAGGACGGCGAAGGCGGAGGCGGTCATCCGCAGGAACTGGCGGCGGACAATCATCGGGTGGCTTCCTGTGAGAAAACCTGATTGTTCCCGCGTTGACCGGGGGCCACCAGCGAGGTTATTCAATGCCATCCATTAGCCAGCCTCATGACGCCTCATGCTCAGGCCCCAATTGCCGCTCAACGCGCTGCGCGCCTTCGAGGCCGCGGCGCGCCACCAGAACCTGACCCGCGCGGCCGATGAGCTGTGCGTCAGCCAGGCCGCGCTGAGCCATCAGATCAAGGCGCTGGAGGAGCGGCTGGGCACCGTCCTGTTCCAGCGCCTGCCCCGCGGGGTGGCGTTGACCGACGAAGGCGCGGCGCTGCTGCCGGTGCTGAGCGAGGCGTTCGACCGCATCGGCCTGAGCCTGGACCGGCTGGCCGGCGGCGATGCCCGCGAGGTGCTGACGGTCGGCGTGGTCGGCACCTTCGCCATCGGCTGGCTGCTGCCGCGGCTGCCGGCGTTCGCGGCCACCCACCCGGACATCGAACTGCGCGTGTCCACCCACAACAATCGCGCCGATCTGGCCGGCGAGGGCCTGGACATGGCGATCCGCTTTGGCGATGGCGATTGGCCGGGCGAAGTCTGCACCCCGCTGTGGGCGACCCCGTTCGCGCCGGTGTGCGCGCCCGCGCTGGCCGAGGCGTTGCGGCAACCGCGCGATCTCGCTCACGTGCCGCTGCTGCGTTCGTTCCGCGCCGACGAATGGCCGCGCTGGCTGGCCGCGGCCGGCCTCACCGGCCTGCAGGCGCGCGGGCCGCAGTTCGACTCGTCACTCACCCTCGCCGGCGCGGTCTCGCGCGGCGCGGGCGTGGCGTTGCTGCCGCTGGCGATGTTCGAACACGAACTCGCGGCCGGCCGCCTGCTGCAACCCTTCGCGCAGACGCTGGATCTCGGCCGCTACTGGCTGACCCGGCTGCGTTCGCGACGCGAGTCCGAGGCGGCCGGCCGGCTGCGCCTGTGGCTGCAGGCCGAAGGAGACGCGGGCTAGACCGGCCGCGTGCCGGCATCCGCGTCGGTGACGTGGGCGGCGCCATCCGCGTCCGCCGACGCCTGCGCCAATGCGACTGCGCCGGTGGTTGCCGGCGGCGCCATTTCCGGAGGCAGCGTTTCCGGCGCCGCCATCGGATCCACGTCGAAGGGCGTGCGGAACACCAGCGAAGGCAGCAGCGTGGTCAGCGCCGCATACAGCAGCAGCGCGCCGAACAGGGCATCGGGAATGTGGAAGCGCTCGCGCAGGATGCCGGCCAGCACCAGGGTGAAGATCAGGGTCGGGGTGAGCGCCAGCGACACCCGCAGGCTGCTGCGCATGTCCTCTCCGAACATCAGCCGCCGCTGTACCCAGATCACGCCGATGCGCAACGGCAGGATCGCCAGCGTGATCAGCAGGCCCAGGCCCAGCGCCTCCCAGCTGAGCGCGCCCGCCGGCACCTTGGTGCCGACATTGAAGAAATAGAACGGCACGAAGAAGGTCGCGAACAGGCGCACGGCATGCAGGTTCTCGTCGGAGGCCAGGCGCGGCATCTTCTGCCGCAGCAGCCGCGCGATCAGGCCGGCGACGAACGCGCCCACCAGGTAATAGACGCCCAGCTTGTAGGTGGTGAAGGCCGCGATCAGGCCCACCATCACCAGCAGCGAGAACTCGGATCCTGGCGCGTGCGGCGCGACCCAGCGGCCCAATGCGATGAACAGCAGGGGCAGACCGACCAGCAGCGCGATCAGGATGCTGGACGAGATGGCCATCTTCATCGGCTGGTCTGCCTGCAGCACCAGGAACAGCGCCGCCAGCGCGAGCAGTTCGCCAGCGATAGCCTTGTTGGTGACCCAGAAGCGTTCCTGTTCGTCCAGCCCCAGCCGGCCCAGCGTGTCGATGATGAAACCGGTCGACGGCGTCAGCAGCGCCAGCGCCAGCAGTCCCGCCGCCTGCCAGGACAGGCCACCGTAGCGCCACGCCAGCCAGCCGGCGCCGAACAGGGTCGCGCTGCGGATCAGCAGATGCGACAGCAAGGGCCAGAACCCTCGCCGCAGCGCGCGCAGATCCACTTCCAGGCCGGCGAACAGGAACAGCGAGGAAATGCCGAGCGTGGCCAGCAGCGCGACCACGCCATCGTGGGAACGTTCGCCCAGCCAGAGCATCGCCGCGATGCCCAGCACCAGGCAGGTCAGCGGCGCCGGCAGCTTGAATCGCTGCAAGGCGCGCGGGATCACCAGCAGGCCGAAGATCAACGCCAGATAGATCAGTTCCTGGTTCATGCCTTGCCCCTGTGCGCCCGATCAACCCGCTTCGTACAACGCCGACCAGGCCTGCTCGGCCTGTTCCAGTTCCTGTTGCAGGCGGGTCCGTTGCTGTCCCAGTTCGGCCGCGCGCGCGGTGTCGGCATAGCTGCGCGGATCCGCCATTTCCGCATCGACCGCCGCCAGTTGCTCTTCGAGTTCGGTCATGCGCGCTTCGGCCTGGGCCAGCTTGTGCGGATTCGGCGGCTTGCGCGCCGGCGCCGGCTTGGGCGGCGGCGTGGGCGCGGCTTCGGCCATGCGGGTCTTGGGGCCCTGCGCGGCCGGACGCGTGCGCAGCCAGGCCGCGTATTCGTCCAGATCGCCGGCGAAGGGTTCCACCTGGCCGTCGGCCACCCGCCAGAAGGTGTCGCAGACCAGGCCGATCAGATGGCGGTCATGCGAGACCATCACGATGGCGCCGTCGAAATCGCTGAGCGCCTCGGCCAGCGCCTCGCGCATTTCCAGATCCAGGTGGTTGGTCGGTTCGTCGAGCAGCAGCACGTTGGGTTGCTGCCAGGCGATCAATGACAGCGCCAGCCGCGCGCGCTCACCGCCGGAGAAACCGTCCACCGACTCGAACGCGCGATCACCGGGGAAATTCCATTTGCCGAGGAAATCGCGGAACGACTGGGTCGATGCGTCGGGCGACAGTTCGCGGAAGTGATCGATCGGCGACTGGCCCTCGTGCAGCGATTCCACCGTGTGCTGGGCGAAGTAGCCGATGCGCAGATCCGGATGCGCGCTGCGCTCGCCGGCCACCAGCGGCAGCTCGCCCACCAGGGTCTTCACCAGGGTCGACTTGCCGGCGCCGTTGGGGCCCAGCAGGCCGATGCGATCGCCCGCCTCGAGACCGAAGCCCACGTCATGCAGGATGATCGTCGCGCCGCTCCCCGCAGGCGGCATCGCTCCCCCCCCCGCCCGCGGGGGAGGGTTGGGGTGGGGGCCACTCTCCGGAGCCTTGCTCCCATCCGCCCTGCGGGACCCTTCCCCCGCGGGCGGGGGAAGCGGATAACCGGCTTCGCCGTGGTTGATGCGGATCAGCGAATGCGGCAGGCGGTTGGGCTGGGCGAATTCGATGCGGAACTCGCGTTCCATCCGCACCGCCTCGGTGCCAGCCAGCTTGGCCAGCCGCTTCATCCGGCTCTGCGCCTGCCGCGCCTTGCTGGCCTTGGCCTTGAAGCGATCGATGAACGATTGCAGGTGCGCGCGTTCGGCCTGTTCCTTCTCGAACGCGATCTGCTGCTGGCGCAGTTGTTCGGCGCGCTGGCGCTCGAAATCGGTGTAGCCGCCGGTATACAGCTTCGCGCCGCCGCCATGCAGGTGCAGGGTATGGGTGGCGACGTTGTCGAGGAATTCGCGATCGTGCGAGATCAGCAGCAGCGTGCCCGGATACTTCAGCAGCCACTGCTCCAGCCACAGCACTGCGTCCAGATCCAGGTGGTTGGTGGGTTCGTCCAGCAGCAGCAGGTCACTGGGCATCATCAGCGCGCGCGCCAGGTTCAGGCGCACCCGCCAGCCGCCGGAGAACGCGGACACCGCACGCTGGTGGGTATCGGCGGGAAAGCCCAGGCCATGCAGCAGCTTGCCCGCGCGGGCGGTGGCGTCGTAACCACCGACTTCCTCCAGCCGGATGTGCGCGGCGGCCACCGCTTCCCAGTCCTCTGCGGCCAGCGCGTCGGCTTCGGCCTTCAGCGCGGCGGCGACCTCGGTATCGCCGCCCAGCACGAAGTCGATGGCCGGGTCCGGCAGCGACGGGGTCTCCTGGGCCACGCTGGCGATGCGCACCTTGCCGGGCAGATCGACGTCGCCCTTGTCGGCTTCCAGTTCGCCGCGGATGGCCGCGAACAGGCTGGACTTGCCGGTGCCGTTGCGGCCGACCACGCCGACGCGGTAACCCGCGTGCAGGGCCAGGTCGACATTGGACAGGAGCAGGCGCTCGCCGCGCCGGAGAGCGAAATTACGCAGGGAAATCACGATGAAAAAGTCCGTTGCCGGAAACCGGGCAGGCTTCCCGAAGGAGCGGTGCCGGGTCTCACATTTGTTAAAAATTCATTGACGCAGGTGCCGCCAGCGGTTATCACGACCTTCGGATCGCACCGACGGGCATAAGCACATAAGCAGAAGTTCTGCGACGCGATTCTACTCGTTAACGAATAATTGACGTTATGTTGTGGTGCAGCATGCCTCCGGGCGTGCCGCCGCTGCCTCGCCAGCGACCGCTGCATCACGGCCGTTACATCCCGTTCCGAGCACTGGAGTACCCATGATCCGCACGCTTTCTCCGTTGTCCGCCGCCATCGTCCTGGCCCTCGCCTCCGCCCCCGCCTTCGCCCAGAGCGAACAGAAGCCGCAGACCCTGGACACCCTTATTGTCACCGGTACGCGTGTCGCCGACCGCACGGCGGCCGAATCCCAGTCGCCCATCGACATCCTCACCCCCGAGGCGCTGCAGGCCACCGGCTCCCCCGAGCTGGCGACCGCGCTGGCGCGCGCCCTGCCCTCGCTGAATTTCCCACGCCCGGCCATCACTGACGGCACCAGCGGCGTGCGCCCGGCGCAGCTGCGCGGGCTGTCCCCGGACCAGGTGCTGATCCTGGTCAACGGCAAGCGCCGCCACCTGTCGGCCCTGGTCAACGTCAACGGCACCATCGGCCGCGGCTCTTCGGCGGTGGATCTCAACGCCATCCCGGTGTCGTCGATCGCGCGCGTGGAAGTGCTGCGCGACGGCGCCTCGGCCCAGTACGGCTCCGACGCCATCGCCGGCGTGGTCAACATCGTGCTCAAGGGCTCGGAGAAAGGCGGCAGCCTGGTCCTGGACGTGGGCCAGTACTCGGCCGGCGACGGCCGCCAGTACCAGTTGGCCGGCGATGCCGGCGTCGGCTTCGGCGATGGCCGCGGCTTCGTGCATGTCGCCGGGCAGGTGACCCGCCAGGACGAGACCGATCGCGCCGGCCCCTATCGCGGCACCTCCCCCAACGTCGGCAACAATCCGGACATCGGCGAGGTCGCCTACGTCTACGGCGATCCCGAAGTGGAAGCCGAGGCCGTGTCGGCCAACGCCGGCTTCCAGTTCAGCGACAACCTCAGTGCCTACGCGACGACGATCCTGAGCAACCGCGACATCACCTCGTTCGCGTTCTACCGCTCGCCGGGCCACAACGCGCTGGTGCCGCAGGTCTATCCGAACGGCTATGTGCCCGAGATCAACCAGGTCTCCAAGGACCGTTCGCTGGTCGCCGGCCTCAAGGGCGGCACCGACAGCGGCTGGACCTGGGATGTGAGCTACAACTACGGCTACAACAAACTGTTCTTCTACACCCGGAACAGCATCAACTACAGCCTCGGCGTGAACAGCCCGCACCGCTTCTACGACGGCGCGCTGGAGTACACCCAGAACCTGTTCAACGCCGACTTCACCAAGACCCTGGACTGGGGCCTGGCCTATCCGGCGACGCTGTCGTTCGGCGCCGAGTACCGCAGCGAGAAATGGAACCAGTCGCCGGGCAATCCGAACTCCTACGCCAACGGCGGCGCCCAGGGCTTCGGCGGCTTCACGCCCGCCAACGCCGTGCACGAGGATCGCCACAGCTATGCCGCCTACGTCGGCCTGGAAGCGGATTTCAGCGACAGGTTCTCCGCCGGCATCGCCGCCCGCTACGAGGACTATTCGGATTTCGGCAGCGAAACTTCCGGCAAGCTGTCGGCCCGCTACGCCTTCACCGACAAAGTCGCGCTGCGCGCCACCGTCGCCAGCGGCTTCCGCGCCCCGGCGCTGGCCCAGCAGTACTACCAGGTGGTGACCTCGCAGTACAACGCGAGCGTGGATCGCTTCTTCGAATCCGGCACCTTCCCGGCCACCAGCGCGGTCGCGCAGGCGCTGGGCGCCGAGGCGCTGAAGGCGGAAACCTCGCTGTCCTACAGCCTGGGCCTGGTGCTGCAGCCGGTGGATCGCCTGTACGTCACCATCGATGCCTACCAGATCGACATCGACGACCGCATCGTGCTGTCGTCCAACCTGCTGTTGGGCGACAACGCCGCCGCGCAGGCGCTGCTGGCCAGCCTGGGCATCAACGGGGTGACCAGCGCGCGCTACTTCAACAACGCCATCGACACCCGCACCCGCGGCATCGACGTGGTCGGCACCTACTCGATTCCATTGACCGCCAGCACCTTGAACCTCACCGCCGGCTACAACCACAACAAGACCGAGATCACCCGCATCGCCCCGAACCCGCCGGAATTGACCGCGCTGGGCGCCAACCTGTGGCGCGTGGGTCGCGATGAACAGGGCCGCATCGAGGAAGGCTATCCGCGCGACAAGTTCACCCTCAACGCGGTGTGGAACCTGGCGTCGTGGGATTTCGCCCTGGGCACCACCCGCTATGGCGAGTTCACCACCCGGGTCAGCGAAACCGGCAATCCGGTCAACGACCAGAAGTACGGCGCGACCTGGACCGTGGATGCGTCGGCCAGCTACCGCCTGGATGGCTGGACCTTCACGCTGGGCGCGGACAACCTGCTGGACGAATACCCGGACCGCACCATCTTCCCGAACTCCAACAGCGGCCAGTTCCCCTACAGCAGCCAGTCGCCGGGCGGCTTCAATGGCGCCTATGTGTACGGACGCATCGGCTACAAGTGGTGAGCGCGTGATCACGCGTCCCGGGCGTTGTCGCGGGCTTGCCTCCTGATGGCCGTTTGAACCGTCTCGGACTGTTGAACGTGCTTGCCCAAGGTGCGGAAAGGCAAATCCCCCTCGGTCCCCCTTTTTCAAAGGGGGAGGAAGAAGCAGGTCTCTGGATCACGAAAGGCACCGAACGCTCGTAGCCCCCTTTGCAAAAGGGGGCGGGCGCCGAAGGCGACGGGGGATTTGCGCTTGGTGCTGAAAAGCAAATCCCCCTCGGTCCCCCTTTTTCAAAGGGGGAGGAAAAAGCGGGCCCCTGGATCAGGAGGGGCATCGACGCTGGTAGCCCCCTTTGCAAAAGGGGGCGGGCGCCGAAGGCGACGGGGGATTTGCTTTCCGCCGCCCGTCCGTCGGCACCGGCTCGCCCGGGCGGCACCCCGGTGTAGGATGAACGCGCCGCTCAGTTTTCCGTTTGCCGCAGCGGCGCCGCATCGGCGAAACTCGACCTCCTTTCCCCTGGAAAACGCGAGCCTCGATGCATCATGACACCGACCTGATCAACATCGTCGCCATTGGCCTCGCCCTCGCCTTCGTCCTCGGCGCGGTGGCCAATCGGTTGCGGCTGTCTCCGTTGGTCGGGTATCTGGTGGCGGGCATCTGCGTCGGGCCTTTCAGCCCGGGCTTCGTGGGCGACCAGGAACTGGCCAAGCAGCTCGCCGAAATCGGCGTGATGCTGCTGATGTTCGGGGTTGGCCTGCACTTCTCGCTGAAGGACCTCATGGAGGTCAAGTGGATCGCCATCCCCGGCGCGCTGGTGCAGATCAGCGCCGCCACCCTGCTCGGTTGGGGCCTGGCGGCATTGATGGGATGGCCCACGCTGTACGGCATCGTCTTCGGGTTCTCGCTGGCGACCGCCAGCACCGTGGTGCTGCTGCGGGCGATGGAGGAACGGCGCCTGCTGGACACCTCGCGCGGGCGCATCGCGGTCGGCTGGCTGATCGTCGAGGACCTGGCCTGCGTCCTGGCCCTGGTGATGATGCCGGTGATCGGCGGCCTGGCAGGCCAGCAGGGCGAGACCGGCGGCCTCAGCGCCGGCGCGATCATCGCCAGCCTGGGCTGGACCCTGCTGAAGCTGGCGCTGTTCGTCACCGTGATGCTGGTGGTGGGGCGGCGGGTCATCCCGTGGATCCTGGAACGTACCGCCAGCACCGGTTCGCGCGAACTGTTCACCCTGTCGGTGCTGGCCATCGCGCTGGGCGTGGCGTTCGGCTCGGCGACCCTGTTCGGCGTGTCCTACGCGCTGGGTGCGTTCTTCGCCGGCATGTTGCTCAACGAATCCGAACTGAGCCACAAGGCGGCCAACGATTCGCTGCCGCTGCGCGATGCCTTCGCGGTGCTGTTCTTCGTCTCGGTCGGCATGCTGTTCGACCCGAACATCCTGGTCGAGCATCCGTTCGAGGTGCTGGGCACCGCTTTCATCATCCTGTTCGGCAAGTCGGCCGCCGCCTACCTGATCGTGCGCGCGTTCGGCCATCCCAATGCCACCGCGCTGACCATTTCAGCCAGCCTGGCCCAGATCGGCGAGTTCGCCTTCATCATCGCCGGCCTCGGCATGGACCTGAAGATCCTGCCCAAGGAAGGCCATGATCTGGTGCTGGCCGGCGCGCTGATCTCGATCATGCTCAATCCGCTGATCTTCGGCCTGCTGGATCGCTGGCAGGCGCGCCAGGATGCCGCCGCGCCGAAGGAAGCCGAGCCGGAACCACCACCGGGTCCGTCCCTGGACGTGCAGGACCACGCCATCATCATCGGCTACGGCCGGGTGGGCAGTTCGCTGGCGCACGTGCTGCACGAGCGTGGCGTGCCGCTGATCGTCATCGACGACAACGGCGAGCACGTCGAGCGCGCGCACGCGGCGGGCATCCCTGCCATCCGCGGCAGCGCCGCCGCCGACAAGGTGCTGGCGGAGGCACATCCGGAGAAAGCCAAGATCGCGGTGCTGGCCATCCCGCAACCGCTGGAGGCCGGCGAGGCCATCGCCAAGCTGCGCGCGATCAATCCGGGCCTGACCCTGCTGGCGCGCGCGCACAGCGACGCCGAAGTGCGCCACCTGCTGGAACACGGCGCCGACGGCGCGGTGCTGGCCGAACGCGAACTGGCCTTCTCGCTGGCGGAAATGGTGATGGCCACGCCGCCCTACCGCGCGCTGCGCGCGACGACCGGCTGAGCCGGCTCAGGGCGCGTACTGCAGTTCGCGGGGCAGCGCCTCGGCGAGTATTTCGGACAACGGCCGGGGCGGCGCGTACAGGTCGCCCTGTACCCAGTCCACGTGCAGTTCCCGCAGGCAGTCGGCGGTGATGTCGTCTTCGACGAATTCGGCCACCGTCTCGGCGCCGAACACGCCGGCCACCGCCACCGTCGCCTGCACCAGGGCGTGATCGCTGCCGCGCTGGGCGACGTTGCGTATGAACGAGCCGTCGATCTTGATCACGTCGGCCGGAAGTTCCTTCAGCCGCGCGAAGCTCTGCATGCCGGTGCCGAAGTCGTCGATGGCGATCTGGCAGCCGCGCGCGCGCAGGTCGCGCAGCAGCCGGCTCGCCGCCGAAGTGCTGGAGATGGCGGCGGACTCGGTGACCTCGAAGCACAGCGCCGACAGCGGCAGCGGCGAGTCCGCCAGCAGGGTCCTCAGTTCCACCTGGAAACTCATCGACGCCAGGCTCTGGCCGGTGAGGTTGATGGCGATGCGCTCGCAGTACGGCAGCGCTTCCGGATACTTCCGCAGCAGCCGGAACAGCGCCTTGATCACCGCCAGGTCCAGTTCCGCGCCGCGGCCGGCCGCCTCGATTGGACGCATGAAGCGCGCGGGCGGAATCAGCCGGCCGTCCTCGTCGCGCAGCCGGCACAGGACTTCGCCGGAAATCGTCAGCGCCGGCTCGGCCGCGTGTTCCAGCCGGCGGATGGCTTGGAAGTGCAGCACCAGCCGCTCGTTGCGCAGGCAGGCCAGCGCGGTCGCCGCATCCTGCAACTGCTGGCGGTGCGCGTGGCGCAGGCGGCCATCGTCGATATCGCTGTAGCGCGGGCGCACTTCGCCGTGCTGGCGCGCATCGAAGGCCAGGTGCGAGGCATTCAGCAGGGCGGTGTCCACCACGTCGGCGAGGGGTTCGCTACCGGCTTCCGGCAACGAAGCCACCCCCAGGTACGGCAGCAACCGCACCGGCTGGCCGTCGGCGACGAACTCGGCATGTTCCACCCGGACGATCAGCCGTTCCCACACGTCATCGTCGGCATCTTTCGCCGGAATCAGCGCGAACTGGCCGGTGCCCAGCACGTACACGTCGGCCAGATCCGACAGGCGCGCGGCCATGCTGCCGACCACCGCGGCCTGCATGTCCAGGCCATAACCGGTCACCAGCGAGTCGCTCTTGTCCAGCAGCAGGAACCCCAGCTCGCGCCGGCCCGGAGGAGCCACCGCCATCCGCCGGCGCAACGCGCGCAGGTTGGGCAGACCGGTGAGGGTGTCGCGCTGGATCTCCTCGGCCAGCCGGCGCGAAAGCTCGCGCCTGTCCCGGCTGATCACCCACAGGTACAGCATCGCCAGCAGCAGGATGTTCACTTCCGCAGCCAGGTGCAGCAGGTTGAACAGGCCCAGCACGGTATTGCCGTAGGCCGCACTCTCGGACACCGCCAGCACCAGGCAGAACAGCGCCGCCGACAGCGCCAGCATGGAACGCCGCGGCGGCAGCCGCAACACGAACCAGGCCAACACCACGAACAGGGCGAAGCGGTAGTCCATCAACACCACCGCCGGCCGGTCCGCCAGGCCGCCGCGCACCACCTGCGAGGCCCACAGGCTCAGGCCCAGGCCGGCGATCAGCGCCAGCGGCCAGGCCCAGCCCGCGGCACGCCCGCCGCGGAACGATTGCCGGCCTTCGCGCCAGGCCACCACCAGCGGCAGCGTGATCACCGCCACCCCGAACTGCTTGGCGAAGAACATCTGGAACGCCGCGCTCAGCGCTTCGGAAGGCGGCGCGATCACCGCCATGGTGCCGCCCAGCAGCGCGCAGCCGGCCGGATAGACCAGCAACCCATACAGCGCCAGGCGACTCAGGCCATGCCGGTCCAGGCGCCCGTGCGATTCCGGTCCACCGGCCCAGCGCGCGCACGCCAGGGTCCAGGCGACCAGCAGCACCCACATCAACGCGCCCCACACCAGCGGGGCGATCTGGCCCGGTTCCATCGACCATTGCCGCGCCGCCCAACCCAGCGCGGTGATGCCCAGGGTGGCGAGCACCACCCGGCGATCCGGTTCCAGCAGCGCCAGCGCCAGCAGCAGGCCGGCATGCAGATGGATCAGCGACGCCTCGGCGGTGCCGCCGAAGAAGTCGATGCGGTAACCGATGGCCACCTGCTGGGCGAGCACGCACAGCAGCCCCCACAGGAGGATCTTGCCGGTCCGGCTTCGCCACCATCCTGTCGCTGGCTGTGGGCTCACTGGCTTCCCTGGTGGAGGGACGCACATCGGGCACGTCCACTACCTCGGGAACGCAATCGGGCCCCGGAACCGGACACGACGGCAGGCCCGGTCACGGGGAATGCATTCCCCGTGACCGGCTCGTCCGGCCTCAGCCGTGCTTGTGGAACACCAGATGGCCGCCTTCGGCGGCGATACGCACCGCGTCTCCGGGGCCGAACTCGCCGGACAGGATCTTCTGCGCCAGCGGGTTCTCCAGCTGGGTCTGGATGGCGCGCTTCAGTGGCCGCGCGCCGTACACCGGATCGAAACCGACGTTGCCCAGCAGCATCAGCGCCGAATCGTCGATCTCCAGGGTGATCTGGCGTTCCGCCAGGCGCTTGGCCAGATAGCGGGTCTGGATGCGCGCGATCTCGCGGATCTGCGCCTTGTCCAGCGGATGGAACACGACGATGTCGTCCAGCCGGTTGATGAACTCCGGACGGAAATGCGCCTGCACCACGCCCATCACCGCGGCCTTCATCTGGGTATAGCTTTCCGGGCTGTCGCCGCTGTCGGACATGTCCTGGATCAGGTTCGAACCCAGGTTCGAGGTCATCACGATCACGGTGTTGCGGAAGTCGACCGTACGGCCCTGGCCATCGGTCAGGCGGCCATCGTCCAGCACCTGCAGCAGGATGTTGAACACGTCCGGATGCGCCTTCTCCACCTCGTCCAGCAGGATCACGCTGTACGGGCGGCGGCGCACCGCCTCGGTCAGGTAGCCGCCTTCCTCATAGCCCACGTAGCCCGGAGGCGCGCCGATCAGCCGGCTGACCGCGTGCTTCTCCATGAACTCGCTCATGTCGATGCGGACCATCGCGTCGGAAGAGTCGAACAGGAACTCGGCCAGCGCCTTGCACAGCTCGGTCTTGCCCACGCCGGTCGGGCCCAGGAACAGGAAGCTGCCTGAGGGACGATTGGGGTCGGACAGGCCGGCGCGCGAACGCCGCACCGCGTCGGACACCACCTTGATCGCCTCTTCCTGGCCGATCACGCGATGGCGCAGGACGTCCTCCATCTTCAGCAGCTTCTCGCGCTCGCCCTCCAGCATCTTGCTGACCGGGATGCCGGTCCAGCGCGACACCACCTCGGCGATCTCCTCGTCGGTGACCTTGTCCTGCAACAGCTTGAAGCCCTTCTGCTCGGCCTCCTGCGCGGCGGCGAGCTGCTTCTCCAGCGACGGCAACTGGCCGTACTGGATTTCGCTCATGCGCGCGTAGTCCTGGCGGCGCTGGGCGGCTTCCAGATCCAGCTTGGCCCGCTCGATCTGCTCCTTGATTTTGGTGGCGCCGGTCAGCGTGGCCTTCTCGGCCTTCCAGATTTCCTCCAGATCGCTGAATTCCTTCTGCAGGCTGTCGATCTCGCTTTCCAGATCGGCCAGGCGCTGCCTGGACTGCGCGTCCTTCTCCTTCTTCAGCGCCTCGCGCTGGATCTTCAGCTGGATCAGGCGGCGCTCCATCCGGTCCATCTCTTCCGGCTTGGAGTCGATTTCCATGCGGATGCGGCTGGCCGCCTCGTCCATCAGGTCGATGGCCTTGTCAGGCAGCTGGCGGTCGGCGATGTAGCGGTGCGACAGCGTGGCGGCGGCGACGATCGCCGGGTCGGTGATCTCCACGCCATGGTGGACCGCGTACTTTTCCTTCAGCCCGCGCAGGATGGCGATGGTGTCCTCGACGCTGGGCTCGCCCACGAACACCTTCTGGAAGCGGCGCTCCAGCGCGGCGTCCTTCTCCACGTACTTGCGGTATTCATCGAGGGTGGTCGCGCCGATGCAGTGCAGCTCGCCGCGCGCCAGCGCCGGCTTGAGCATGTTGCCCGCATCCATCGCGCCCTCGGCCTTGCCGGCGCCGACCATGGTGTGCAGTTCGTCGATGAACAGGATGATCTGCCCCTCGCTCTTGGCCAGGTCGTTGAGCACCGCCTTCAGGCGCTCCTCGAACTCGCCGCGGAACTTGGCGCCGGCGATCAGCGCGCCCATGTCCAGCGCCAGCACGCGCTGGCCACGCAGGCCCTCGGGCACTTCGCCGTTGACGATGCGTTGGGCCAGGCCCTCGACGATCGCGGTCTTGCCCACGCCCGGCTCGCCGAT
>NZ_JANJUE010000148.1 GCF_024710765.1 Pseudoxanthomonas sp.
CCCCGCGGGCGCCTGTTTTTTACTCAACTGCCGGATATCAAGCCAGCTGGCCGTGGCAGTGCTTGAACTTCTTGCCGCTGCCACACGGGCAGGGATCGTTGCGGCCGACCTTGGGACCGGCATCGGCCGGCATCGCCACCGGTCGACCGGCCATCGCGGCCTGGGCCTGTTCGGCTTCCTCGTCGGCGCCGTAGCCACCGGCATCGGCGTGCTGGAACTGCATCTGCCGCGCCTGCGCCTCGGCCATCGCGCGCTCCTGCGCTTCCAGTTCGGCCACTTCCTCCTCGGTGCGGATGCGCACGCGTGCCAGCATGGTGACGACCTCGCGCTTGACCCGCTCCAGCATCTCGGAGAACAGCTCGAAGGCTTCCTTCTTGTATTCCTGCTTGGGCTGCTTCTGCGCGTAGCCGCGCAGGTGGATGCCCTGGCGCAGGTAGTCCATGCGCGCCAGATGTTCCTTCCAGTTCTTGTCCAGCACGGTCAGCATGATGTGCTTTTCCAGCGCGCGCATGGTCTCGCCGCCGATGACCTTTTCCTTGTCCTCGAAATGGGCGTCCATCGCCTCCTGGACGCGCCGCTCGATGGCTTCGGCGTCCAGCTCTTCGGCTTCCTTCGGCCAGGCGGTCACCGGCAGCGACAGGGCCATTTCCTCGGCCAGTTCACGCTCCAGCCCACCCAGGTCCCACTGGTCGTCGACCGAGTTCGGCGGCACGAAACGCGCCACGCTTTCGGCGACGACGTCGCCACGGATGCCGTCGATGTTGTCCTTGACCGAGTCGGCTTCCAGCAGCTCGTCGCGCTGCGAATAGATGACCTTGCGCTGATCATTGTTGACGTCGTCGAAGTCCAGCAGGTTCTTGCGGATATCGAAGTTGTGCGCCTCGACCTTGCGCTGGGCCTTTTCGATCTGGCGGCTGACGAGGCGATCCTCGATCACGTCGTCTTCCTTCATGCCAATCAGCTTCATCGCCTTCTGGACCCAGTCCGAGGCGAAGATGCGCATCAGGTTGTCTTCCAGCGACAGGTAGAAACGGGACGAACCCGGATCGCCCTGGCGGCCGGAACGACCGCGCAGCTGGTTGTCGATGCGGCGCGATTCATGCCGTTCGGTGCCGATGATGTGCAGGCCGCCGGCGGCCTTGACCGCTTCGTGGCGCTGCTGCCATTCGGCCTTGACGCGCTCGCGGTCGGCGTCGGAGGCGCCTTCCGGCAATTGCTCCAGTTCCACTTCCAGCGAACCGCCCAGCACGATGTCGGTGCCGCGGCCGGCCATGTTGGTGGCGATGGTGACCGCGCCGGAACGGCCGGCCTGGGCGACGATGTGCGCTTCGCGCTCGTGCTGCTTGGCATTGAGCACTTCGTGCGGGACGCCGGACTTGTTGAGGAAGTCCGACAGCATCTCGGAGGTTTCGATCGAGGTCGTGCCGACCAGCACCGGCTGGCCGCGCTGGTAGCAGTCCTGGATGTCCGCCAGCACCGCGTTGAACTTGCCCTTGCGGTTGAGGAACACCTGGTCCGGCGAATCCTTGCGCACGGTCGGGCGATGGGTCGGGATGACGATCACTTCCAGGCCGTAGATGCTCTGGAACTCGTAGGCTTCCGTATCCGCCGTGCCGGTCATGCCGGACAGCTTCTTGTACATGCGGAACAGGTTCTGGAAGGTGATGCTGGCCAGCGTCTGGTTCTCGCGCTGGACCGGCACGCCTTCCTTCGCTTCCACCGCCTGGTGCAGGCCGTCGGACCAGCGGCGGCCCGGCAGGGTGCGGCCGGTGAACTCGTCGACGATCACCACTTCGCCGTCGCGCACGATGTAGTCCACGTCACGCTGGTAGATCGCGTGCGCGCGCATCGCCGCGTTGAGGTGATGCACCACGGTGAGGTTGTTGGCGCCGTAGAGGCTGTCTTCCTCGTCCTTCAGGATGCCGGCCTGCAGCAGCAGCGCCTCGGCATGCTCCATGCCCGCTTCGGACAGGTGGACCTGCTTGCCCTTCTCGTCGACCCAGAAGTCACCCTCGCCTTCCTCGCTCTCCTGCTTGATGAGCTTCGGCACGATCTGGTTGACCCGCAGGTACAGCTCGGGGGATTCGTCGGCCGGGCCGGAGATGATCAGCGGCGTGCGCGCTTCGTCGATCAGGATGGAGTCGACCTCGTCGACGATGGCGTAGTGCAGGCCGCGCTGGAAGCGGTCCTCCTTGGCCATCGCCATGTTGTCGCGCAGGTAGTCGAAACCGAATTCGTTGTTGGTGCCGTAGGTGATGTCGGCGGCATAGGCCGAATGCTTGTCGCTGTGCGGCATGCCCGGGTAGACCACGCCGACCGACAGGCCCAGCCAGTTGTACAGGCGGCCCATCCAGGCCGAGTCGCGGCGGGCCAGGTAGTCGTTGACGGTGACCACGTGCACGCCCTTGCCTTCCAGGGCGTTGAGGTAGACCGGCAGGGTCGCGACCAGGGTCTTGCCTTCGCCGGTGCGCATTTCCGCGATCTTGCCCAGGTGCAGCACCATGCCGCCGATCAGCTGGACGTCGTAGTGGCGCATGCCGAGCACGCGGCGGCTGGCTTCACGGCAGACTGCGAACGCTTCCGGCAGGATCTTGTCCACCGACTCGCCATCGGCGATGCGCTTCTGGAACTCCGGGGTCTTGGCCTTGAGTTCGTCGTCGGAGAGTTTCTGCATCTCCGGTTCCAGGGCATTGATTTTGCCGACGCTGCGTTGGAGCTGCTTCAGCAGGCGTTCGTTGCGACTGCCGAAGACACGGGTGAGCAAGTTGTTGATCATGTAGGGAACCGGTTGGAAATGAGCGTCGGGGGCCGTCGTCAATCACCCTGGCGGGAACCCCAAAACGAAACAGGGCGCTATGCGCCCCGTCTGGCAACACCGTATTGTAGCTTGGGGCGCCCCCGGGGGAATCAACCCTGCCGGAGGTCCCGCGCCGGCGCTCAGCCGCGCTTGATCTTGCCGACCGGGGTCGGACCATCGCCCAGGAACTTGCGCGGGTTGACCACCCGGCCGTTTTCCCACACCTCGAAGTGCACGTGGGCACCGGTCGAGCGACCGGTCGAACCGGCCTTGGCCACTTCCTGACCCACCCGCACCAGGTCGCCGGACTTCACCACCAGGCGCGAATTGTGCGCGTAGCGGGTGACGTAGCCGTTGCCGTGGTCCACGTCGACCACGTTGCCGTAGCCGCCCTTGATGCCGGCGAAGCTGACCACGCCGTCGGCCACCGCCAGCACCGGGTCGCCGACGCTGGCCTTGAAATCGATGCCCTTGTGGTACTGGCCACCGCCACCGAACGGATCGGCGCGGCCGCCGAAGCCGGAGGTGATGTAGCTGTTGGCGATCGGCATGCGCGAGGGCGTGGCGTTCTTGTCCAGCTCGCGGTTGAACAGCAGTGCTTCCAGCACCGACAGTTGCTGGCCGGAAGCGGCAAACTGGCGCTCCAGCTGGGCCACGCCCTGATCCAGTTCGGCCGGCGACATGTCATAGACGGCGTCGTTACCACCGACGCCCACCGGCTCCTCGAAGTCGAACTCGCCGTCCTGCAGCTGGCCCATCCGGGTCAGGCGGTCGCCGAGCGCATTGAGGCGGTTGGCCTGGGCCTGCAGTTCACCCAGGCGCGCTGCCATCGCGTTGATTTCCTGCTGTGCGCCGCGGCGCACCTGCTCGAGCTCGGCGTCCTGGCGTTCAGTCTTGGCCTGCAGCAGCGAGACCTGGGCCATGCCCATGGCGCTGCGCCCGGCCAGGCCGGCGATCAGGCCGACGGCGAGCAGACAGGAAGCGACGGTGAGCGGCCTTGCATGGACCAGGATGCGCGCCTTGTAGGCGGGGCCGGCCAGATGCTGGACCAACCAGGCGCGCGAATTGTTTACGATGTTTTGAAAAGCCATAGATACCGATGTCTGATTCGAAGTCCAAGCCGCGTGGCGCAAGCACTCCACAACCGGCCCTGCAGGCCGCGCTGACGGATGCTGCCGCCGACCCGGTTCGCCGTGCCCTCTGGCTCGACACCCTGGAACAGCAACTTCGCCCCTGTCTCCCGCCCGCCCTGGCCCCGCATTGCCGTCTGGCAAACGTGGCCGGCGAACGGCTCGTTTTTATCGTCGACTCCCCCGTGTGGCGGGCCAAACTCAGGCTCGCCTCCGCCGAACTGCTTGATGCCGCCCGATCCGTCGGGCTGACGGTCACCGAAGTGGCCATCAAAACAACAACCGCCCCGCTCCACCCGAATTCCCGGGCGGAAACGACGGCACCACCTGTTTCGGAAGCCTCGCGCAAGGCGCTGGCGGCTGTCCTGGCATCCTTGGAATCTCCGGACTCCGCCGGAGGAGGTACTGCTCCTGACAACCGGCGCGGCGGGCGAAAGCGCTAGGTCCCGCGACGCGAAGGCAAGGCATGGTACCGGGCATGGCAGCCCGGGTCGTTAGACATAAGTTAATAAGAAGTTAAATTCAGGGTCGAAACAAGACCTGAATCACATATTAGACAATGCGCGCCCGCCGCATCCGGGGGATACGGTTTCAGGAGAAAGCATTCCGATGGGAGGGACCGGCGGTCAGGCCGCGGCGGTCGAGGGGGCGCCGTAGAGCACCGGCGCGGGATGGCCGGCGTCCTCGAACGTCACTTCTTCCCAAGCTTCCGGCTGGGCCAGCAGGGCCCGCACGAGCTTGTTGTTGAGGGCGTGGCCGGACTTGTAGCCTTCGTAGGCGCCCAGGATCGGCCGCCCGGCGAGATACAGATCGCCGATGGCGTCGAGGATCTTGTGGCGGACGAATTCGTCCGCGTAGCGCAGGCCGTCGTCGTTGAGGACGCGGAACTCGTCCAGGACGATGGCGTTGTCCATCGAACCGCCGAGGCCCAGGTTGCGTTCGCGCATGTATTCCAGATCGCGCATGAAACCGAAGGTGCGGGCGCGGGACACTTCCTTGATGTAGGCGCCGGTGGAGAACTCCACCTCGGCCCGCGACTGCGAGGCCGGAATCATCGGATGGTCGAACTTCACGGTGAAGCCGACCCGGAAACCGTCATGGGGTTCGAACCGCGCGACCTTGTCGCCTTCGGTGACTTCCACCGGCGACTTGATGCGGATGAAGCGCTTGGGGGCGCCCTGCTCGGCGATACCGGCGGACTGCAGCAGGAACACGAAGGGACCGGCGGAACCATCCATGATCGGCAGTTCGGCCGAGGACAGTTCGACATAGACGTTGTCCACGCCGAGCCCCGCCAGCGCGGACATCAGGTGTTCGACCGTCTGCACCTTGGCGCCATCGCAGCTCAGGCCGGTGCACAGCGTGGTCTCGGTGACCAGTTCGGCGCTGGCCGGCATTTCCACCACCGGATCCAGATCCACGCGCCGGAACACGACGCCGGTGTCCACCGGGGCCGGACGCAGCGTCATGTAGACCTTTTCGCCGCTGTGCAGGCCCACGCCGGTGGCGCGGATCACGTTCTTGAGAGTGCGTTGCTGGGCCATCGGAGGGGGACCGAGGTGAAGGTGCTGACCAAGAGCGGCGAGAATAGCACGCAATTAGCTGAATCTTAACGGAAGAATTGCTTTGTCCCACGGCTGAAACAATGCCGCGCGAACCTGTCCGATTTCCCGACGGGGACGGAAAGGGCTGCCGGGCCGGGCGGGCCCGGCAGCAAAGGGACATGGCGGTACCGCGCCCTCCCCCGGACCGGCGGGAGGGGTGTTCAGACGGCGGAGGTCAGTCCGCCTGGCGGCGCAGGAACGCCGGGATGTCCAGGTAGTCCGCCGGCAGGTCGGCCGCGGCGGGTGCCGAGGACGGCGCCGACGCGGTGGCCGGAGCCGCCGAGCCACGACGCAGGCCCAGGCCGCCGACGGCATCGGCCACCGGATCGACATTGGCCATGGCGTCGAAAGCCGGCAGGCCGGTGGTCGCGTCGCGGACCAGCTTGATCGGCGCACGCACCGGCTCGCGGTCCAGGCCACGGCCCACCGGCTGGCGGGCAACGGCGCGGTTCAGGCCGGTGGCGACCACGGTCACGCGCACTTCGTCCTGCATATCCGGATCCAGCACGGTACCGACGACCACGGTCGCGTCCTCGGAGGCGAAGCCCTCGATGGTGCGGCCCACTTCGTCGAACTCGGCCATGGTGAAATCCGGGCCGGCGGTGATGTTGACCAGGATGCCATTGGCGCCGGACAGGTTGACGTCGTCCAGCAGCGGGTTCTGGATGGCGCTCTCGGCGGCGGCCTGCGCGCGATCGTCGCCACGTGCGTGGCCGGTGCCCATCATCGCCAGGCCCATCTCGCTCATCACGGTGCGCACGTCGGCGAAGTCGACGTTGATCAGGCCCGGACGCACGATCAGATCGGCGATGCCCTGCACGGCGCCCAGCAGCACGTCGTTGGCGGCGCGGAAGGCCTGGATCATGGTCGCGTTGCGGCCCAGCACGGTGATCAGCTTCTCGTTCGGGATGGTAATCAGCGAGTCGCAGTGATGGCTCAGTTCCTCGATGCCCTTCAGCGCGACCTGCATGCGGCGACGGCCTTCGAACGGGAACGGCTTGGTGACCACGGCCACGGTCAGGATGCCCATCTCCTTGGCCAGCTGCGCCACCACCGGCGCGGCGCCGGTACCGGTGCCACCGCCCATGCCGGCGGTGATGAACACCATGTCGGCGCCGTCCAGCGCCTCGATGATGCGCTCGCGATCCTCCAGAGCGGCCTGGCGGCCGACTTCCGGATTCGCGCCCGCGCCCAGGCCCTTGGTGACGTTGCCGCCGAGTTGCAGCTGCAGCTTGGCGCCGCAGTTCTTGATGGCCTGCGAATCGGTGTTGGCGGTGATGAACTCAACGCCATCCACGCTGCCATTGACCATGTGCGCCACGGCGTTGCCGCCGCCGCCGCCCACGCCGATGACCTTGATCACCGCATTCGGAGCCATCTTTTCAACCAGTTCAAAATGTGCCATGTCCGTTGTCCTCTTTGAGCCGGGATTGGGGATTCGGGATGGGGGATTCGGAAAAACTGCCTTCCGGTTCCTTCAGCCCTCGCCCTCTGCCAGCGAGTTGTTGTGTTTTAGTGGTTGTTGCGTGCCGCACTACTGCAATTCGTCTCTACCTGCCGCTTGTTGCCGGGATTGGGGATTCGGAAAAGCGTGCCTTCCGTTTCCCTTCGCCCTGCCCAGACCCGCGAACACTTGCGCCCTTGCGCTTGTTCGTATCGCTACTGCAAACCGTCCGCACCTGCCGCTTTCTTTCCGCCTCTCCGCTCTTTGCTCTTGGTCGCTTTTGCGAATCCCGAATCCCTATTCCCGAATCCCGGTCTTCAGAATTCCCCGCGATACCAGTTCTGGATCTTCTTGAACCAGCTGCCGGCCTTGCCCGTCGGCAGTGAAGGCCGCCGCGGGTGTTCGATCTGGCTACCCATCAGCAGCAGGCCCACGCCGGTGGCGTGGACCGGGTTGCCGACCACTTCGCCCAGGCCGGTGACGTGCTGCGGGATGCCCACGCGCACCGGCATCTGCAGCATTTCCTCGGCCAGTTCGACGACGCCTTCCATCTTGGAAGCGCCACCGGTCAGCACCATGCCCGCACGCACCCGCTCCTCGAAACCGGAGCGACGCAGTTCGGCCTGGACCATCTCGAAGATTTCCTCGTAGCGCTGCTGCACCGCCTGCGCGAGCGACTGGCGCGGCAGGCGGCGCGGCGGACGATCGCCCACGCTCGGTACCTGGATGCTTTCCTCGGCTGTGGCCAGCTGGGCCAGCGCGCAGGCGTAGCGCACCTTGATCTGCTCGGCTTCCGGGGTCGGCGTGCGCAGCATGTGCGCGATGTCGTTGGTGACCTGGTCACCGGCGATCGGCAGCGAGGCGGTGTGGCAGATCGCGCCCTGCATGAACACTGCCAGGTCGGTGGTGCCCGCGCCCAAGTCGACCAGGACCACGCCGAGTTCGCGCTCGTCGCTGGTCAGCACCGCGACGCTGGACGCCAGCGAGGAGAAGATCAGGTCATCGATCTGCAGGCCGCAGCGCTGCACGCACTTACTGATGTTGGCGGCGGCCGACTGGGCGCAGAACACCAGGTGCGCGTCCACTTCCAGGCGCACGCCGGTCATGCCGACCGGGTTGCGGATGCCTTCCTGCGAGTTGTCGAGCTTGTACTCGCGCGGAATGGCGTGGAGGATTTTCTGGTCGGCGGGAATGGCCACGGCCTTGGCCGCCTCCAGCACGCGGTCCAGGTCGCCCCAGGTCACTTCGCCGTCCCGGATCGGCACGATGCCGGGCGAGTTGCGGCACTGCACGTGGTTGCCGGAGATCGAGGCGTAGACCGAACGGATTTCGCAGCCGGCCATCAGCTCGGCTTCCTCGACCGCGCGCTGGATCGACTGCACGGTCGATTCGATGTCGACCACCACGCCCCGCTTCAGCCCGCGCGATTCATGCGAGCCGATGCCGATCACCTCGATCGGATTGCCGGGGGCGTATTCGCCCACCAGTGCGGTGACCTTGGAGGTGCCGATGTCGAGACCGACGATCAGCGATTTGTCGCCCTTGCGATTCATGTTGCGAGACCGGGAATGGGGAATGGGAAATGGGGAACGGATGAAAGCGCTGCCGGAAGCCTGCCGAGGGCCGCGATGGCCGGGGAAGGCGGGGATGCGGGGGCGTTTTCGATTCCCGCTTCCCGATTGCCGATTCCCGGCTTGTCGCCCCAACTGAGCGCGAAGCCGTTGGTGTAGCGCAGGTCGGCGCGCAGCAGCGGCTGTCCCTGGCGGGCGAGGATCTGCGGGAGCATGCGCACGAAGCGGCTCAGGCGCGGACGCGCATCGGCGCGGCCGATCACCACCTCGGTGCCATTGCCCAGCATCAGCGTCCAGCTGCCGCGGCGATCCATGACCAGTGCTTCCACGCTCAGGCCGAGCGGCGCGAACAGCTGGCGCGCCTCGTTATAGAGCGCGATCACTTCCTGCACCTGCGAATCCGGACCGCCCAGCTGCGGCAGCTTCAGCGCCTGCAGCGCCTTGGGGGTCGGGAACAGGCGACCGTGTTCGGAAAGCAGGTGGTCCTTGCCCCAGCGGGCGAACGGCCGGTGCTCGACGATGCTGATCTCCATCACGTCGGGCCAGCGCTTGCGCACTTCGGCGCGTTCGACCCAGGGCAGCTTTTCCACCGCGTCCTGCGCATCCTGCAGGCGGACCGCGAAGAAGCCGCGCTGCGCATAGGGCAGCACGACCGCGCGCAGCTGCGCCGGATCCACGCGCTCGAATTCGCCATGCACGCGCAGCCGGGTCAGCGGCCAGCGATCGGCGCCGATCCAGCCGTTGACCACCGCCACCACCGGCAGCGCGACAAGCGCGACGGCCAGCAGCCAGGCGAGGATGCGCAGCACGGCGTTCATCAGCCGTCCACCTCCGGCAGCGTCTGTTCCAGGATGCGCCAGCACAGCTCGGCGAAATCCAGGCCGGCCTGGCCCGCGGCCTTCGGCACCAGCGAATGGCTGGTCATGCCCGGCGCGGTGTTCACTTCCAGCAGGTAGAAACGTCCGCTCGCGCGATCGCGCATGACGTCGACGCGGCCCCAGCCCCGGCATCCGGCGGCGCGGAAGGCGGCCAGCGCGATGCGCCGGATCTCGGCTTCGTCGTCGCCTTCCAGGCCGGGACACAGGTACTGGGTGTCCTCGGCCACGTACTTGGCGTGGTAGTCGTACCACTGCCCCTTGGGCACGATCCGGATCGACGGCAATGCGACGTCGCCCAGGACGCCCACCGTCAGCTCGTCGCCTTCGATCAGCTGTTCCATCAGCAACTCGCCGTCGTAGCGGGCGGCCAGTTCCACCGCGTTGTCGAGATCGCTGTCCTGGAAGACCCGGGTCACGCCGACGCTGGAACCTTCGTTGGCCGGCTTGACGATCACCGGCAGGCCCAGCTCGCGGGCGCCCGCATGCACGTCGTCGCCCTTCAGCAGGCGCACGTAGCGCGGCGTGGGCAGGCCCAGCGACAACCAGACCTGCTTGGTGCGCACCTTGTCCATGCTCAGCGCCGAGCCCAGCACCGGCGAACCGGTGTACGGCATGCCGAAGGCTTCCATCAGCCCCTGCACCACGCCATCCTCGCCGCCACCCTTGTGGCCGTGCAGGATGTTGAAGACGCGGTCGAAGCGGCGCTGCACCAGCGCCTCGGCCAACGCCGGGATGCCGTCGACGGCGGTGGCGTCGATGCCGCGCGAGCGCAGCGCATCCAGCACGTTGCGGCCGGAATCACGGGAAACCTCGGCTTCGCTGGAGGTGCCGCCCAGCAGCACGGCGACACGGCCGAAACGGGCCGGATCGGTGACGCGTGGCGACGGGAACGGGAACTTGCTCATGAGTGTTGTTGCGCCTTCGCGCCGTTGGGATCCACGAAACCGTGCGCCGCGATCTGCTGGGCGATGTGGCCGATGTCGCCGGCTCCCATCAGCAGCAGCAGGTCGCCGTCACGCAGCACGTCCGGCAGCACCTCGACCAGTTCGGCGACCTGGCTGACCACCACCGGCTCGTTGCGGCCGCGCGCGCGGATGGCGCGCGCCAGCGAGCGGGCGTCCGCACCCGCGATGGGCGCTTCGCCGGCGGGATACACCTCGCTCAGCACCAGCGCGTCGGCTTCCGAGAGCACCGCGGCGAATGCATCGAACTGATCCCGCGTGCGGCTGTAGCGGTGCGGCTGGAACGCCACCACCAGGCGCTTGTCCGGCCAGCCGCCGCGCGCGGCCGCGAACACCGCGGCCAGCTCCTTCGGGTGATGGCCGTAGTCGTCGACCAGGCGCACCCGCGCACCGCTGGCGGTGGCGACTTCGCCCAGGTCGTTGAAACGGCGACCGATGCCGGCGAACTTCTCCAGCGCCGCGGCGATGTTCTCCGGCGAAACGCCGAGCTGCCAACCCACCGCGGCGGCGGCCAGCGCGTTCAGCACGTTGTGGCGACCGGGCAGCGCCAGCGTCACCGGGATGCTGGCGTCCTCCGGCAGCCGCAGGGTGAAACGCATCCGGCCGGCTTCCTGCACCACGTCCTCGGCGCGCACGTCGGCGTTGTCGGCGATGCCATAGGTCATCACGTGGCGCGGGGTTTCCGTTGCCAGCGCGGCGACTTCGGGATCATCGATGCACAGCACCGCCAGGCCGTAGAACGGCAGGCGCTGCAGGAACTCGGCGAATGCCGCCTTGACCCGCTCGAAATCGTTGCCGTAGTTCTCGAGGTGATCCGCGTCGATGTTGGTGACGATCGAGATCAGCGGATTCAGGCGCAGGAAACTGCCGTCGCTTTCATCGGCTTCGGCCACCAGCCACTGGCCATCGCCGAGCTTGGCGTTGGCGCCGGCGGCGAGCAGCTGGCCGCCGATCACGAAGGTCGGATCCAGGCCGCCCTCGCTCAGCACCGCCGCGGTCAGGCTGGTGGTGGTGGTCTTGCCATGCGTGCCCGCCACCGCGATGCCGCGGCGGAAGCGCATCAGCTCGGCCAGCATCGCCGCGCGCGGGACGATCGGGATGCGCTGCGAGCGCGCTTCCATCAGTTCCGGGTTGTCGTGCTTGATCGCGCTGGAGACGACCACGCAGTCGGTGCCCAGCACGTTGGAGGCATTGTGGCCGCGCATCACACGCGCACCCAGCGAGGCCAGCCGGCGGGTCGCCGCGTTGTCGGCGTTGTCCGAACCGGATACTTCATAGCCCAGCGTGCACAGCACTTCGGCGATGCCGCTCATGCCGGATCCGCCGATGCCCACGAAGTGGACACGACGGAATTCGCGCGCCAGGTTGCCCGTGTGCTGCAGGCGGCGTTCACGGGCGGCGGCCATCATCATGCGGCACCTCCGGTGCCGGGAGTCGGGAATCGGGATGGGGGATTCGTGCGCGCGTGCGCGCGCCTCCGGCCTTCGCCGGTGGCGTTGCTGTTGCGAATCTCCAATCTCCAATCACGAATCACGGCTTTCCTCCAGAATGATGTCGGCGATGCGGTCGGCCGCATCGGTCCTGGCCAGGCCGCGCGCGGCTTCGGCCATGGCCAGTCGTTTGTCCGGGTGCTGGGCGAGATCGCTCAGCACGCCATGCAGGCGTTCGGCCAGGTAGTCGTCCTGCTTCAGCAGGACGGCGGCCTCGCGTTCGACCAGGAATTCGGCGTTGCGGGTCTGGTGGTCGTCCACCGCCTGCGGGAAAGGCACCAGCACGCTGCCGATGCCCACCGCGCAAAGCTCGGCCAGGGTGGACGCACCCGCGCGGCAGACCACCAGATCGGCCCAGGCGTAAGCGCCGGCCATGTCGATGATGAAGGCTTCCACGCTGGCGGGAACGCCGGTTTCGGCGTACGCCTTCACCGCTTCCTCGCGCATCTTTTCGCCGCACTGGTGGCGGATGGACACCGGCATCTCCGAACCCAGCATCGACACCGCCCGCGGCACGGCCTGGTTGAGCGCGCGCGCGCCCTGGCTGCCGCCGAGCACCAGCACGTGCAGCGGACCTTCACGGCCCGCCATGCGCTGGACCGGTGGCGCGACCGCGGCGATTTCCTCGCGCACCGGATTGCCGACGTACTCCTCGCCGGAGGCGAAGCTGCCCGGGAAGCCGCTCAGGATGCGGCGGGCGAAACGCGCCAGCACGCGATTGGTGAAACCCGGCGCGCGATTCTGCTCGTGCACCAGCAACGGCTTGCCCAGCAGGCGGGCGGCCATGCCGCCGGGACCGGCCGCGAAACCGCCGAAGCTGACCACCGCGCGCGGACGCCGGGCGCGCAACAGCCCCATCGCGCCGGCGATGGCGCGGCCGACCCGCAGCGGCGCGCCGAGCAGCGCCAGCTTGCCCTTGCCGCGCAGCGCCGCGATCGGCAGCGTGTCCAGCGGGATGCCGTGCGGCGGCACCAGGCGGGTTTCCATCGCGCCATCCGCGCCCAGCCAGGTCACCGGCACGCCGCGCGCGCGCAGCACCTTGGCCACCGCCAGCGCGGGGAAGATGTGGCCACCGGTACCGCCGGCCAGGATCATCACGGGTTGCGCCACGCTCATGCGGTCCTCCCGCCGAAGATCGGTTCGATCCGCTGCCGCAGGCGACTGGTGCCGCGCACGGGTGCGGCGGGAGCCGGCGCCACGGAAGGTGCTGCCGCAGGCGCCGGCATGTCGGCGGCCACGTCCGTCGGCACCGGTGCCGCTTCCCCGCCGGCCTGCAGTTCGCCGCGCAGCGCGACCTGGCGCTGCGCGCGCTCCAGTTCGTAGGACACCCGCAGCAGCAGACCCATCGCCGCGCAAGTCATCAGCACGCTGGAACCGCCGGAGGAAATCAGCGGCAGGGTCAGGCCCTTGGTCGGCAACAGACCCAGGTTCACGCCCATCGAGACGAAACTCTGCAGGCCAATCCACAGCGCGATGCCGAAGGCGCAATAGCCGGCGAAATGGCGACGCATCTCCACGCAGCGCAGGCCCACCCAGAATGCGCGGCCGACCAGCAGCGCGTACAGGCCGATGACCAGGCAGATGCCGGCGAAGCCGAGTTCCTCGCCAATCACCGAGAAGATGAAGTCGGTATGCACTTCCGGCAGGTAGTTGAGCTTGAGCACCGAACCACCAAGGCCGATCCCGGCCCACTCACCGCGACCGATCGCCATCAGCGCGTTGGTCAGCTGGTAGCCGGAGCCGAACGGATCCGCCCACGGATCGGCGAACGAGGTCAGGCGACGCATGCGATAGGGTTCGGCGATGGCGATCACCGCCAGTACCGGCAGGCCGACCAGCACCGGGCCGAACATGCGCGGCATGTTGACGCCGCCCAGCACCAGCATGCCGGCGGTGATCGCCAGCAGCAGCGACGACGAGCCGAAGTCGGGTTGCATCAGCAGCAGCGCCACCAGCACCACCACTACGCCCAGCGGCTTGAGCATGGCGATCCAGGTCGCGTTGACCTCGTCGCGGAAGCGCACCAGGTAGCTGGCCAGCCAGACGATGAAGAACACCTTGACCGCCTCGACCACCTGGAAGTTGGACACGCCCAGATTGATCCAGCGGTGCGCACCCTTCACGCTCACGCCCAGGCCCGGCACGAACACCAGCAGCAGCAGGCCGACGCAGCCCAGCAGCAGCAGCTGGTTGTAGTGCTCGACCGTCTTCAGTTCGGTGCGCATCGCCCAGATCGCCAGGCCCATGCCGCCGGCGAGGAACATCAGGTGGCGGATCAGGTAATAGAACGGCGTGGCCGTCTGCGAAATCGAACTGGAAGCCACCATCACCACGCCCAGCGAGGCGAGCGCCAGCGCCGCGCCCAGCAGCCACGGGTCGAAGCGGCCGCCGATGGCCTCCAGTCGTGTCGCCTGGCGCACGCGCTCGTTCATCAGCGCACCTTCAACGTGGCCAGTCCGACCAGGACCAGCACCACCGAGATGATCCAGAAGCGCACGATCACGCGCGGCTCCGGCCACCCCTTCAGTTCGAAGTGGTGGTGGATCGGTGCCATCCGGAACACGCGCTTGCCGGTGAGCTTGAACGAGGCGACCTGGATCATCACCGAGAGCGTCTCGATGACGAAGATGCCGCCCATGATCACCAGCACCAGTTCCTGGCGGACGATCACAGCGATGGTGCCGAGCACCGCGCCCAGCGCCAGCGCGCCGATGTCGCCCATGAACACCATCGCCGGATAGGTGTTGAACCAGAGGAAACCCAGTCCGGCGCCGGCGATGGCGGCGCAGATGATCACCAGTTCGCCCGCCCCCGGCACCTGCGGGATCTGCAGGTAGTTGGAGAACACCGCGTTGCCCGAGGCGTAGGCGAAGATGCCCAGCGCGCAGGCGACCAGCACGGTCGGCATGATCGCCAGGCCGTCCAGGCCGTCGGTGAGGTTGACCGCGTTGGAGAAGCCGACGATCCAGAAGTAGGCGATGGCGACGAAGCCGATGCCCGCCAGTGGCAGCGCGATCGACTTGAAGAACGGCACGTAGAACGTCGTCGCCGCGGGCACGTCCGCGTACAGGTACAGGTACAGGCCGGCGGCCAGGCCGAAGATCGACTGCAGCAGGTACTTCCAGCGCGACTTCAGGCCGTTGGGATCACGCTTGACGATCTTGATCCAGTCGTCGTACCAGCCGATGGCGCCGAAGGCCAGCATCACCAGCACCACGGTCCACACGTATTTGTTGCGCAGATCGCCCCACAGCAGCACGGCGGCGAGCACGGTCATCAGGATCAGGCCACCGCCCATGGTCGGCGTGCCGGCCTTGGAGAAATGGGTCTGCGGGCCATCCTGGCGGATCGGCTGGCCTCCCTTGAACTGGGCCAGCCGGCGAATCACCGCCGGTCCCCACCACAGCGACAGGAACAGCGCGGTCAACGCGGCCAGGATGCCGCGGAAGGTCAGATAGCCGAACAGCCCGAAGAAATTCTCCAGGCTCTGCAGCCAACGCGCGAGTTCAAGCAACATGCGGTTTCCCCTCCCCTTCGGCCAGCAGCGCCGTGACGATCTTGTCCATGGCGCTGCCGCGCGAACCCTTCACCAGGCAGCGCACGCCGGCATGCAGATCAGAGCGCAGCGCTTCGGCCAGGGTCTTGTGTGTGTCGAAATGGCGGGCGCCGTCGCCAAACGCCTGCGCGGCGTGCTGGCTGAGCGGGCCCAGCGTGTAGAGCCGGCGGATGCCGGCGGTACGGGCGCGGCGGCCGGCGTCGGCATGCAGCGCTTCGGCGTCGGCGCCGAGTTCGCGCATGTCGCCCAGCACCAGCCACGCTTCGTCCCCCGCGCCGGCCAAGGCATCGATGGCCGCGGCCAGCGAGCCCGGATTGGCGTTGTAGCTGTCGTCGATCAACACCGCGCCGTTGCCCAGCGCGTACGCGATCTGGCGGCCGGCCACCGGCTGCGCCGCGGCCAGGCCTTCGGCGATCGTCGCCAGCGAAACGTCGCAGGCCAGCGCCAGCGATGCCGCGGCCAGCGCGTTGAGCACGTTGTGGCGGCCCGGCAGGCGCAGTTCGACCCGTACTTCGCCTTGCGGCGCCACCAGCACGAAGCTCGAACCACCGGCACCGGCGTGGATGTCGCGCGCGGTCACATCGGCGCTGGCCTCCAGGCCGAAGCGCAGGATGCGGCGGTCGGCGACCCGCTCGGCGAAGTACTCGGCGAAGGCGTCGTCGGCATTGATGACCGCCGTGCCCGACGCCGGCAGCGCGTCATAGATCGCGCCCTTGGTCTCGGCCACGCCCAGCAGCGAACCCATCCGCTCCAGATGGGCGGCGGCGACGTTGTTCACCAGCGCCACGTCCGGCGCCACGATGTCGGTCAGGTAGGCGATGTCGCCCGGCTGGCCGGCGCCCATTTCGTAGACGGCGAAATCGGCGTCGTCCGGCGCATCGATGACCGCCAGCGGCAGGCCGATTTCATTGTTGCGGTTGCCGGGATTGAAGTAGGTCACGCCGGCGCGCTGCAGGATCGCCACCACCAGCGTCTTCACCGAGGTCTTGCCGTTGCTGCCGGTGATGGCGACCACCTTGCCCGCCTGGTCCTGGTGGATGCCGGCGGCGATCCGGGCCAGTGCCAGTTGGCTGTCGGCGACCACGATCTGCGGCAACTCGACCTTCACCGCATGTTCGACCAGCACGGCGCTGGCGCCGCGCATGGCGGCGTCGTAGGCGAAGTCGTGGCCGTCGAAGCGCTCGCCGCGCAGCGCCACGTACAGGCTGCCAGGTTGCAGGGCGCGGGTGTCCTGGGTCATCGCGTCCACCACGGCGTCGTCGCCCTGGAGTTCGCCTCCGGCCCAGTGGGCGAGCAGCGAGAGCGGCAGACGCTTCATGCGCGTGCCTCCAGCGCGTTGCGCGCCACCGCGGTGTCGTCGAACGGATGCTTCACGCCGTTGATTTCCTGGTACGGCTCGTGGCCCTTGCCGGCGATCAGGACGATGTCGTCCTCGCCGGCCTCGCCCACCGCGCGCTCGATCGCCTGGCGGCGGTCACGCAGCACCGTGGCGGCGTCCGGCCTGGCGAAGCCGGCGATGATGTCGGCGACGATGCGATCGCCGTCCTCGCCACGCGGATTGTCGTCGGTGACGATGACCCGGTCGGCCAACCGCTCGGCGACCGCGGCCATCTGCGGGCGCTTGCCGGTGTCGCGCTCGCCGCCGCAGCCGAACACGCAGATCAGCCTGCCGGCCACGTGGTCGCGCAGGCTGGACAGTGCCTGTTCCAGCGCGTCGGGCGTGTGCGCGTAGTCGATCACGATCAACGGCAGCCGGCGCCCCTGTTCGTCGGCATTGCCGCCCAGCCGGTTCATGCGCCCATGGATCGGCTGCAGGCGCGACAGGGTGCGCGAGATTTCCAGCGGCGTTTCGCCCAGCGCGTACAGCACGCCGGCCACCGCCAACAGGTTGTCGACGTTGAAGCGGCCCAGCAGGCGCGACTGCACCGGATGGGACTCCTCGGCCGTGGCCAGATCGAAAGCGATGCCACCCGCGTCCAGCCGCAGTCCCTCCGCGCGCAAGGTCGCCGCTTCCTGCCCGCGCGAACTCACGCCCACGCCCTGCACGGCGGCGGGCAGGTGCGGATACAGCACGCGACCGTACTCGTCGTCCAGGTTGATCACCGCGGACTTCAGTTCCGGCCAGGCGAACAGGCGCGCCTTGGCGGCGCCGTAGGTGGCCATGTCGCCGTGGTAGTCAAGATGATCGCGGGTGAGGTTGGTGAACACGCCGACGTCGAAATGGACGCCATCCACGCGGCCCTGATCCAGCGCGTGCGAACTGACTTCCATCGCCACCGCCTTGGCACCGGCGTCGCGCAGCTGCGCCAGCAGCGCATGCATCTGAAGGACCAGCGGAGTGGTGAATCCGGTCGGCACGACTTCGCCGTACATGCCCGCGCCCAGCGTGCCGACGCTGCCGCAGCGGGTGCCGCGGATGTGCCAGGCCTGCGCCAGCAACTGCACCGTGGAGGTCTTGCCGTTGGTGCCGGTGACACCCACGACCTTCATGTCGCGCGAAGGATAGGCGTGGAAACGGTCGGCCATCGCGCCCATCCGCGCGCGCAGGCCAGGGACCGCGATGGCGTCGCGGGGTACTTCCATGCCCGTGGGCGCCGGCGGTTCGAACAGGATCGCGCTGGCGCCCTTCTGCTTCGCCTGATCGACGAAGTTCAGGCCATGCGCGCCGAAACCGGCGATCGCCACGAAGGCGTCACCCGGCTCGATCGCGCGACTGTCCTGGACCAGTCCGCGCACGACGATGTCGCGCGGCACGTCCACGTCGGGCAGCAGCTCGGCGAGGGCCATCATGCGCCTCATCGCACGCCTCCCGTGCCCTGCGCGGCCACCGGCGGCGGCGCGTCGAAGGTCGGCGAATCGGTGATGTCGGCGGCATCGTCCAGGCTCGCGGGCATCGCCTGCACGGCCGCGGCCGGCTTGTTGCCGGCCAGCTTGGCGTCGGCCTTGGCCTGCACGGCCAGCCAGGTCTCGATATCGTCCGGCGGCACGTCCATCAAGCGCAGCGCGCCGTCCATGACGTTGTGGAACACCGGCGCGGCGACCAGGCCACCGTAGTAGCCGCCTTCCTGCGAATCGCTGATCACCACCACCGCGGCGAAGCGCGGATTGCTGGCCGGCACCAGTCCGGCGAACAGCGACGCGTAACGCCCGCGCGCGTAGCCGCCACCGGATGCCATGCGCGCGGTGCCGGTCTTGCCGGCGACGCGGTAGCCCAGCACGCCGGCGCGCTTGGCGCCGCCCTGGGTGACCACCGTTTCCATCATGCCGACGACTTCGCGGGCGATCGCCGGATCCAGCACCTGCGGCGCGTCGTGATGCTCGCCCTTGACGAAGGTCGGCGTCACCAGTCGGCCGCCGTTGCCGAGCGCGGCATAGGCGCGCGCGAGCTGCAGCGGCGTGACCGACAGGCCATAACCGTAGGACATGGTGGCCTTCTGCAGGCCGTTCCAGCGCGCCGGCGGCGCCAGGATGCCGACCGCCTCGCCCGGGAAACCACTGCCGGGCGCGCTGCCATAGCCGAAGCTGCGCACCACCGAATAGAAGTAGTCGTTGGGCAGCTTCTCGGCCAGCTTCACCGAACCGATGTTGGAACTCTTGGTGATGATGCCGGTGACGGTCAGCACGCCGTTGTTCCGGGGTACGTCGCGGATCGTGTAGCGGCCCAGCGACATGTAGCCCGGCGAGGTGTTGATCAGGGTCGCCGGGGTCACCACACCGGCCTTGAGCGCAGCCGACACCGTGATCGGCTTCATCGTCGAACCCGGCTCCACCACGTCGGTTACCGCGCGGTTGCGGCGGGTCTCCGCGCCGACCTGGCCGATCGCGTTCGGGTTGTAGGTCGGCAGGCTGACCATCGCCATCACTTCGCCGGTCGTCACGTCCAGGATCACCATCGAGCCGCTGCTGGCCTGGTGTTCGATCAGCGCGTTGCGCAATTCGCGGAACGCCAGGTACTGGATGCGGCGATCGATGCTGAGGGTCAGGTCCTTGCCCGGCTGCGCCGAACGCACCAGATCGACGTTCTCGACGATGCGGCCGCGGTTGTCGCGGATCACCTTCTTGGCGCCGGCCTTGCCGCGCAGCCATTCGTCGAACGCCAGTTCCAGGCCTTCCTGGCCGCGGTCGTCGATGTTGGTGAAGCCCAGCACGTGCGCCATCGCCTCGCCCTGCGGGTAGAAGCGGCGGAACTCGCGCTGCGAGAACACGCCCGGCACCTTGTGCGCGAGGATCCGGTGCGCCTCGTCCGGGTTGATCCGGCGCTTGAGGTAGACGAACTCCTTGTCTGCGCGCTGCGACAGGCGGTTGGTCAGGTGCTCCACCGGCACGCCCAGCGCCTGGGCCAGTTCGGGCAGGCGTTCGGGCGTCTTCAGCAGTTCGCGCGGATTGGCCCACACGGATTCCACCGGCGAGGACACCGCCACCGGTTCGCCGTTGCGATCGGTGATCATGCCCCGCGAGGTCGGGATCGGGATTTCGCGCAGGAAGCGCGAGTCGCCCTGGCGCTGGTAGAAATCGTGGTTGATCAGCTGTACGTAGGCGGCGCGGCCGATCAGGCTGACCGAGCACAGGCCGAGCGCGCCGATGACCAGCGCCAGCCGTCCACGCAGGTTGAAGCGGGCGCGGTTGCGGTTCTTCAGCGGCGGCGTGCTGCGCGAGTTCATGGGCGCACCACCACCACGTCGTTGGTCTCCGGGAACTTCATGCCCAGGCGCACCCGCGCGATCTGATCGATGCGGTTGCTCTCGGCCACGGTGGCCTGCTCCAGCTGGAGCCGGCCGAATTCGATGTTCAGTTCATCGCGCGAGCGCTCCAGCCGCGACAGCTCGACGAACAGCTGGCGATGGCGGTGGCGCGCGTAGATGACGCCGATGGCCGAAGCCACGTTCGCCAGCAGCAGCACCGCGACGAGGAAGCGCATCATGCCGCCGCCTCCAGTTTCTCGGCCACGCGCAGCACTGCGCTGCGGGCGCGCGGATTGCCGGCGATTTCCTCGGACGTGCCCTTCTGGGCGTCGCCGATGGTCCGCAGGGTCGGCACGAAATCGTCCTGCACCGGCAGGCGGCGGTTGGCCGGCGGCGCCTTGGCGTGCGCGGCGATGAACCGCTTGACGATGCGATCTTCCAGCGAATGGAAGCTGATGACCGCCAACCTGCCGCCGGTCTTCAGGCGCGCCAGCGCGGCGTCGAGCCCGGCTTCCAGATCGGCCAGTTCGCGGTTGATGTGGATGCGGATGGCCTGGAAGCTGCGCGTGGCCGGGTGGATATCGTGCTTGCCGCGCGGCATCACCGAGGCGATCAGGTCGGCCAGGTCGGCGGTGCGCACGAACGGCTGCACGGCGCGGCGCGCGACGATCGCGCGGGCGATGCGGCGGCTCATGCGCTCTTCGCCATAGGTCCACAGCACGTCGGCGATGTCGCGCTCGTCGGCATGCGCCAGCCACTGCGCGGCGCTCTCGCCAGCGTCGGGATCCATGCGCATGTCCAGCGGGCCGTCCTTGCCGAAACTGAAACCACGCTCGGCCACGTCCAACTGCGGCGAGGAGACGCCCAGGTCCAACAGCACGCCGTCGAGACCCAGGGCGGTGGCGTCCCATTCCGCCATCCCGGCAAAGCTGCCGCGGCGGATCGCGACGCGCGCATCGCCCGCGAACGTCCGTTCGGCATGCGCGATCGCTTCGGGATCCTTGTCCATCAGCAGCAGCCGACCTCCCGGCCCCAGTCGTTCGAGCACGCCGCGCGCGTGTCCTCCACGCCCGAACGTGCCGTCCAGATACGTCCCATCCCGTTTCACCTGCAGCCCTTCCATGACCTGCGTGTACAACACCGGCAAGTGCAGCGCTGAAAGGTGACCGGCCTGCGCGGACTGCCGCGTGCCGTCACCGGTCCTCACAAGCGCAACTCGAGCATGTGCGCGCTGAGATCCTCGTCGCCGATGGTCTGGCGGATCTGTGCGTGGTGTGCCTGCTCGCTCCACAGTTCGAACTTGTCGCCCATGCCCAGCAGCACGGCCTTCTTCTCGATGCCGACCGCGCTGCGGTGGCTGGCCGGGATGCTGATGCGACCGTTGCCGTCCAGTTCCACCATCGTGGCGGCGCCAATCAGCTTGAGCTGCAGGCTGCGATGGGCACGCTGGGTGCTCGGCAGCTTGCTGACCTCGTCCCGGACCCGCTGCCATTCCTTTTCGGGGTACAGGTACAGGCTGCCCGCCTCGAACGGGTTGTAGGTGATGACCAGCCGGTTGCCGCACTCACGCGCGACCTGGTCGCGGTAAGCGGTGGGCACCGCTAGCCGTCCCTTGTCGTCAACCGTGATGGCGGTCTCACCCTGAAACACAGATCCTGCCCTTGCCCGTCCGCACGAAGGCGGTAATTGAACCACGAAAAACCACGAAAAACCCGGTTTTCCCTCTGCTGCCCACATTAGCATCGCGCACAGGGTTGTCAACAGGCAGATCGACAAAAAATCGCTTGATGTATCAAGGGCTTGCAGCGAACTTCAGAGACTTGTTCAAGCCTTATCCACAAGTTGCTGTTTCGTCTCAGATTTTGAGATTCGGTGAGGATTCACCGAGGTGAGCGCGGCGTGATCCTGATCTCACGCAATCCTGCGACGACTGACGAAGGACGGCCGGCCGGTCCAGAATGTCCGCATGTGCCTGCTCGCCGTCGCCTGGAATACCCACCCCCGCTGGCGCCTGGTCATGGCCGGCAACCGCGACGAGGCCCATGAGCGACCCACCGCCGCCCTGGCCCACTGGCCCGATCGGCCCGGCGTCCTGGCCGGCCGCGATCTGCGCTCGGGAGGCACCTGGGCGGGCGTCGATGCCTGCGGGCACATGACCGTGGTCACCAATGTCCGCGACCCGCGCATCGTCGTGCCCCAGGCGCCCTCCCGCGGCGCGCTGGCCGCGGATTTCCTCGGCGGCGGCCAATCCGCGGGCGATTACGCCGGCGCGGTCGAAGCCGGAGCCGGGGCCTATGCTCCCTTCAACCTGCTGGTTGCGGACACCAACGTCTGCGAATACGTCAGCAATTACCCGAATCCCCGCCGAATGCCGCTGGCCGACGGCATCCACGGCCTGTCCAACGGTGACCTCGATGAACCCTGGCCGAAGACCTTGCGGCTGATGCGGGTCATGTCCGACTGGGTGTCCAGCCGCCAGGACGAGGTGGACATGCTCTGGCGCGGCCTGGCCGACGAGCACCTGGCCGCCGACGGCGACCTGCCCGATACCGGCGTGGGCCTGGAACGCGAACGCCTGCTCTCGGCCGCCTTCATCCGCAATCCCGTCTACGGCACCCGCGCCAGCACCATCATCGCCCTCGACCACCAGGGCCACGGCTGGATCAGCGAGCGCCGCTTCGCCCCCGACGGCACCGTGCTGGGCGAAACCACCCTCAGCAACCGGCTCCCTCCGTAGGTAGCAACCGGCCTCACCACGATGCGAACGCATCGCCGGCCTTCTGCGGTTGATCCAGACCTCAGCGATGCAATGCGTGGATTGCCAGCCAATGGGCGAGACTCCACCAATGCCCACTGAGTCAGGGAGCGGATTCGCGCCAGCGGCGCGAACGGGAGTCCGGAGATACGAGCCTGGTGCCCGCGATGCGGATGCATCGTGGGGCTTCTGTTGATGCAAGCGTCAGCGCGGCGGCGGACGGGATAGTGATTGCCGGACGATGAGCCGGGTTCTGCCCGAAGTCCCCTGAGTCAAGGAGCGAATTCGCGCCGACGGCGCGAATGACGGGAAGGCCCAGCGCCTCTCAGAGCGATCTATCCAGAAACACAAAGCCCCCTGAGTCAGGGGGCGAATTCGCGCCAGCGGCGCGAATGACGGGGTATGGAAGTGCGCATCGGGGCCCGAAGTTCGCGCGGCGAACTTTGGGGTTTACTGGGCACAAGCCCAGTAAACATGAGGGCGGAGCCGGCCGATAAGCCGGGTTCTGTCGTGGACAGTCATTCCTCTAGGCGCAGCGTCACCGCTACGCTCAAGCAACCTACCCGGAAGCACCGCGGGCCGCGGCATTGCCTCCCTATTTGGTCTTGCTCCCGGTGGGGTTTGCCGTGCCGGTCCGTTGCCGGACTCGCGGTGCGCTCTTACCGCACCATTTCACCCTTGCCACGCGCTCCGGAGAGCCGTTCGGCGGTATCTTTCTGTTGCACTTTCCGTCGGCTCGCGCCGCCCAGGCGTTACCTGGCACCGTGCCCTGTGGAGCCCGGACTTTCCTCGGCATGCTTGCGCATGACGCGACTGTCTGGCCGGCTCCGCCGCGGCCATTGTCTCACGGCGCGCGCGCACGGTGCTGAACCAGGCGGTGTCGAACGTGCGCCTCAGTCCTTCTGTCCATACAGCGCCTTGCGCGGCGCACCGGTGATCTCCGCCGCCAGCTTGGCGGCGGCGGATGGCGGCAGGTGCGCGTTGAGCAGCGCGTAGACGCGGCGGCCCTCGGCGATCTGGGCATCGGCATCCTCGCCGGCGCCCTGCACGATGACCACGAACTCACCCTTGCGCTGGTTGTCGTCGATATCCACCCGTTGCTGCAGATCGGCCAGGCTGCCGTCCAGCACGGTCTCGAACAGCTTGGTCAGTTCGCGCGCCAGTACCGCCGGGCGATCACCGCCGAAGGCCGCGCGCATGTCGGCCAGCGATTCGGCGATGCGATGCGAGGATTCGTAGAAAACCAGGGTGCGTGATTCGCCCGCCAGCGCCGCAAGCTGATCGCGCCGCGCCGACGCCTTGGCCGGCAGGAACCCCTCGAATACGAACCGATCACTGGGCAAGCCCGCCACGCTCAGCGCGGCAATGGCGGCACAAGCGCCCGGCACCGGGCTGACCGGCACCCCGGCGGCGCGCGCCGCGCGCACCAGCCGGTAGCCGGGATCGCTGACCAGCGGCGTGCCGGCGTCGCTGACCAGGGCCAGCGACTCGCCCGCCAGCAGGCGCGCGACGATGCGCTGCGCGAGCGCGTCCTCGTTGTGCTCGTGCAGGGCGATCAGGGGCCGCTCGATGCCGAAATGGGCCAGCAACTGCCCGCTGCGGCGGGTGTCTTCGGCGCAGATGGCGGCGACCTGGCGGAAGGTGTCCAGCGCCCGGGGCGATAGGTCGGCGAGGTTGCCGATGGGCGTGGCGACGATGAACAGGGTTCCGGCGGGCATTCAGTGGGGATCCTTCGGCAGGGGTAGAATCGTAGCCGGTTCCTCCGCCCCGCCGTCGCCGATGCCTATGGAAATGCGCTTCGCAAGGATTCTC
>NZ_JANJUE010000277.1 GCF_024710765.1 Pseudoxanthomonas sp.
AGACTGCGCAGCCCGGGGCAAAAGCGCTCGGCCTCGCGCCGCCAGTTGCCCATCAGGCTCACGGGCGCAATCACCAGTGCGGGCGCTGTCAGGCGCCCGGCATCCTTTTCCACCTGAATGTGCGCGAGTGTCTGCAGCGTCTTGCCCAGGCCCATGTCGTCGGCCAGGATACCGGCCAGGCCATGTGCGCGCAAAAACTGCAGCCAGTTCAGGCCCTGCTGCTGGTAGGGGCGCAAGCTGGCCTGCACGCCGGGCGGCACCGGCACCTCGGGCAAGGCCGCCCGGCCCTGCAACTGGCGCGCCAGCGCGCGCAGGGCATCGGCCCCCTCCCAGACCACGCCCTCGCCCAGCACGGCGCTGGTGCGCAGGGCTTCCAGTCGCGAGAGCTTCAGGCTGCCCTGGGTGAAATCGTGCGCGCGCTCGCCCACCAGTTCGAGCAGCGCCGCCATCCAGGGGCGCAACGCCTGCGTGGGCAGACGCACAAAACCTTGCCCACCGGGCGCTTGGAGGAACACATGGGGCGGCAAAGTCGGCAGGCCGGTGGCCGGATCGGGCGGCTGGGCTGCGGCCGCTGCGATCAGGTCGGGCAGCCAGGGCAGGATGTCGTGGCGCCGCCCGTCGATCTCGACGCCCAGCGAGAGCGCAAACCAGGGCGAGGTCGCCTCGTCGCCGCCCTGCGCATCCAGGCGCACCGCAATCTCCGGGGCACGGGCGATCCAGCCATCGAGCGCGGCGTCGGTCGTCAGGTCAAACCCCGCATCACGCAGCACGGCAAAGCCCTCGTCAGCCCATTCCAGCCAGGCCTGCTGCGGCTGTGGGCCGGGAATGCCGAAAACCCCGCCACTTCCCAGGCTCTCGATCCCCAGAGCGTGCAGGCGGGCCAAGGCATCGCCTTCGGCGGCCAGGTCGCGCTGCAGCAACACCCGGCCCCCGGCGCCCTCGACCAGCACCCCCGTGGGGCCTTGCGCCCACCAGCCCCGATGGCCCTGGTAGTCAAAGCACAGCTGCGCCGTGATG
>NZ_JANJUE010000246.1 GCF_024710765.1 Pseudoxanthomonas sp.
CCATCCCGCAGGCGCCCACCACGAACAACGCCAGCAAGCCCAGGGTGCCATAAGCCAGCCACTGCGCCTGCACGACCCGATCCTGGAGCGCGCGCTCCAGCACCTGCATGGCCAGGCCGTTGAACTCGTAAATGCCGTCGATCGTGCGCGTAAAGTCGTCGAAATAGGCCTCGGGCGTGACCGTGAGTTCCTGGGCATTGATGAGCCCGTCTTCGGCCATTTTCAGCGTCCGATCGATCTGCTCACGCTGCTTCTGTGCGGCAGCCTGTAGCGCCTGGCGCATCACCGGGTTGGCATCGGTGGCCTTGGCCAGATTGCGGAAGAAGTCGGCCTGTGCCTGCAGCGCCTGCCGGTGCAGGCCCTGCATCGCGGCGCGGCCTTCCGGCGGCAGGGATCCGACCGTCAGAAACGCAGCGCCGCGCGCGCGCATCTGTCCCATGTATTCGGTCAGCACCATGGCTTTGACCAGCACCGCCTGCGTCAGCATGTGGGTGTCGATACGGGCGTCCAGCGACAGACCAAATCCGTCCATGACGGCCTCGCTCACCAGAAAGTGGCGGGCAATCATGTCGGTATGACGGCGCGTGCTCTCGGCCGCCTGGATCTGTTTTCCAGCGACGCCCTGCTCCAGAGCCACCCATTCCTGGCGGCGCTCGGCCCAGAGGGCGGCAATCTGCTGAGGCGCCTGGGTGGTCTTCAGTTCTTCATCGACCTTGCCGATGGCCTGCGACAGCGACTGCGCCATGGCGGGACGGCGCTGCGCCAGTTTTTCATTGCCGCTCAGGGCACTGGCGGAAAGGCCGCGGTGCGTCTGCGAGAACTGGATGACGCGGTTGATCTCGGTCACCACCTTGTCACCTTGGACCTGGCGTTTGGCCTGGGCAACGTCCTCCAGGGCAAGGCGCATGTACAAGCCCGTGGGGATCGCCACCATCACGAATGCCACAAAACCCTGAATCAGAAATTTCTGAGCCAGGCTCAGACGGTGCAAGAGAGACATGGGATGTATCGGGGTTAAGGATAACAACACCGGTTGGCCGAAGCACCGTACAAAACACCAAGGCAGATCACCCGGCTATTGGTAGGGCATTCTGCAACCCCGCAGGATCGCGCTGTGCTGTGGGCCCACCCTTCATGCCAAAACCAATTGTTACTATAAATAAGAACTCCTCTTACCACAACGCCTAA
>NZ_JANJUE010000365.1 GCF_024710765.1 Pseudoxanthomonas sp.
AGATGTACTAGATAAATTATATTACAGAGCTACTATAGCTTTTGTGGCTCAAAACGACGTAATTCAGGAGGTCTAATTAAATGGCTAAAAGATTAGCAGTCCCATCAAAGGATTTGCAACTAATGATCGTGGGACCTAGAGATTCTTTTACAGCTTCAAGAGTCCAGAGATTGACCCTGACATCTAACCAACCATCGGAAACCAAGGATGAACTTGGAAATCCCAGACACGTTGGAGAGACTAAGGACATTCCAGAAGTAACTCTTACTTTCAGTGCTTTTGATGTGGGAATTAAAATTTTCGCAGCTTTGACTGGAACAGATCCAAACGCTTATCCGGGTTCTGGTGTTGACATATCAAACCTAGGAGAAATCGATGCTGTTCTGTTTGTAAAAGATGATGATGTGTCCGATTTTGTAAAATCTATCAGCGGTAGAAGACTGCAGATTAGAGATTTTGCATACAATTACACTGTCGACGGTGATTCAACCGAAGACTATACCGCTATAGGTTCAGAAAGAAGGTACCTAAAGTATGACGTTGTAGTGGATAAATTTACCACAGGAACTACTACTTTCAACCTAACGCAGACACCTATTCAGCTAAAGAATGGAAACTACGCTATATCAGTGATTCTAGATGGAGACTACTTAGTTGAAGTTCCATCAGCTCCTGGTGCTGGAGAATACAGCATATCAGGATCTGTAGTTACTACTGGCGACACCAGAACTTCTCAAGTTTTGGTTGTATACCATGCAGATCCAGCAGGTCTAAATTGGTCTGATGTAAATGACCCATCAATGCCTGTGGCTATCAGAGGTAGAGACGTAGATGTTTCTATCGCTACCAACGGAATTGCTAGAGTACAGTCTGTTGCAATTAACGGTAACATGAACGTACAGCCTGTTAAGCAGATTGGTTCGAGGAATGTGGTTGGTTATCAAAGACAAGTACCTACAGTTGAAGGTACCATTACAGTTCTTGATACTGACACAGAATTGGTAGAACTTCTAACAACTGGTGTTATAGGTTCTGGTGCCGGGGTAGAATGGGGACCTGGTGAAGGTTGTGAGGAATTGGCTCTATCTCTAAAGATAGAGTTGAAAGATCCTTGTGACACAGGTGAACCATTTGATGTAATCAAAACTGTTTACATTCCAAGCATAACAATCGTTGGAGATAGTTACACTTCCAACGTAAATAACAATGCCACACAGACATTCAACTTTAAGAGCTTAGACTCTCAGTGTATTATCTATAGTGGCTCAATGCCATAATTTACTAAAATAAATTTGTAGCATAAAGGATTATAATTACAGGGCTACTTAACATCTTTATAGATGGTATGTAGCCCTGTTTTTAATTAAATATTTTCGGGAATAAGAAAGGTTTATAGGATGAGTACAACTATTGTTGAAAGAAATGATGTAGATATTAGCCCGCTATTCAAGTGGAATAAGTCATTTGAAATAATAAGTAAGAAGGAAAGAATACCAGTATACATGAGACTGGTAGGGGATGCTGACATAAACAGAGCCAGAGTTGCAGCTCTTAGAAGAAGTGCGGAGCTTCGTAAGAAACTAAAAACAGAAGATAGTGATGAAAGACTGGCTTTCATAAGAGATATTGATGAGTTCGATAAAGACACATTGGTAGCAATAGTAACAGCGTTTTCTATTAGAGAATTGACCGATAAAGCCACATCTAAGTCTAAAATCAAGCCACCAAAACCTCCTAGGTCTGACGCTAAAACTGAGCTACATGAAAAGTATCAGATAGAGGTAG
>NZ_JANJUE010000270.1 GCF_024710765.1 Pseudoxanthomonas sp.
TTCCCGCGGATCGCCCGAGCGCTCGATGAGAGAGTCGACAAAGTTCACCAGCCGAAACAGCGACAGTACTCGCTCCGACGCAACCGGCGAGAGCCTCCCCCGCGATCTCGCCGCCGGCATATCAACACCCAGCACCTCACAGAGCTGATCGAGAGTGAACCCAAGTTTGCGCGCGAAGGTCGCCGCGACCTGAACATGAATCCCTCGCCGTAATGCCCGAATACGCTCCATTGCAGGCACGTCCAAGATATCGACCATTTCGTCCATATCTGCGCCTTCCTGGTCCTTCATGCGCGGTCGCCCCCGTTCATATGCGCCCTCAGGGCACTGTCCCCGGAAATCTCGGTCGCCAATACAGTACGACCTTGAACAACGCAGCCCGAATTTGAACACGCGCCCTGGCTGGCATGACTCGGCGCCGCATTATTCGCTTCCAAACGCATCCCTTCCAGCTCGACTTCCCAGGCCATGCCTCACGTTGGCCCCGGACCACGTTTCGGTTCCTTTGGTCCGCTCGCAGCAATCGCCGTAGCGATCACATCCAACGACTCATCCAGCGCCTGCGCGAGTCTACGGCACACCGACAGTCGTGGGGCCTCACTGCCGGCTTCAATGCGTGACAACTGAGATACGTCGATCGAACACAATGCAGCGAGAGCTCGCCTCGACAGCCCCTTCTCCAATCGAAGGAAGGTCAAGCTGCCTTGTGCAGCCAACACGGGCGCAAGACGTTTGCGTGCGTTGACTAACAGCGGCCGCCTTCTTGGATCCTGCTCTAATTTCTCTATTCGATCGCGAACGTCCTGCCAACCGGGCGGTACCGGCGGATTTTCCGGACCCTTGGACAGTGCGGGGGAACTCATAGTTGTTGAGCGCCCCCCCATACGACCTGAAGTGTCCGCGCACTGCGCGAATTAGCTTAACGACCCGCATGAAACCTCCTCCCGAAGCGGTCACCCTGAGGTCGCCACCCTTCAGCGGCCGGCCTACACCAAGCCATCCCTGATACTGCAACCGACGATCGCCCCCCTCTCTACAAGCCGCCGACTCCATTCGTTCCTCGAACCCGCCCGCAAAAGCAGGTTAGCAAATATAAGATCAATGGTGAGCTTTAGCTCAGAATTTCACCGATAAATAAAAAAGAGCGCACGAATTACTGCCCTGCACTGGCGGCCATTTCTCATATCAAGAGAAAAAATACCCATTTCACATTAAATCCAATCAAATTTTGGATCT
>NZ_JANJUE010000039.1 GCF_024710765.1 Pseudoxanthomonas sp.
GGCCAGCGCTGGCTGGTGGCCGGTCGTGGTCCGCTGCTGCTGGCCGCCGCGGCCACGCTGCAGCGTCATGGCGCGCGGGTGCTCGGCATCTGCGAACGCACGCCCGGCGAACGCCTGCGACGGTTCGCGTATCGCCTGCCGCGCTGGCCGGGCAAGGCCGCGCAGGCATTGGCGCTGCGCCTGCAACTGGCGCGCGTCGCGTATCGGCATGACAGCGAGGTGCTGGCCGCATACGGCGACGGACGTGTCGAGGAAGTCGAGTTCCGCCAGGGAACTTCGCGCCGGCGTGTTGCCTGCGACGGGGTGGCGGTCGGCCAGGGACTGGTGCCGGATGTCGAGCTTGCGCGCCTGCTGGGCTGCGCGCTGGAAACGCCGGCGCGGCATCCGCGCGTGCGCGTGGATGGCTGGCAACGCACCAGCGTGCCGGGCGTCCACGCCGCCGGCGAGGCCTGCGGCATCGGCGGGCGCGACTGCGCGCTGGCCGAAGGCGCGATCGCCGGCCACGTCGCCGCCGCCGGCGAAGACGCGGTTCCCGCCACCCTGCTGCGGCAACGGCGGCACGCGCGCGCATTCGCGGCGTGGCTGCAGGCGTGCTTCGAGCCCGTGTCGCAGACCTGGCCCGCGCTACCCGCCGACACCCTGATCTGCCGATGCGAGGACGTCACCCTCGCGCAACTGGAAGGCCTCTCCGATGCGCGCGACGCCAAGCTGGCGACGCGCTGCGGCATGGGCGCCTGCCAGGGCCGCGTCTGCGGCACCGCCATGGCCGAACTCGGCCTGTCCGCCGTCGCGGGCGGTCCGCGACGGCCCCCCCTGTTCCCGGCCCGGCTCGACACGCTGGCCGGTGTTTCCCGCTCAACCGATCCCAACCCACCAGGTGCATACCGATGAATCCAAGCCAGTTCCTGCGCGGCGTCCTGCCCGCCATCACCACGCCTTTCAAGGAAGACGGCAGCGTCGATCACGCCTTCCTGGCCGACCATGCGCGGCAACTGGTCGATGCCGGCTGCACCGCGCTGGTGCCGCTGGGCTCGCTCGGTGAAGCCGCCACCCTGTCCTTCGACGAGAAGATCGCGATCATCCGCACCCTGGTCGCGGCGGTGGGCGATCGCGCCCCGATCGTGCCGGGCATCGCCGCGCTCTCCACCGCCGAGGCCGTGCGCCTGGCGCGCGCGGCGAAGGACGCCGGCGCCGGCGGCATGATGGTGCTGCCGGTGTATGTCTACACCAGCGACTGGCACGAAGCCGCCGCGCACGCGCGCGCGGTGCTGGAAGCGGTCGATCTGCCCGCCATCATCTACAACAACCCGATCGCCTACCGCACCGACATCACCCCGGCGCAGATCGCGGAGCTGGCGCGCGACTACCCGCACGTGCATGCGGTCAAGGAATCCTCCGGCGACGTGCGCCGCTTCGCCGCGATCAAGGAACTGACCGGCGATCGGCTGGTGCTGCTGGTGGGCATGGACGATGCGATCGTGGAAGGCCTGGGCATGGGCGCCGAAGGCTGGATCGCCGGCCTGGTGAACGCTTATCCGCGCGAGTCCGTGCGCTTGTTCGAACTCGCCCGCGACGGCGGCTATGCCGCCGCGCGCGAACTCTACGAATGGTTCCTGCCGTTGCTGCGGCTGGATACGGTTCCGAAGTTCGTGCAGTTGATCAAGCTGGTGCAGGCGCAGGTCGGCATGGGCAGCGAGCACGTGCGCGCGCCGCGCCTGCTGGTGGAGGGCACCGAGCGCGAGGCGGCGCTGCAGGTGATCCGCGACGCCGCGGCCCGCCCGCCGCGCCTGTCATGACCGGCGCGGCGGCACCGGTCCTGCTGGCCGGAGAGTGGCGCCAGAGCCTGGATGCGGCCGGCACGTTCCGCGCCGACGATCCGGATCGCGGCGAAGCGTTCGGTGATGCGTTTCCGATCAGCGGCGAGCGGGATCTGGAAACCGCCATCGCCGCGGCCACGGCGGTGACGGAGGAACTGGCCGCGGCGGATCCGGCGCGCATCGCCGGTTTCCTTGAAGGTTACGCCGATGCCATCGAGGCGAACCGCGAGGCGCTGGCGGAACTGGCGCAGCGCGAGACCGGCCTGCCGGTGTCGCCGCGTTTCCTCGGCGCGGAGATTCCGCGCACCTGTGGCCAGCTGCGGCTGGCCGCCCAGGCCGCGCGCAGCCACGGTTGGACCCTGCCGACCATCGATACCGGCAACGGCCTGCGCTCGTGGCTGGCGCCGCTGGGCAAGCCGGCGCTGGTGCTCGGCCCGGCCAACTTCCCGTTCGCGTTCAACGCCATCGCCGGCAGCGATTTCGCCTCGGCGCTGGTTGCGCGCACAGCGGTGATCGCCAAGGCGCATCCGGGTCATCCGGGCACCAGCCGCGAACTCGCGCGCCTGGCGCACGCGGCGCTGCTGGCGTCCGGGCTTCCGGCCGCCAGCGTGCAGCTGCTGTATCAGTTGCCGGCGCCGCTGGGCCTGCGCGCCGCCGGGGATCCGCGCATCGGCGCGGTCGCCTTCACCGGCAGCCGCGTCGCCGGCCAGGCGCTGAAGGCCGCGGCGGACGCGGCCGGCGTGCTGTTTTACGGCGAGCTGTCCAGCGTCAATCCGGTGTTGATGCTGCCGGGAGCGCTGGCGGATCGCGCCGGGGCGCTGGCGCAGGAACTGCTGGCTTCCTGCACGCTCGGCGCCGGGCAGTTCTGCACCAATCCGGGCCTGGTGCTGCTGCCCGAAGGCGTGCAGGGCGATGCCTTCGCCGACGCCGCGCGGCGCGGATTCGCCGATGCGCCCGAGGCCTTGCTGCTGTCGCGCGGCGGACTCCAACATCTGCGCAGCGCGGTGGACGCGTTGATCGCGGCCGGCGCCATGGTGCTGGCGGGCGGTGGCGACGGCAGCGGCGGCGGTTTCCGTTGCCGTCCGGCGCTGCTGACCGTGGACGGGGACCGATTCCTCGCCAATGCGCCAGCGTTGCAACAGGAGGCATTCGGTCCGGTCACCCTGCTGGTGCGGGCACGCGATCCGGCCCAGATGGAAGCCATCGTGCGAGTGCTGGAAGGGCAACTGACCGGCACCGTTTACGCGGCCGATGATGGCCGTGACGACGCGCTCTACGATCGGCTGGCGCCGCTGCTGCGCGCGCGGGTGGGCCGCCTGATCGGCAACCGCATGCCGACCGGCGTGGCGGTGAGCGCGGCGATGAACCATGGCGGGCCCTGGCCCAGCGCCAGCCATCCCGGCTTCACCGCGGTCGGCATGCCCGCCGCCATCCGCCGTTTCGCGGCCCTGCACAGTTACGACCACGTGCCGGACGCACGCCTGCCGGCATTGCTGCGCGATCGCAATCCGGGCGGGATCGCGCGCCAGATCGATGGCCGCTGGACCGACGCGGACGTGGGAGCGGGCGCATGAGCGCGCAGATTGGCCATCTCGCCCGCGCGGATGCCGAGGCATCGCTGCGCCCGTGGTCCACGCACGCGCCGGCGATCCAGGCGGAGGAATACCAGCAGCGCATCGAACGCGCGCAGGCGCTGATGCGCGCGCGCGGCGTGGATGCGCTGCTGGTCAACGCGGGCGCGTCGTTGCGCTATTTCTGTGGCGTGCCTTGGGGCGCCAGCGAACGCCTGGTCGCCCTGCTCGTCACCGCGCGGGGCCTGCCGGTGATCATCTGCCCGGCGTTCGAGGCCGGATCGCTGGAAGCGGTGCTGAAGATTCCGGTGGAAGTGCGCCTGTGGGAGGAGGACGAGGACCCCCATGCGCACGTGGCACAGGCGATGAAGAGCCGGGGCGCGCGCACCCTGGCGCTGGATCCGCTGGCCGCCTTCGCGATTCATCACGGCCTGTGCGATCACCTGGAAGCGCGGATGATCAGCGACGCCACGCCGCTGATCGACGGTTGCCGGATGCACAAGTCGCCGGCGGAACTGGCGTTGATGCAGCAGGCGTGCGACATGACCCTGCAGGTTCACCGCCTGGCCGCCGGCATCGCCCGCGAAGGCACCACCACCGCCGAGCTGGTCCGCTTCATCGACGAGGCGCATCGCGCGCTCGGCGCCGATGGCGGTTCGACGTTCTGCATCGTCCAGTTCGGCCACGCCACCGCGTTTCCGCATGGCGTGCCCGGCGTGCAGTCATTGAGGGAAGGGGATCTGGTCCTGATCGACACCGGTTGCAGCGTGCAGGGCTACAACTCCGACATCACCCGCACCTGGATCCATGGCCGCGCCGATGACGAACAGCGCCGCATCTGGGATCTGGAGCAGGCCGCGCAGGCAGCCGCGTTCGCGGCGGTGCGGCCAGGGGTCGCCTGCGAAGCGGTGGATCTGGCGGCACGCCGGGTGCTGGAGGCCGCCGGACTGGGCCCGGGCTATCGCCTGCCGGGATTGCCGCACCGGACCGGGCACGGCTGCGGCCTGGCGGTGCACGAGGCGCCGTACCTGGTGCGCGGCAACGCGACCGTGCTGCAACCGGGCATGTGCTGCAGCAACGAGCCGATGATCGTGGTGCCCGGACGCTTCGGGATCCGGCTGGAGGATCATTTCCACGTGACCGAAGCGGGTGCACAGTGGTTCACCCCGCCGTCGCCGGCGATCGATCAACCGTTCGCCTGACAAACGAACGAAGCGGGCGGCGAGCCGCGAGCAAGTTATCATCGGGATGCCCTGCGGACATCGCCGCGCGATCCTGGTATCAAGCCGATGAGAAGCCTCATGCTGTGGTGTGGGCTGGCGCCGCTCGCGGCGCAGGCATGGTCCGGCGCCACGGAAGGGCCGTCGCAGGTCCGCATCCACGAAGGGCCGGAGGGCTATCGGCTTCTCGTCGATGACCAGCCTTTCGTCGTCCGCGGAGCCGGCCTGGTGGACGGAAACCAGGAAGAACTTGCCGCCCGGGGCGGGAATTCGTTTCGTACCTGGAGTACCGGCATCGACCGGGACCGGGTGCTTGCCATGCTTGACCGCGCCCGTCGCAACGGATTGAGGGTGGCGATGGGCATCGAGGTGGCGCGTGAACGCCACGGCTTCGACTATGACGATGCGGTGTCGGTCCGGGAACAGCTGGAGCGTATCCGTCAAGAAGTGCGGCTCTACCGCCACCATCCGGCGGTGCTGATGTGGGTGGTGGGAAACGAATTGAACCTGGAATCCCGCAATCCTCGCGTCTGGAACGCGGTGAACGACATCGCGGTGATGATCCACGAGGAAGATCCCCGCCATCCGGTCATGACCACGCTGGCCGGATTCGATTCGGCATTGGCCATGCAGCTAAGGACGCGCGCACCCGCCCTGGATCTCATCGGGATCCAGTTGTATGGCGACATCGTGGGTTTGCAGGACAAGTTGGCGCAGGGCCGGTGGACCGGACCCTATATCGTGACCGAGTGGGGACCGACCGGGCACTGGGAGAGTCCGAGGACCACCTGGAACGCGCCCATCGAAGCGGATGCATCCACGAAGGCGGGCTGGCTGCTGGAGCGTTACCAGCGACATATTGCCAGTGACACGCGCCAGGGCTTGGGGTCCTATGTGTTCCTGTGGGGTGACAAGCAGGAACGCACACCCACCTGGTACGGCTTGTTCCTGCGTAGCGGCCAGAGCACGCCCGGCGTGGATGCGATGCAGTACCTCTGGACCGGCCGCTGGCCGGCCAATCGCGCGCCTTGGACCACCCCGATCCTGCTGGAGGGGAAACGGGCGGAGGAGAGCGTGATCTTGCGGCCCGGGCAGGCCGCGGTGGCACGGGTGGAAAGCGTCGATCCGGAGGGCGACCCGCTGTCATTCCGTTGGCAACTGCTCGAGGAGAGCACGGCCACGACCGTGGGCGGCGACGCCGAGCAGGTGCCGCCGCAGGTGCGGATGGAGACCCGCGAAGTGAGCCCGGGAGGCCTGCGCTTCCAGGCACCCGTGGGCGTCGGCAACTACCGCTTGTTCGTGGAAGTCCGCGATGGCGCAGGGCACGCCGCGTATGCAAACTTCCCTTTCAGGGTCGATGGAGTGGAAGTACCGCGTTGACGCGTACGGCAGTGTTCGGCGGGCGCGCGCCTGACCTCCGGCGGTGCCGAAATGCCGGCATGACGGGCAATCCGTCCATCGTCCCGTCCACATCAGACTCGGCGCTTACGCGAAACCTTTTCGGTCGCAGGATGCGCCGCGCACCCGCGTGCCACGACGACGCGCGGTGCGAACGCTCCGGAGAACCTGGCACATTCGTCGTTGACAGCGCTGTCAAGGGCTTGTTACACCTTGCCACCGCTCCATCCGCCGGGACCGGCCGAACAGGCCCATGCGACGCCCCGCGGGAGGTGGGAGCAACATCGCCAAGGGATCGCAGGAACCATGCGTAGTCGAATCGAGGATGTCGCCGCCGCGGCCGGTGTGTCGATGAAGACCGTATCGCGCGTACTCAACCATGAGCCGAACGTGCGCGAGGAAACGCGCCGGCGCGTACTGCAGGTGGTGGACGAACTGCAGTATCGGCCCAACCTGTCGGCGCGCAGTCTGGCTGGACAGCGCTCCTACACGGTAGCGCTGATCTACAACAACCCCTCGCTCAACTACCTGATGGAAGTACAGGGCGGCATGCTCGATGCCTGTCGTGCCAACCATTACAACCTGGTGCTGGTGCCGTTGGGCGCATCACGTCCGCGCAGGATGGCGGATCTGGACGCGGCCTTCGAGCATTTCGCGCCGGATGGCGCTGTCCTGATTCCGCCGTTGACCGACGATGCCGTCGTGCTCGAATTCCTGCAGGAGTCCGGGGTGCCATTCGCCTGCATCGCACCCCGGCAGGGAGAAGGCCGGATCGGCGTGACGATGGAGGAGACCGCGGCGGTGGTCGAACTGATGGAAGGCCTGATTGCGCTGGGCCATCGACGGATCGCCCATATCAAGGGCGCGCCCACGCACGGCGCATGCCAATGGCGCTTTCGCGGGTACCGACAGGCAATGCGCGAGGCCGGCCTCGCCGAGGATCCCGCACTGGTGGTACAGGGGGCGTTTTCCTTCGAGTCCGGCATGCTCGCCGCACGTCACCTGCTCGACCTCGCCGAGCCGCCCACCGCGATCTTCTGCGCCAATGACGACATGGCGGCGGGCTGCGTGCGCGTCGCGTCCGAGCGTGGATTGCGCGTTCCCGCGGACGTGTCGATTTGTGGTTTCGACGACTCTCCCATCGCACGGCACATCCATCCTGCCTTGACGACGGTACGCCAGCCGGCCGCCGAGATGGGGCGCCTCGCGACCCTCGAACTGCTGAAGCGAATCCGCATGTCTGGCACCGGGACGATGGTCCGCGTTGCCCACGAAGTGCTGTTCCGCGAATCGACGGGTCGACCGGGTCGTTGATGCGGGCGCCCGCACCTCATCCGGTGGAACAGGACAACGATGGGACAGGCAGTGGACATTCGTGGACTTCTCGTCCGGTCATGTCGAAAAAAACGGGCAGGCGTGTTTGGGATCCCGGATTGATGCACAACCGTGCATCGCATCCGAAGGCCATCTCACGAGCAAGAAAATTTTTGGGAAGGCTCGCGCGAAAACGGTTTCAGCTGCAATGCACCATGTGCCGGAAGGCCAAAAACAAGGGATTTTTCGCCAAAAAAGGATGGGATGCCTGAAAAGTTGACAACGCTGTCAATCGAGCGTCCAATTCGGCGCCATGCAGTGGTGACAACTATCGATTGAGCAAACGCGCGTCATGCGGTTCGTGAATTTCCGGGGAGGAAGATCCATGAAGCAGGTGCAGTTCGTTCCGAAGAAGAAGCTCCTGACGTCTGCCTTGATGCTGGCCCTCGCCGGTCAGGCCTGGTCACAGGAGACCACGCAGAATGCCGACGACGCGCAGGCTGCGCCGCCGCAGGCCGATCCCGCAACACTGGATACCGTGACCGTCACCGGCATCCGCGGCAGCTTCATTTCCTCGATGAACCTGAAGCGCGATGGACAGGGCATCGTCGATGGCATCGTGTCCGAGGACATCGGCAAGTTCCCGGATACGAACCTCGCCGAATCGCTCCAACGCATCAGCGGCGTATCCATCGACCGATCGCTTGGTGAAGGCTCCAAGGTCACCGTTCGCGGCGTGGGACCGGACTTCAACCTGGTGCTGCTCAATGGCCGGCAGATGCCGGGGGCGCTGCTGGGGTCGGGAGGCGCAGGCGTCTCCAACTCGCGTGCGTTTGATTTCGCCAACCTCGCCTCCGAGGCGGTCAGCGCCATCGAGGTCTTCAAGACCGCCCGCGCCAGCACGCCCAGCGGCGGCATCGGCGCCACCATCAACATCAGGACCGCGCGCCCGCTGGACAATCCGGGGCTGGTCGCCAGCGTGGGCCTCAAGGCGGTCAACGACACGACGGTCGACAACCTGCCGCGCACCTTCAAGGGCGAATCCGTCACGCCCGAGATTTCCGGCATTTTCAGCAACACGTTCGCCGACGGCCGGTTCGGCGTGGCGCTTTCGGCCAGCTACCAGGAGCGCGACTTCGGCTTCAGCCAGGCTTCGGTCGCCAACGGCTGGGCCAAGTTCCGCGGCGACGACACCACCAGCTGGAACCGCCTGCCGCAGCCGGGCGAGCCCAATTCCGAACTCATCACCAACCGCCCGGGATCCGGTGATGTCTATTCCCGGCCGCAGAACACCGGCTACAGCGTCAACGGCGTCCAGCGCCAGCGCACCAATGGACAGCTCGTCCTGCAATGGGCGCCCACGGATCGGGTGACCACCACGCTGGACTACACCTACTCCGAGAACAAGATCCAGCAGCAACGCAGCGAGCTCTCGGTATGGTTCAACTACCAGCCGGGCCAAAGCAGCTGGACCGATGGCCCCGTGTCGGCGCCGATCTCCTATTCGGAATTCACCTCGGGTACGGCGGACGTGGCGATGGGCGGCGCGCAGTTCGCGACCAAGAGCGAGAACAAGTCGCTGGGCTTCAACGTGGAATGGGAAGTCAACGATTCGCTGAACCTGGAGTTCGACTACCACGATTCCACCGCCGAGACCCTGCCGGACAGTCCCTATGGATCGGCCGGCGTGCTCGCGGCCGCGGCGTTCGTGCGCGGCACCACCACGGTGGATTACAGCCGGCCACTTCCGATCGTGCACATGGAATTTCCCAATGGGGGCGTGGAGCCATCGCGCGCGGTGGTGACCGGCTCGGTGTTCCACAACAGCTATACCAAGTCGGAAGTGGAGCAGGGCCAGGTCAAGGGGCGTTTCAAGTTCGGCGACTATTCCGGTCTCGACTTCGGCGTGGCTTCGACCGAGGTGCAGAATCGCACGGCCTACGGCTACATGCAGCGCGACACCTGGGGAGGTGTCGGGTCACCGGCGGACTACGACGACGATATCTGGTACGCCGACGACATGTCGCGCTACTTCAGCAGTTTCGACAACCATGGCGACCCGCGCTGGAGCAGCCGCTTCCTCGTATTCGATTTCGAGCGACTGCGCCAGCGTGCCGCGCAGGTCGGCAACGACGCCAATCCGGCGTGTCCCACCTGCTATGTGGCACCCGACGAGTTCACCCGCGACATGCGGACGACCGAGAAGTCCAGGAGCGCGTTCCTGCAATGGACCACCACCTGGGACTGGAAGGTGCCCATCCATGCGGCGGTCGGCGTGCGCTACGAGAAGACGGACGTGACCTCGACCGCACTCGTCCCGATCGGCCAGAGCATCACCTGGCTGTCGGCGAACGAGATGGTGGTCAATTATGGCGAAGCCGGCTTCACCCGGCTCGAGGGCGACTACGCGTACTGGCTGCCCAACCTGGACTTCAGCGCGGATCTCACCGACGACATGGTCCTGCGTGCCAGCTACGGCCGCACCATCGGCCGCCCGGGCTGGGAGCAGATCCAGGGTGGCAAGACGATTGCGAATATCGTGCGTGTCGACGGCGGCGATGGCGCCCAGGGCAATCCCGGCCTGAAACCGCTGGTGTCCGACAACTTCGATGTTTCCTTCGAGTGGTACTACGACGAGGCCAGCTTCGTCTCGGTGGGCTACTTCCGCAAGAACATCGACAACTACATCGGCACCACGCAGATCGCGGATACCTCCTTCGGCCTGCACACGCCGGTCGGCGGCGCTTACTGGAACAATGCCATCACCGCGGGAGGCTGCCCGGCCACGGACATGGTGTGCATCCGCAACTACATCTTCCGCAACCATGCGGGCGATCCCGGCGTCACCCATACCGGCACCAACACCAACGGGGAGGAGACCGGCACCATCGTGGGCCAGCCCGGAGACCCGGTCGCCAGCTTCGACATCACCGTGCCCGCGAACCAGCAGTCGGCCTCGCTGGATGGCTGGGAGTTCAATTTCCAGCACATGATCGAGGACACGGGTTTCGGGCTTGCCGCCAATTACACCATCGTCAATTCCAGCCTTGCCTACGACAACTACAGCCTCGGTGAACAGTTCGCGCTCGAAGGGCTGAGCGATTCGTTCAACGTGGTCGGCTTCTACGACAAGGACAAGTGGCAGGTAAGGCTGGCCTACAACTGGCGCGACAAGTTCCTGTCCGGGCGTTTCGACGGACAGGGGCCCAACCCCAATTACACCGAGCCTTATGGCCAGTTGGATGCCAATGTCAGCTACCAGGTCAACGATCACCTGATCCTGAGCCTGGAGGGCATCAACCTGACCGACGAGACCCAGCGTGTCCATGGGCGCCACGAGAACCAGGCGCTGTGGGTGACCCAGAACGGGCCGCGCTACATGTTCGGCATCCGCTACAAGTTCTGAGGGCCGGCCGTGCGAGCTGCCGGGAGCGCAGCGACGCGCTCCCGGCCTATCATGCACGGACCCGGCCGGTACTGTTCAGCGATGACCCGACATGTCCTGCTCAACAACATCGATCACCGCGACCTGCGCATAGACACGCGGCATGGCGCGGAGCTGGGCGACGCGGTCATGCTGGCGCCGACCTTTCCGGCGGAGTTCCGCGCGCTGCAGGCGCACTACCCGATCGTGTTCCAGCGCCTCCAGGACGGTGGCTTCCAGCCGGTGGCGCTGTTTGGATTCCAGGCCGGCGAGAACCTGTTCCTCGAGGCCGGCGACTGGCAGGCGCCGTATCTTCCGCTGGCGATCCAGCGGCAACCGTTCCTGATCGGGGCGGTCGGCGGGGAACTGCTGATCCATGTCGACCTGGACCATCCGCGCGCGAGGCACGGGGACGGGGAAGCCGTATTCCGTGAACATGGCGGCACGACCGATTACCTCGAACGCATCAACTCGGTATTGCTGGCGCTGCATGAGGGGCTGGCGGCGAACGGGGATTTTTCGGCGGCGTTGCAGGAGCATGGCCTTCTGGAATCGTTCGTGTTGGACATCACCCTGGACGATGGTTCGCCGTGTCGGATGGCGGGCTTCCACGTGATCCACGAGGAGCGACTGAAGGCGCTGGATGCGCAGGCACTGGGCCGGCTGCACGCGGCCGGCTACCTGGAAGCCATTTACATGGCGACGGCGTCGCTGTCCAACCTCCGCGATCTCATCGCCCGATTCAACCGCCGCCATGCTGCCCGCACCTGAGCCCATCGAGGAAGCGGATGCCGGCGAACTGCAGGCCCGCCGGGAAGACCTGCTGCGATCGCCGCGTCCCTTGATCCTGCGGGACGCGGTGGGCCACTGGCCGATGGTGCAGGCAGCGCGCCGATCGCCACGGGAGGCGATTGCCTACCTGAAGGAATTCGAACGCCCGGACGGGCCGCCCGTGGTGGCGACCGTGGGACCACCCGGGATAAGCGGACGGTTCTTCTACGACGAGCATCTCCAGGGTTTCAATTTCCGCCAGGAGCACGTGCCCCTGCGCGTGGCCCTGGATACGTTGCGAAAATACCTGGACGACCCCGCGCCCCCCGCGATCTACCTGGCATCCACGACCCTGGACACCTGGCTGCCCGGGTTCCGCCAGCACAATGACCTGTCCCTGGGCGACCGCGATCCGCTGGCGAGCATATGGATCGGCAACCAGACCCGCATCGCGGCGCACCAGGATGTTCCCGACAACCTGGCCTGCGTCGTCGCGGGCAGGCGGCGGGTCACCCTGTTTCCCCCGGAGCAGCTGGCGAACCTGTACGTAGGGCCGCTCGATTTCACCCCGGCGGGACAACCGATCAGCCTGGTGGATTTCGCCGCGCCTGACCTGGAGCGCCATCCGCGGTTTGCCGAAGCCTGGCGGCATGCGCGCGCCGCCGAGCTGGCCCCCGGGGACGCGGTGCTGATTCCCAGCATGTGGTGGCACCACATGGAAGGGCTGGAACCGTTCAACGTGCTGGTCAATTACTGGTGGCGGCAATCGCCGGCGTGGATGGACACGCCGATGAATGCCCTGATGCTGGCGCTGATGACGGTACGCGACCTGCCACCGGGACAGCGTGCGATCTGGCGCGAGGTGTTCGATCACTACGTCTTCCGGCCCGGCGACGCCACCGCCGCGCACATTCCGGAGCGGGCGCGACGCGTGCTGGGGCCGATGGACGAGGAGCGGGCGCGCGACCTCCGCGCCCGGTTGTTGAAACGACTCAACCGCTGAGGACATATCCCATGCTCCAAACCGCCGGCATCCCGGGAAAGACCGTCAGGCGCGTCGTCATCGCCGGAGGCGGCACGGCCGGCTGGATGGCGGCCGCGGCGCTGTCACGCATGCTGGGCAAGGTCCTGGACATCACCCTCGTGGAGTCCGAGGACATCGGCACCGTCGGTGTCGGCGAGGCGACGATTCCCACGCTGGTGACCTTCCATCGCCTGCTGGAGATCAACGAGCAGGAGTTCATGGCTGCGACCCAGGGGACGATCAAGCTTGGCATTTCGTTCGAAGGCTGGCGGGACGCGGGTCACCGCTACATACACTCGTTCGGGGTGACCGGACGCGATCATTGGATGGCGAATTTCCATCATTTCTGGATGCGGGCCCACGCCCTGGGCCTGGCCGGAAGCTACGACGACTACTGCATCGAGCTGCGCGCGGCGCAGGAAGGCCGGTTCGCGCACCTGCCGCGCTACCAGATGAACTACGCCTATCACCTGGACGCCAGCCTGTATGCCCGGTTCCTGCGCAGGTTCAGCGAAGGCTATGGCGTGCGCCGGGTCGAAGGCAAAATCACCGAGGTCATGACCGATGAAGCCGATGGCTTCATCACCGCGCTGCGCCTGGAAGACGGCGCCATGATCGAGGGCGACCTGTTCCTGGATTGCACCGGGTTCCGCGCGCTGCTCATTGGAAAGACCCTCAATGTGGGCTTCACCGATTGGTCGCACTGGCTGCTCAATGACAGCGCCCTGGCGACCCAGACCACCGCGGTGCGCGACGCGGTGCCATACACCCGCGCCATCGCCGGCCGCGCCGGCTGGCAATGGCGGATTCCACTGCAGCATCGCGTCGGCAACGGCATCGTCTATTCCAGCCGGTTCACCAGCGACGAGGAGGCCCGCGAAGAATTCCTGTCCAGCCTGGAGGGCGAAATCATCAAGCAACCTTGGCCGGTGCGGTTCCGGCCTGGCCAGCGGCACCGGTGCTGGAGCCGCAATTGCGTGGCGCTGGGGCTGGCCGGGAGCTTCATCGAACCGCTCGAGTCGACCACCATCCATCTCATCCAGCGCGGCATCATCCGGCTGCTGCACGCCTTCCCGCACGTCATCACGCGGGAAGCGATTGAAGACTACAACGCGCGACTTGACTCGGAGCTGCAACACGTACGGGATTTCGTGGTCCTGCACTACCACGCCACGCAGCGGCGCGACACCGCCTACTGGCGGACCGTCGGCACCATGGAACTGCCGCCCTCGCTGCAACGGCGAATCGATCTCTTCCGCGAGACCGGCAACGTCTACCACGTGCCCACCGAATTGTTCGCCGAGAATTCGTGGATACAGGTCATGACCGGGCAAGGCATCACGCCAAGCCGGCACCACCCGCTGGCCGGGGTGATGGGCGAGCCCGAACTGGCCCGCTTCATGCGCGAGATTAAGGAAGGCGTGGATGCCACGGTGCGCCAGTTGCCGGCGCATATGGATTACCTGCGGAGCTACTGTCCCGGCGTGCCCCCGGTGGCCATGCCGGCCTGAGCCGTCGCTTATAGCCGGTAATGACTGGCCGGTGGCTGGAAGCGATCACCCAGGCCGGCCGTCGGCATCAATCCGGCGCCCAGTTCCATCAGCCGCGACCAGACATAGGGCTGCAGATCCACCGGGGCGCCGGTATAGATGTGCGTCCACAGCTCGTCGAGGAACTCCTGCGGCGGCTGGCGTACGAGACCCCGCGCCAGCCGGTCGCTGGCGGTATCCAGAGCGGTCCGGATTTCGGCCAAGGTGTCCATGCGGCGGACTATACGAAGGCCGCGTTCTGATTGTGTGACAGCCGCGGACGACCTGCCTATTCCGCGACCGGTTCCCCGCTTGCCACCGAATGCAGGCCGATTCCGTGGCGCTTGGCGTGGCGCTTGGCCGCCGCCGCGTCCGAGGCGACCTGCTCGGCGCTCTCGTAGCGGGCCGGATCCACCTGGACGATGCCGATGGTCAGGGTGGTCAGCGGGAAGGTGGTGTAGCGGCCGCTGCGGTCCTCGCTTTCCAGCACCCCGCGCGCCAGGTCCGGTTCGTCGAACAGCGCCCGCGAGGCGGCGTTGAAGTCGGCGATGATGTCGCGGCAACGGCGTTCCCAGTCCTCGCTCTGCAGCAGCACCACGAAGTCGTCGCCACCGACATGGCCGACGAAATCCATGCTCGACTGCACGTGCTTGAGCAGGGTGGTGGCGACCAGCCGGATCATGCGGTCGCCGCGGAAGTAGCCGTACTGATCGTTGTAGGGCTTGAAGCTGTTGAGGTCGCAGTAGGCGGCGACGAACGGACGACCGGCTTCGAGCAGGCGGCCGATGTGTTCGGAGATGGGGATGTTGCCGGGCAGCAGGGTCAGCGGATTGGCGTAGCGCGCCGCCTCGATGCGCAGTTCGGTCACCCGCCGCACCAGCGCCTCGCCGGTGCCCACGCCCAGGTAGCGACCGTCGCGGGTGATGATGAAACCATCCGACAGGTAGCGCTGGTCCTCGCCGAGCAGGATCTCCGACATCGCGTCGATGCTCTGGCCCACGTCGCAGACGATCGGCGCGGCGTGCATCAGCAGCGCGCAGGTCTTGCGGCCGTTGAGTTCGCGCGCGAACGGCACCGCCATGCGTTCGTTGAAGACGCGCCGGTTGATCAATCCCAGCGGCAGGCCGTCGCGATCCACCACCGGCAGCGAGGGCAGGTCCGGGTGGCTGCGGAACAGGTGTTCGGCGTCGAAGTTGCTGGCCTCGTCGGTCAGCGGGGGCGCTTCGATCAGCAGGTGCGCGGCGGTGACGCCCCGGAAATCCGAGGCCCGGCGCGCGCGCGGCCAGACCGGCAGTTTCTCGAAGCGCGCCTCGCGCACCTCCGCCGGCACCGCCAGCGCCACCTCGCTGGCTGGCCGGCCCAGCAGGTAACCCTGCGCGTAGGGAATGCCGAGATCCTTGATGATCGCCAGATCCTGCAAGCGCTCCACGCCCTCGGCGACCAGTTCGGCGCCCAGGCTCTCGGCCACCTGCACCAGGGCGCGGACGATGCTCAGCCGGCCCGGGCTGTCGGCGATGTGGTGGATCAGGTAGCGATCCAGCTTGACGTACTCCGGCGACAGCTCGTGCCACAGCTCGAAGTTGGAATGGCCGTTGCCGAAGTCGTCTAGGGCGATGCGGATGCCGGCCGCGCGCAGGTAGCCCAGCGCGTCGGCCAGGCGGCCGACGTCCTCGACGATGTCGCGCTCGGTGATCTCGATGACGAAGCGGCCCAGGTCGCGGCCCGCCGACAACAGGCTCTCGATCACCTGTTGCGGACGCAGTTCACCCTGCAGGATGGCGGGCGCGCTGAGATTGACCAGCAGCCGGCCGCCACGATCGAAGTCGAAACTGCGCGCCAGGATGCCGGCGGCCACGGTCTCCACCTCGCCCAGCCGTCCGGCGCCACGCGCGCGGTCCAGCAGCTCCAGCGGCGAGCAGGCGCGACCGGCGATGCGCATCAGGCCCTCGTGCGCGACCACCCGGTTGTCCTCCAGCCGGACCACCGGCTGGAATGCTGCCAGCAATTCACGGCCGCGCAGGACCGCTTCCAGCAGGGGATCGGAGGCGACGGCGGAATCGGAGAGGCACATGGGGCCGCGAACCTAGCGGGTTCGCATGACAGTTCCGCGACGGCGCTGATGGTGACCCGTCATCTCGCCAAGCCATGCGGGGCTGGCGTTCCAGGCATCCGTCATCACGGTGTCGCATGTACCGGCTACAACGGCATGCAGCGCGCGGACTTCGCCACGGCCTCGGCAAGGCGACTGGAAACTGGCGCTAAAGACTCCCGGAAGCCGGCCGATACCGATGCAAAATTTTGCTCGGAGTCCCCCATGCCGACTTTGTTCCGACTGCCTTCCGCCTGGAGGCGCCCCTCGTTCCGCCTGGTCCGTGCCACGCTCGTCCATCGGCTGGCGCGGATGACCATCGCCGGCAAGCTGCGCCTGTGCGCCTGGGTGGCCGGCGCGGGACTGGTGTTGATCGCTTTGTCGTACTGGCAGGCCAGCGCGGGACAGGCGCGCGCCGCCGGACTTTTCCAGCAGCAGCAGGGCTATGGTGCGCTGCTGGCCGGATGGGAGCGGCAGGTCGAACAGACGCGGCGCCTGCAGACGGTTTACGCGATTCGACTGGAAACGGCCGATCGCGATGCGTTGAAATCGGCGCAACAGCGGCTACGCCAGGATCTCGCGCAGCTGCGGCGGCATCCCGCCGGTGCCGGCGACCGTGCGCGATTGGACACGGTTGCCGCACGCATCGGTGAATTCGCCGACGGCATCGATGCGTTGAACGCGCGCGTGGACGAGATGGGGCAGGGCGACGCCAGCCTGTCCGCCCGCCTGCACGTGGCCGGACGGGCATTGGAGGACGCGGCACAGGCCGCTTCGACGCCGGAAATCGAAGCATTCCTGCAGCGCATGCGCCGTCACGAGAGCGAGTTCCTGCGCACCGGCGACGCGGCGCAGTCGGATCGGGTCAGCGAGGAAAAGCTGCCGTTCGAGCTGGCGCTTTCGTCGACGTCGCTGGACGAGGCGGTGCGCGACGACCTGCGCGAAAAGGTGGATACCTACCAGGGCGCGCTGCTGGCCTATACCGCCGCCCGGGTGGGACTGGACGTGGAAGTCGCCTCGCTGGAGGACACCGCCGCCGCCATCGCGCCCGCGCTGGCGGATCTGGCACGCGCCCGGGAAAGCGGATTGGCGCAGGCCGCGCGCGGGCAGCGTGCGCAGCGCATCGGGATGGCGGCGTTCTTCGCCGTCACCGTGGCGGTGGTGGCGCTGGTGCTCGGCGGCGTGCTGTGGGCGGTGCTGCGGGCCGTGGGCCGGCCATTGCGTGACGCCGCCGACGTCGCAGGCGCGATTGCGGACGACCGCCTGGACGATGAAGTGCGGATTGACAATCCGCACGATGAAATCGGCAGCCTGATGGCGTCGCTGTCGCACATGCAGGGTCGCCTGCGTGAACGCATCGCCGGGGAGCGCGCGGCCGCGCGCGGGAACGCGCGCATCCGCCAGGCGATGGATCATGCGCATACCGGCCTGATGGTGCTGGCGGCCGATGGCTCGGTGGCCTTCGCCAACCACGGTCTGTCCGATGCGCTGGCACGACAGGGCATCACCGCGCCGGAAGGGCGCCGTCTGGATGAACTGGATGACGCGCTGGAACCCGTCGCGCGGCGGATGGATGACGAGGACGCGGGCTTCGAACAGCCGATCACGCTCGGTGCCGATCACTATCTGCTGGTGGCGAGTCCCATCCATCTGGACGGCGAACGGACCGGCACCACGCTGGAATGGAAGAGCCTGGCGATGGAACACATGGTCGAACAGGAGATCACCGCGCTCGTGCGCGCGGCGGCGCGGGGCGATCTGGGCGGGCGCATCGACGTGACCGGCAAGCAGGGATTCCTGCAGGCGCTGGCGCATGGCATCAACGATCTGTTCGAGGTGCTGCAGGGCAATCTGTCGAAACTGCAGTACGTGCTGTCGGCGCTGTCTCAGGGCGACCTGACGGTGCGGATGGAGGGAGAATTCCACGGCGTGTTCGCCCGCATGCGCGACGACGCCAACGCCACCGTCGCCCAGCTGACCGACATCGTCAGCCGCATCCAGGACGCCTCCACCGCCATCAACACCGCCGCCGGGGAAATCGCCTCCGGCAACGCCGACCTGTCCC
>NZ_JANJUE010000280.1 GCF_024710765.1 Pseudoxanthomonas sp.
CAACTGTTCCTCATAGGCCTGCACCTCGCTCTCGAGCGTGTCGCGGCGAGCGGTCAGGTCGGTAACCTGCTGCTGCAATCCCTGCACGTCTGCGCCCGCTACCTCGGCCTGCCGGGCGATTTCGGCCCGGTCCTCCTGGACAGCGGTCAGCTCTTCCCGTGCCGTTTGCAGCTGGCCTTGTGTTTCGGCCAGGCTGGCGGTGGCCTCGGCCGCCTCTTCGGCAAGCTGCGCCACGTTGGCGGCGGCCGTTTCTTCCTGCCGCCTCGCCTCGGCGAGGCGTGCCCCCACGTCATTGAGTTGCCGGTTCGAGCTCTGGATTTCGGACTGCAGCGCGGCCTGTCGGGCCGCCAGGTCTTCGACCGCTACCTGAGCCTGTTTTGTTTGCTCCTCGATGCTAGCCAGTTCTTCCCGGTTCGAAGTCAGCGTCTGCGTCGCCGAATCCAGTTCGCTGCTGCGAGCCTGGAGGTCTGCCTGGGCAGTGGCGAGTGCAGCCTGCGCATCCTCCACTTGCTGCTCCAAGCCCTGCAACTGCGACCGGGCATCCTCGAGCGATCCGGTCGCTTCTTCGCGCTCCGCCAGCGTGCGGCTGGCTTCGTCGCGCTCGGCGGTCAGGGTCGCGACCTGTTCCTGCAGGGATTGGGACTGGCCGCTGGAATTGAGCCACATGGCCAGAAAGGCCAGCCAGCCAGCGATGGCGAGGACCATTATGGTCAGGACCAGCGGCTCACGAAGGCGCTGCGACAGATCGGCCATGAGATTTCCCCCTGAAAGCTACTCTGGGCAGAACGTCAGCACGACCATGGGGTTCCGAACCGATACCCGCGCAATGAAAAAACCCCGGGCGGCCGAGCCGCACGGGGTTTCCCATTCAACGGTGCATTCAGCGCCTAGGCGACGTTTTCGTTGTAGACGTCGTTCTCGTCGGGCTCGCGCAGCACGTAGCCACGGCCCCACACGGTTTCGATGTAATTCTTGCCGCCGGTGGCAACCGAAAGCTTCTTGCGCAGCTTGCAGATGAAGACGTCGATGATCTTCAGTTCCGGTTCGTCCATGCCACCATAGAGGTGGTTGAGGAACATTTCCTTGGTGAGTGTGGTACCCTTGCGGAGCGAGAGCAGCTCCAGCATCTGGTATTCCTTGCCGGTCA
>NZ_JANJUE010000289.1 GCF_024710765.1 Pseudoxanthomonas sp.
GGTGCGACCTTCGTAGAACAGGCCGATACGGGTGTCGTAGTCACCGAAGAACTGGTGCTTCCACTCCACCGTGCCGGTGATGCGGTCGCGGATGGCATAGCGCGAATCCCACGCGATATCGCCGTTGACCGCGCCGATCAGGGTGCTGCCCCAGTTCGAGGTGTTCTGCGAACTGGTCAGCGGGCTGACTTCGGTGGCCTTGGTGTAGGTGTACGCCAGCGACCAGGACCAGTCGTTGAGCATCGGCTTGTTCAGGCCGAAGGTGTACTGACGGCTCTTGCCCTCGTCGGTGTTGCGCAGAAGCATCACGTCGCCGATGCCGGCCGGACGATTGGCCTTGGGAGACGGGCCATTGGGCGTGTAGACAATGCCCCGGGTCGGATTGGCATTGGCCGGGTTGAGGCCAGCCGCATTCCAGAAGATCGGACGACCGTCCTGGCCGTAGGCGGTCGGGCCCTGGCCGGCGGCGTTGTACATATCCAGGCGGTCCACCACGATGCCGTCGTTGACCTTGGTGAACAGCAACTCGGCCGACGCGACGATGCCGTACCACGGCAGTTCGTGATCCAGGGCGATGTTCGCCTTCCACACCGACGGCAGTTTCAGGCCGGGCTCGACAATGTCGACGTTGGCGCGCGCGCTGCCGGCCGCGCAGTTGGCGGGAATGTTCGGCGCCGGGCTCGGCGAGAACACTGGAGCCTGGGCGCCGGAACAGCTGTACTCGACATAGTTCAGGCCGGTGTTCTGGTAGGTGCCGGCCAGCCACACGTTCGGAGCGGCGCCACCGAACAGGCCCACGCCACCGCGCAGCTGGGTCGGACGATCGCTGTCGAAGGTGTAGTTGAAGCCGAAACGCGGCTGCACCAGCTTGTCGTCGACGGTCTGGGTGTTGTCGTAGCCGTAGGTCTGCTCGATCAGCGGGTTGTACAGGCGCTGGTCGCTGAAGTCCGGGATGTCGACGCGCAGGCCGAAGGTCAGGGTCAGGTTGTAGTTGACCGCCCAGGTGTCCTGCGCGAACAGGCCGACGTTCTTCAGGGTGTACTCGGCCGGGATGTCGTTGATGCTGCCGCCCGGACGCGGAGCACGGATCTGGTAGCTGCTCGGGGTACCCGCACGGAAGGCATCGACGTCATCGAACGAATACACGCCGTTCACCGCGCGGCCGTAGAAGTTCAGGATGTCGTTCTTCGAGTAGTCGAAGCCGAACTTGACGGTGTGATCACCGATGTACCAGTTGGCCGCACCGAAAGCGGTCCATTCCTTGGTCTCGATGATGTTGACGTGGCTGTTGATTTCGGTGCCCAGGAACACCGACGACTGGCCGTTGGAACCGAAGCCGCGGACTTCGATCTGCGGCAGGTTCGAGAAGGTGCTGCGCACCGCCGAGTAGTCCTTGTAGCCGACCTTGAACTCGGTGGAGAAGTTCTCGTTCCAGTCGCTGAACAGTTCACCGACGTAGCTTTCGAAGGTCTTCGGCAGCGCGTACCAGAAGCTGCTCAGCGAGACGCTGTTGTTGTCGATTTCCGGGAAACGCAGGACGCTCTGCTCCAGCTTGCTGTAACGCAGGGCGGCGCGGTGGCTTTCGTTGATGTTCCAGTCCAGCTTCAGCGCGTACTCTTCAATCTCGGTCTTGTTGGTGCCCGGCAGCGAGAAGCCCCCGGCATTGATGCCATGGCCATTGGCCGCCGACACGATATCAGCGATGTCGGCGTCGGTAATGTTGCCGCTGCCGTACGGGGTGTTGGTCAGGCTGGTGCCCGGTGCGCTGCGCTCGTACTTCTCGTAGTTGGCGAAGAAGAACAGCTTGTCCTTGACGATCGGGCCGCCGAAGGTGGCGCCGTAGGTCATTTCGTCGTCGAAGCCGTTGAACTTGACGCCTTCCAGTTCCTTGCGCACCCAGCTCTTGTCGCGGTAGGTGCCGTAGACGGTGCCGTGGAATTCGTTGGTGCCCGACTTGGTGACCGCGTTGATCACCGCGCCGGTGCCGCCGACGATGGTCACGTCGTAGTTGGCCAGATCGATGTTGATTTCCTCGATGGCGTCCATCGAGACCGGCTGGCGCTCGGTCGGTAGGTTGTTGGATTCCAGGCCGAACGGGTCGGCGACGCTGACGCCGTCGATGCGGATGGCGTTGTAGCGGGTGTTCTGGCCGCCGGCGGAAATCGCGCCGTCCGCCTTGCTGACCTGCGAGATGCGCGGATCCAGGCGGATGTAGTCCTGGATGTTGCGATTGGCCGACGGCAGCGCTTCGATGCTCTCGCGGTTGATGTTGGAACCGGTGCCCATCTTGGTGGCGCTGAACACTTCCGAGCCGCCGGCCACGCCGACCG
>NZ_JANJUE010000295.1 GCF_024710765.1 Pseudoxanthomonas sp.
CGCGCCAGCACGGCCAGGCGCACGGCAGATGACAGATTGGTGGTCGTCCGCGTCTCGTCGATCTCGCGGATAAGGCCGGCAAGGCTCACTTGCCGTTCGGTCGCGATGGTTTCGAGCCCGGTCCAGAATTCGGGTTCGAGCGCGATGGAGGTGCGGTGGCCGGCAATGGAGAAGGAGCGCTTTTCCATGCCCTGAGCGTTTGTCAGGGCTTCTTGCGGAAGGCGTCGAGGCTCACGACCTTTTCGCCGCTTTCGGCGGCGGGCGCTTCGCCATCGGCGGCCTCGGCGTGGGCATCGGCGGCCGCTTCCTCTTCGTCGCGGTCATCAGCCGCCGTAGCGGGATCGAATTGCAGGCCGAACTGCACGCTGGGATCGAAAAAGCCCTTGATGGCGGCAAAGGGAATGTGGAGCATTTCGGGCTGGCCATTGAAGCTCAGGCCCACTTCGAACGCGCTCTCGGTGACCTTGAGGTCCCAATACTGGTTCTGGAGAACGATGGTCATTTCCTTGTCATACTGCTTGAGCAGCTCTTCCGAGATGCGAACGCCGGGCGCGCGCGTCGAAAAGGAAATGAAGAAATGATGCTCGCCGGGCAGGCCCGTCCGGGACACTTCGGCCAGAACCTTGCGCACGACGCCGCGCAGGGCTTCCTGGGCCAGAATGTCGTATCGCATGTGGTCTTCGGCCATTTTGCCCTTACTCCAATAGTCTTGCCGGACAGAATCCGAACGGCCCATATCAGCCCTACGTTCCACGAGATTTCAAGAACAAAGGGCGCTGGAACTGGGGGCAAAGGAAATTGAGTGCAGGCTTCTGTTGCCAGGTGCCTGCGAACCCCGCCTGCCACCCGGCTAGGAGTGGAGGACTTCAATTCCCAGTGCTAGCACCGCTTACGCGGCGAGAGCGACCGGAGCCTTATGGTTGTCATTGGCAACTATAAGTTTTCGGACCGATAACGGTGGTACCTCACCGAGCAAAAGCACACCCTTTACGCCCTCGTCGATCCTGTTTCGCCCCCATTGGCTGCCCCTCAAGGGGTAGATGGTGGAGGCGCCGGGTACTGCCCCCGGGTCCGAAAGGTTTATTACGATGACCGTTTATCGCCATAGCTCTTGCGAGCAGGTCCTATATAGGCGCGGTC
>NZ_JANJUE010000061.1 GCF_024710765.1 Pseudoxanthomonas sp.
TGGCGAGCGGGCTCCCAAGAATGCCGCTCCCCACCCGGTGCGGCGAACCGCACAAGGACACCTGCATGACCCATGTACTCCACGTCAGTGCCTCGCCCGGCGGCGAGGGTTCCCGTTCGAAAGCGCTGGCAAACGCATTCCTCGACGCCTGGAAAAACGCGCATCCCGACGACACGCATGAAACGGTGGATGTCTGGAATCTGGACCTGCCCGAGTTCGACGCGTCGATGATCGCCGCCAAGTTCGCGGTGCTGCGCGCGCAGGACGCCACCCCGGAACAGCAGGCGCAGTGGGATCGCGCGGTGCAGGTCTCGCGGCAGTTCAACGACGCCGACGTCTACGTCTTCAGCGTGCCGATGTGGAACTACGGCCTGCCGTACCGGCTCAAGCACTACATCGACATCGTGACCCTGCCCGGGCAGAACTGGCGCTGGTCGCGCGGCGAAGGCTACCAGCCGCTGCTGGGCGGCAAGCGCGCCTTCCTGATGTATTCCAGCGCGGGCGATTTCTCCGAAGGTGCGGTCACCCAGTACGAGGATTTCCAGAAGCCCTACCTGCGCCAATGGTTGCGCTTCCTCGGCATCGAACCGGCAGGCGAGATCGCATTGGCACCTACCTTGACCGACCCGGATCATCTTGCGCGGGTGCGCGAGGATGCCATCGCGCGGGCACGGGTGCTTGCGACCCGGTCGTGAACCGGGCGCAAGCGGACGTGGCCGTGCTATTCCTCCTCTTCTTCCGCCGGTTCGCGATCGCGCCGGGGATCGGGTTGCGGGGCGGGATCTTCACGCCCGGCCAGCGGCCGGGACTGCGGGTTCGCGTTCATGGGCTGGCTCCGGTGACGCGCGGCGGTCGCCGCGCGCAGCAACGCTGCGCCGGGTGCCATGAAAATCCCGTGACCTGGAGACATCCGCCGCCTCATGTTCTCGTAACCGGATGCTGCCTACGGTGGCCAAGTCCGCAACGAGAGGAGGAAATCCGATGATCATCGAAGAGATCATGACCCGCGACGTGGCGACCATCCGTCCGGAGCAGTCCCTGCTCGACGCCGCCGAACTCATGCGCAGCCGGGACGTGGGCAGCCTGCCCGTGCACGAGAACGACCGGTTGATCGGCATGATCACCGACCGCGACATCGTGGTGCGCGGCCTGACCGACAAGGACATCACCGGCAAGACGGTGCGCGACGTCATGTCCGAGGAAGTCATGTACTGCCGCGCTGGCGATCAAGTGGAGTCGGTTGCCACCAACATGGCCGATCTGGAGATGCGGCGCTTGCCGGTGGTGGACGAAAACAAGCGCCTGGTCGGTATCGTGTCGCTGGCCAACATGATGCATTCCAAGCGTACCGCCGCGCAGACCATGGGGCGCGGGGTGGCCACGCCGCACTGAGGTCCCCCGCCCGCGATGGCGGACGGAAAACGGTGGAACCCGCGACCGGCGGCGCCGGACGGTGCGGCCGGTTCCGTGCCTATTGCATGCACCACCATGCGCCGAGCACCAGCGCGAGCAGCGAAACCATGGCGAACAGGCTGAGAACGGCGGATCGAAGCGTGCGAAGACGGTAACGCATCACGGGCAGCTCCATCGGGAAGCTGCACGGAGGCTCCGGGATCACGGTTGGATTGCACCGAGTGCCCGGCGAGGGTAGCGCGGTGCGTGTGAAGGCGAGTTTCCCTGTTTGTCCCGGTACGGGAGTACTGCCGGTGCGGGAGGCGAACTGATAGGCTCTGTGCTCCTGGGAAAGCTGGAATGGATGATGAAATCGGCTCCGCGCATGGTTGCGAGCCTGTTGTTGCCGCTGGGCCTGGTGGCTTGCCTGCATGCAGTGACGGATGCAGGGTCGGGCATGGCGGGTTCGCCACAACTCCCCGATTGGCTGCGCGCGAAGATAACCGACTACGAACGCCAGCCGGCGCGGCAGGCGCCCAGCACGATCTGGCGAATCACCCACCAGGGCCAGCCGGCGTACTACCTGGTGTCACCCTGCTGCGATCAGTTCAATCCACTGCTGGATGCCAACGGCAGGGAAATCTGCAGTCCGTCCGGCGGCTTCACCGGTGCCGGCGATGGAAAGTGCCCGCGGCCGATGGATGCGGGTACCGATGCGGTCCGGCTGTGGGCACACCCGGAACAACAGGATCCACCCACGACGCCCCCGGGCCTGGGCGCTCCGTGAAGCGTCCCCGGCCATCGGCGAGCGCGCCACGATGGGCTGGACTAAGATAGCTCGCAGCCTGTTTCTTCCCCGGGTCCCGTCATGGTCCATGCGTTCCTGGCTTCCGTCCTGATCTTCGCCGCCGTGGTGATGCTGCATGTCCAGCACAGCCGGGCCGGTGATCGGCTCCTGCAGCGATCTTTCGACGGGCTAACCTTTCCGGCCGAGACCGGGACGCTGCGGGTGGCCGATATCACCGTGGTCAAGCGGGTGACCCACGATGTCTCGCGCCACAGCGATCATGCGCCATTGGCGGCCCTCTGGTATTGCGTCGGCCCGGGCCCGAGCTATTACGTGGCGGTCGCGCAGTACGTGCGCAACGGTTGGCGGAGCGGACGCTACGACTGGGTCGTGCGCCCGCTCGATGCGGAGCGGATGCGCGGCGAGCTGGGCAGCGATCAGGAAGCCCTCCACGCGGCATTCGGGGATCACGTGGAAGGCGTGCTGCGCGCCTGAGCGCGGAGGGCTGGTCTCAGGCGGCCTGCGCATCGCGGTGCTTGAGCACGCGATCGATCAATCCCCATTCCATGGCCTCGTCGGCACTCATGTAGTGGTCGCGGTCCAGCGTGCGCTCCACTTCCGCGCAGCTGCGTCCGCAGTGCTCGGCGTACAGGCGGATCACGCGCTCCTTGGTTTTCCGCATCTCCTCGGCGTGGATGAAGATGTCCGAGGCCTGGCCCTGGAAGCCGCCCAGTGGCTGGTGCACATGCAGGCTGGCGTTGGCCAGCGCCTTGCGCTCGCCGGGTTCGCCGGCCATCAGCAGGAAGGATCCCATCGATCGCGCCGTCCCCATGCACAGCGTATGCACCGGCGCCTTGATGTATTGCATGGTGTCGTACATCGCCAGTCCGGCGGTGATCAAGCCGCCCGGCGAATTGATGTAGAGATGGATGGGCTTGTCCGGGTTCTCCGCTTCTAGGAACAGCAGTTGCGCGCACACCAGCGCGGAGACGGTGTCGTTGACCTCGCCATTGAGGAAGATGATCCGTTCGCGCAGCAGGCGCGAATAGATGTCGAAGGAACGTTCTCCCCGGCTCGACTGTTCGAGGACCATGGGGACGAGCTGCATCGTTTCGCGCATGCGCGAACTCCTGGTTTCCGGACGGTGGAGGGAACGCACGGCCTCAGGCCGCGCGCATGAGCACGGGAGCGTCGTCGTTGGCGGCCGGCGCGATGGAGGCACCGCGCGCATCCGGCGGCGCGTGGATGATCCGCAACGTGCTGCCGCCATTTTCATTGGGGAGGATCCGGAAGGTCACGACGCTTTCGAGAAAGGGCGGTTCCTCCTCGCGCACCCGGTAGCGGATTTCCTCCTCGCCGGAGGTGGACACCGGGACGGCGTCGGCCAAGGCGCCTTCCGGCAGCCATTGCTCGCGGAACGCGGGAATGCTGATGGCGCGCCAGACCTGGGCCGGCGGCGCATCCAGGTCGTATTCGAGCACCAGCCCGGCGTCGCCGGTTGGCGTTTCGGTCGCGGAGTCGTTCATTGGTCCATGTCCTTCAGCAGCGCCTTCAGGGCATCGATCCGGGCCGGCCAGTAGGCGCGGTACTTCGACAGCCAGCGCGCGATCAGTGCGAGACCGTCCGGATCGACTTCGTAATTCATGAACCGGCCCTCGCGCTCCTCGCGGACCAGGCCCGCATTGCGCAGGACGGCCAGGTGCTGGGACATCGCCGGCTGGCTGATGTCCAGGCCGCTGCGCAGGGAACTGGCATTCATGCGACCCGCCGCCAGCTTCTCGAAGATCGCGCGGCGGGTCGGATCGGCCAGGGCCTTGAAGATGTCGTTTTCGACCATGCGCAACACATTAGCGACTGCTTATGTGTTGCGCAAGTGCCTTCGCACGGGCGGGGCGGGCGGTTAGAAAGTGACCTTCACCGACGGCGCGCTGCGCTTCGCTTCACCGTGGTAGACGGCTTCGATGTTGTTGCCGTCGGGATCCAGCGCGAACGCGCCGTAGTAGCCCGGATGGTAGGCGCGTTCGCCGGGCGCGCCGTTGTCGCGGCCACCATGCGCCAGCGCGACGCGATGGAAGGCCTCCACCATCGCGCGATCCCGCGCCTGGAACGCCAGGTGGTGGCGGCCGGTGAGCTCGCCCTGCGCGGCCTCGCTGCTGGCGGTGGACACGAACAGCTCGTCGGCCCAGAAATAGTCTTCGCCGCTGCCGCTCATCGGAATCTCCAGCACATCGAAGACAGCCTGGTAGAAACGGCGGCTGGCATCCAGATCGCGCACCACCAGTTGCAGGTGATCGATCAGGCGCCCGCGGTGGAGTTCGTTGGTTTCCATGGAGGATCTCCCGTGGTGGCGTGGAGCCGTCTTATAGCATCGGCGGGCGGCGTGCCGCTTCACGATTTCTTCAAGCCGTTGCCGCGAAGTTTCAAGGCGGCGGGGAGATGGCGATGCAGCGCGGACGGGTCCCGCAGGAAAGGCTGGCGCGGCTGCGCGTCCTGTGCCTGGAACTGCCGGCGGTATATGAAGAGGCGGCCTGGGCGGGAACGCGGTGGATGATCGGCAAGCGCAACTTCACCCACGCGGTGATGATCGAGCGTGGCCGGCCACCGCCTACGCGCGCGCGGCCGCCTCGCCGGGGCCGCTGGCGGTGGTGACGTCCCGGGTGCCGCGGGCCGATGGCGATGCGTCGCGCTTCCGCCAGCGCCCTTACTTCAAGCCGCCATGGTGGCCGGACATCGTCGGCATCGGCCGGGACGCGGACACCGATTGCGATCGGGTATCCATGCACGTGATCGCAAGCTATCGCCTGCTGGCACCGAAAGCGCTGTTGCGCTGAACCGCATGTACGACGCCGCGCGCCTCAGGGCGCGCGCAACATCGCCTCGATATGCGCGCGAAGATCGGCCTGCATGTCGGCGCTGAAATCGTGGGCGACGCCCGGATAGGGCGTGAGGGTCGCATCGAATCCACGCGCATGCAGGGTCTGCACCGCCGCGCGGGTAGGGCCAAGCGGGACCGTCGCATCGTCGCTGCCGTGCAGGGCGCGCAGCGGCGGGCAGTCCGCGGTACAGGCCGGACGGGCCGGCAGCCAGTCCGGCAGCAGCCGTGCCGCGACCGGGAAGGCGGCGCGGAAATGGCCGGGATGATCCAGCGCCAGCAGGAAGGCCAGGTCGCCGCCGTAGGACACACCGGTCACGATGGCCTTGCCGGAGCCGGGGTAGCGCGACTCCACTGCCTGGATGAAATCGAACAACCGGCGTTCGACATCGCGGGTGACGACGGCCTGCTCGTCGGTGGACCGTTGGCCATGGCCCTGCGGAAACCAGGAGTGCCCTTGGGGACGGGGATACGGTCCTTCCGGCAATACCACGCGGGCCGGCACCTTCAGATCCTCAAAGGCATCGACGAGCACTTCCGGTCCCGCGCCCGAGTAGTGCAGGGCGACGATCAACGGCAACGGCTGCTCCGCGCCACCGCCGCCGGTCTCGAACACGAGCTGGCGCAGGCCGCCGGCATGTTCCTCGCGAGGGGCCGGCGTCCGTGCATCCGCCTCCGGTGCGACTGCCAGCAAGAGCGGAACCAGCAAGGACATGAACAGGCGCATGGCAGACGACCTCCGCGAATGAACCGCCACGCTAGCGTCGATGCGGGTGGGCCGCAACGCGGTCCCTTGCCGATTTGACCTGTTCGTCACTGCGCAGCGCGCAGGGTATGGCCTCTGCCGACCCCTGCGCGCCGGTCCGGAGAAGTACGATGAAGAGCGCGACCCGTCATGTGTTGCTGTTGGCCGGCATGTTGTGCCTGTGGGCCGGTGCCTATTCCCTGGGGCGAAGCAGTCCGTCTGAGCCCACCCTGCCGCGCGACCGTGCCTTACCGGCGGGCGAAGTGGGCGTCCTCACGGAACCGGGCGGGCATGCGCCGGACGCGCCGGGTACCGGCATCGCCGCCCGCACGGTAGGTGCGGATCTGGTCATGCGGGTGCATGCACCGGGTCTCAGGACGGGAGTCGGGGGACGCATGCGCGGTCATGCTGCGCCTGCTTCTTCGCCACGCCCCCGTCCCGGACCCGGTTAGCGGCCCCTGCACTCAGGCAGCCTGCAGTTGCGCGACCTGCGCCAGCGCCTGGCGTAGGGCGACGTCGGCGCGTTCCGGACTGATGCGCACGCCTTCCGCACCGACCACCTCCAGGCGGGTGACGCCCAGGAAGCCGAAGAACGCGCGCAGGTAACTTTCCTGGTGTTCCAGCGCGGCCATCGGGCTTTCCGGCCCATAGAAACCGCCGCGCGATGACGCGACGATGACGCGCTTGTCGCCAAGCAGACCCTCGACGCCGTTGGCGCCATAGCGGAACGTCCTGCCCGGCACGGCGAGTGCGTCGAGCCAGGACTTGAGCTGGCTGGGTATGCCGAAGTTGTACATCGGCACGCCGATGACCAGGATGTTCGCGGCCAATACCTCGTCCAGCGCGGCGGCCAGTGCACGTGCCGCCGGTGTCGGCGCGGCTACCAGATCGACGGCCATCGCGTCTCCCGAAAACTGCGGCAAAGGCGTGGCGACGACGTCGCGATATGTCAGCTGCGCGTCCGGACGCTGTTCGCGCAGGCGGGTTACGATGGCCGAGGACAGCGAACGGGTGACGGACTGCTCGCCTTGGATACTGGAATCGATGTGCAGGATGTTCATGCGTGATTGCTCTGGTGGGGCGCATGAAACTATTGGCGTACCGCCATTCCTTCAAGAAGGATGCTTTTCAATACCGAGTATGGAAAACCAGACTACCCCCTGCACGGAATCCTACGATGAGGTCGTGGTTCTCCACGCTGAAATCCGCACCGCCATCCAGTCGATCGGCGGCAAATGGAAGCTGGAGGTCCTCTGGCTGCTCGGCCAGCGCATGCATCGTTTCAACGAGCTCCGGAGAGCGATTCCCGGCATCACCCAGCACATGCTGACGCAGCAGCTGCGTGAACTGGAAGCGGATGGACTGATACATCGAACGGTGTATCCGGAAGTGCCGCCGCGGGTGGAATACACGCTTGCCGATCACGCGCGCCGGCTGCGCCCGGTGTTCGACGCGCTGTTCACTTGGGTGGCCAGCGGGAAGCCGGATCCGGCCACCCCGGCGTGACGACCGCGGGCTGCGTGGCCTGCGGTGGCCCACTGGGGCATGCCGAACGGCGGGAGCGACGCAAGTCGCGACGCGCACCCGAACCACGGCAGCCTGTCCCTGCCTTGCGTTCTTTTTCCCGGGCGCCGTCCGGCCTAGGCGTTGCCAGCCGCCAACGCGCCCAGTCGAAAGCCAAGCTGGAACGCCGCCTGTGGATCCCGGTGGCGCACACTGCCGGCCTGGCTGTCCGGGAGCGCGTCCAGATCCAGCCGGAAATGCGCATCACCCCGCTCGCCCGCCGCGTATCCCAGTTCGTACGCGCAACCCGCGCAACGATGGCGGCCCGGATAACCCTGGTCCTCGGGCAGCGACTCGAAGCGGACGTCGTAGCGGTGCGCCTGATTGCAGATGCTCATCGGATCTTCCCTGTGTTGTGAGGGCTTCCCGCTGGAAGCGCTGCCATTCCATCCACTTGTGCGTCGTGGTGCAAGTGGCGCGGCAAGTGGCGCCGACGCCAGGGTAGGCATCGGCGCCGTCATGGATTCACTGCCAGGCTGAAATCCGCAAGCGCACCTTGCCGCGGATGCCCGGCACGCTGGGCTGCCGGCTGCCGTCGGCGGCGACCGTATGGCTGTCGAAGGGAATGGCGATTTCCACTTCCTCGCCGCTGATCTTCTTTGCGTCGATCTCGGTGTGCGCCGCCGCCACGCCAGCGTCCTGCCAGGCGTAGCTGATCTTCCACTTGCCACCGGCCTGGGTCGGTGGCGTCAGGTCGAGGATCAGGGAATTGCGGAACAGATAGCCGCCCTCGTAGTGCTCGTTGATCCACAGCTTGCGTTCGATCTCGTAGTCCGGCACGCGCACGCCCAGGGTCATGCCGTAGGACAGGGAACGACGGTCGGGATTGACCCGCGCGCGGTTGGCCAGGAACACGCTGGAAAGATAGTGCGACCTCTGCTGTTTCCATTCGGCCTGCGAGAAGCACGAGACCGAATCCTCCTCGGACATGCGCCGGGTCAGGTACCACAGTTTTCCGCGCGGCGATGCGAGTGCCTCGACCTGGTACAGCGCGTCGACCTGGCGGCCCTGATCGACCGCCTTCTGCACGGGCTCGGGCAGGCGGATTTCGTCCACGTCCAGCCACACGTCCACGCGGACGTCGCCGAACAGGAAACGGGCCAGGTTCTGGAACGCCTCCTCGCTGTTGACGATGCCGAAGAATCCCGAATGCGCGCGATAGGCAAACGCCTTGGCGCAATACGCGCCGATGGAACCGTCGGCATTCAGGCCGCGCAGGGTCGCGTTCTTGATCAGCACCAGGCCATCGCTGCCATGCCCGACGAAGGTCCGCGAGAGCCCGGCGGCGGTGGTGTAGTCCATCCGGTTGGTGCCGACCATGCAGAACACCCGCCGCGACGGAAAGCGATCCTCGGGAATCAGGTCCACGCGCTTGTGCTGTTTCGCCGCCGCCTTGAGATCCAGGTATTCCGGCATCCGCTTGTCGCGGTCGAAATTGTTCATGTCGAAGGCCGACAGCCATTGCGGCACGTTGACCCCGGCCACGTCGATGCCGTTGTGCGGGGTGGCGTAGGTGAACAGCTTGTCCACGTACCTGCGCGCCTGTTTCGGATCCAGGGCCGGGTTCTGCAGGAAGGCGCGGCAAACCAGCCCGCCCATCGAATGGGCAACCAGGTAGCAGCGGAAGTCGGCCGGCTTCACGCCGTTGTCGGGATTGCCGCAGATGAGGTCCCGGGTCTTGACGATCAGATCGCCCAGCTCGCGGGCGAAGGTCTCGATCTTCGGCGTGGTGCCGGTACCGAACAGGCCCGAGGCGTTGTCGTAGTAGCGATGGATGATGATGGAGCGGCTGCCCAGGCGGTTTCGGGTCGGCTGGCCTTCGGCGTCGGTCTCCCACTCCGGATCCAGGATGTCGCGACCATCCTCGTACACGTCCGAGTAGCCGAACTCGGACATCAACCGCACGATCGGCGATTCGAACACGTACTTGCGCGGCTTGCGCGAAGGATCCGAGACCGCGCGATACACGGTCGAACCCAGGTTGAATCCGCAGAACGGGTCCGCGGTGGTCTCGTCGATTTCACCGCGGGTCATCGCATAACCGCGGACGTAGATGATCGGGTAGTAGGGCGCTTCCATCTTGGCCATCGTGAACTCCTGTCGGCGGGGAACCGTAGCGCGGGACAGCTTAGTCCCAGAGATGGCTACGGATTTGGACGCCGGTCACGGCCATGCCGTCTTCAGTGGCGCGCGGCCTCGTCGGCCAGGCGCCGGCAGAACGCGGCGGTGGCATCGTCCATCGGGAAGCAGCATTCGATGCGCAGTTCGTCCAGGGTGACGTCGCGTGGCGCGGCGAACACGGTGATGCTGGAGAAGAACTGCAGGCGCTGGCCATCGCGCTCGAAGATGGTGGTCAGCAAGGGCGATGGCCGCTGGCCGGGATCACGCTGGCGCCAGCCCTGCGGCACGCCGGGGTGGGCGAGGATCTCTTCCAGCAACCGGCGTGGCACCGGATCCGAGGGATGCGCGGCGATCTCGTTGTGCAGATGGTGGATGAGGTCGCCGGCCACGTCCTCCCAGTTGACCAGTGCCGCGCGCAGATCGGCCGGATCGAACACGTGCCGCAGCATGTTGGCGTGTGGGCTGGGGCGCCCGGCCAGCAGGAAGCCATTGACCCGCGCGGCGGCGGCGTTGGCCTGCACGATGTCCCAGTGCCGGTTGATGACGAACGCCGGATACGGTTCCTGCTGGGCGATGATGAAATCGATGGCGCGCTGGATGCGGGCCAGCTCGGGCGCCGCCAGCGGCGTTTCCGGGTAGTGCGCCGCGTAGCCCGCCGCCTGCAGCAGGACGTTGCGTTCGCGCAGCGGCAGGCCCAGCGCGTCGGCCAGCCGCACCACCATCTCACGGCTCGGCCGGGACTTGCCGGTTTCCACATAGCTGAGGTGGCGCGCGGAGATGTCCGCCGCCAGGGCCAGGTCCAACTGGCTGAAGCGGCGCGTGGTACGCCATTCGCGGAGCAGGGATCCCAGGCCGTGGGCGGGGGTGTCGGGCGCGGTGTTCATGGCGGCGAGCATAGCGGCGCGATGGTCATCGTCGCCATGACCTCCGAGGTAATTGAGCGCGGATGTGGACACGCCCATCCTGCCGCCACCGGATGACGGCATTGGAGAACGAAGATGCAACGCAGAGACGTGTTGAAGCTGGGAATGGGCACGATGGCGGCGGTGGCCGCCGGTTGGGCCGGACGTGCCTGGAGCGGCGGTCTGGTGGGCGGCGGGCGAGCCGCCGCCGGGATGGGAACGCTCGACGCGGTCGCATGGGCAGCCGCGCGGCAATGGACGCCGACGCCGTTCGGCCGGATCGCCCACGTGGAGCGCGGCAGCGGCCCGGCCGCGCTATTCCTCCACGGTTTCCCGCTCAACGGTTTCCAGTGGCGCGGCGCGCTGGAGCGGCTGTCCGCGCATCGACGCTGCATCGCGCCGGACATGCTGGGACTGGGCTACACCGAAGTGGCCGAAGGCCAGGGCGTGACCCCGGCCGATCAGGTGCGGATGCTGGCGGATCTGCTGGATCGGCTGGGCGTGGACAGCGTGGATCTGGTCGCCAACGACAGTGGCGGCGCGGTGGCGCAGCTGTTCGCGGCGGCGCATCCGCGGCGCGTGCGCAGCCTGCTGCTGACCAACTGCGACGCCGAGACCGATTGCCCGCCGCCGGCGCTGAAGCCGGTCATCGAGCTGGCACGCGCGGATCGCTTCGTCACCGAATGGCTGGCCCCGTGGCTGGCGGATCACGCGCTGGCGCGCTCGCCGCAGGGACTGGGCGGCATGACCTTCACCTATCCGCACAACCCGACCGACGAGGCGATCGAGATGTACCTGCGCCCGCTGGTCGAGCATCCGCCGCGCACGCACGCCTATGCCATCGGCCTGGACAGCAACGTGCTGGCCGGCGTGGAGGCCACCCTGAAGCGCAGTCGTTTTCCGACCCGCATCCTGTGGGGCACCGGCGACGATATCTTCTCGAAGGACAGCCCGGACTACCTGGCCGGCGTGTTCGGCGACTCGCGCGGCGTGCGGCGCGTGGAAGGCGCGCGCCTGTTCTGGCCGGAGGAGTTTCCGGAACTGGTCGCGGAGGAAGCCCGCCGCTTGTGGGGCGTGTAGCGGCGTCCCCACCTTCCGTCGCCGCCCGTCGCGGCTCACGCCGCTCCTGCAGCCACCCCTCCCCTGCGTTGTAGGATCCCCGGCAACGCAACAAGGTCATGGCGCATGTACGGCAAGGTATTGGTGACGGGCAGTTCCGGGCATCTGGGCGAAGCCTTGGTGGCCACATTGCAGGCGCAGGGGTATGAGGTCGTCGGCGTGGATCTGCTGCCCGGTCCGCACACGCACCGGGTGGGCACGATCGCCGATCGCGCGTTCGTGCGCGAAGCGATGGCCGGCGTGGACGTGGTGCTGCACCCGGCCACCCTGCACAAGCCGCACGTGGCGACCCATTCGCGGCAGGCATTCATCGACACCAACCTGACCGGCACGCTCAACCTGCTGGAAGAGGCGGTGGCCGGCGGCGTGCGCGCGTTCGTCTACACCAGCACCACCAGCGTGTTCGGCGATGCGCTGGTGCCGCCGCCCGGCGAGCCGGCGGCCTGGATCACCGAGGATGTGCGGCCGGAACCGAAGAACATCTACGGCGTCACCAAGGCCGCGGCCGAGGATCTGTGCCAACTGTTCCGGCGCAACCAGAAGTTGCCCTGCATCGTCCTGCGCACCTCGCGCTTCTTCGCCGAGGAAGACGATGACCGCAACGCGCGGGCGCGCTTCACCGACGCCAACCTGAAGGCCAACGAGTTCCTGTACCGGCGGGTCGACATCGAGGACGTGGTGGACGCGCACCTGCGCGCCGTCGAACGCGCGCCCACGCTGGGCTTCGGCCGCTACATCATCAGCGCGACCACGCCGTTCGGTCAGGAAGACATGCCGCGCCTGCGCGGCGACATGGGAAGCGTGCTGCGTGAGCGTGTGCCGGCGTTCGAGGCCGAGTACGCGCGACGCGGCTGGCGCCTGCCGGCCGGCATCGACCGCGTCTACGTCAATGCGCGGGCGCGCGAGGAACTGGGCTGGCGGCCCCGCCACGATTTCTCCACCGTGCTGCGGCGCGTGCGCGAGGGCGGCGAGGTACTCAGTCCGCTGGCGCAGCGCATCGGCGCCAAGGGCTATCACGCCGAATCGTTCGAGGACGGACCGTATCCGGTCGAAAGCCACTGAGCGACGGCATGGCCGCCGTGGTCGCCTGCGCGAACAGGCGAGGGTGATGACGCCCGCGGGGGCGGACGTCATCACCGCATCCTTCTCCCGCTATGGGAGAAGGCAAGAAGCAGCGATCACCCGAACAGCTTGTTGCTGACTTCGGCGATATGACGCCCCTGGTAGCGCGCGCCTTCCAGTTCGTTGTCGCTGGGCTGGCGCGAACCGTCGCCGCCGGTGATGGTGCTGGCGCCGTACGGGCTGCCGCCGGTCACTTCGTCCAGGCGCATCTGGCCCTGGAAGCTGTAAGGCAGGCCGACGGTGACCAGGCCGAAGTGCAGCAGGTTGGTCAGGATCGAGAACAGGGTCATTTCCTGTCCGCCGTGCTGGGTGGCGGTGGAGGTGAACGCGCCGCCGACCTTGCCGTTGAGTGCGCCCTTGGCCCACAGGCCGCCGGCCTGATCCAGGAAGTTGGCCATCTGCGAGGCCATGCGGCCAAAGCGGGTGCCGGTGCCGACGATGATCGCATCGTAGTTCGCCAGATCCTCGATCTTCGCGATCGGGGCGGCCTGGTCGAGCTTGTAGTGGGAGGCCTTGGCGACGTCTTCCGGCACCAGTTCGGGCACGCGCTTGATGTCGACGGTGGCGCCGGTGGAGCGCGCGCCTTCGGCGACGGCTTCGGCCATCTTCTCGATATGGCCGTAGGCGGAGTAATAGAGGACGAGGATCTTGGACATGGAAATCTCCACGGGTGGCAGGAGGGGAAGCCGGTCGCGATGCGGCAAGCGCGGTGACTATAGGCCAGGCGCCGTCGCGGGATTGAGGCCCGTGGCGGAACTGGATTGTTCCATCCGTGCGGATAGTGGGCGTTGCCGCGCCCTGTCGTACGCACCGGAAAGGACGCGTGCACCGGCGTCCGACCGCTGGCGCCGATGCTGCGCACCGGCGTATCGGATGCGGTTTCATCGTGCGTCCGGCACGCTCAAAGGGGACGACGCCCGACGATGCGGCTGATCTTGTAGTTCACGTGCAGGGACGGGAAGCAGGATGACCAGAAGCCGGGGAACCAGTCGGGTGAACCGGGCCGGAAACCGTAGTACGCGTTGAGTCGGGATCGGAAGATATCAACCAGATGGAATGCATGAGCAGCCAGCGCAACGGCCATGTGTTCCCGGGCACCCCGACGGCAGTCGCCGCGCCGGCGCTCAATGGCAGGAACCACGGCGCCGCAACGGGCGCCAGCGACGCATCGCCCATGATCAGCACGCGATGCGAGGCGGCCAGCAGTTGCCTGCCCTCGTCCTCCGGCAGACAGGGAGCCAGGGCACGCGTCTGGCGCAAGGTGTAGTGGCCGTAGTAGACGCCGAGCGCGATGAAGGCCGGGAACAGCAGCAGCCAGGTGCTCCGGGGACGAAAACGGGCGATGGGTCGCCCGCCCCGGCCGGGCGGGGGGATTCGGACGAGATCGATTGGAAATGCAGGTTCAGGAGAAACCGGGCACTCCAGGAACGGAGTACCTGCCCGAATATCGGAAACGCCCGAAACATCCATGCCCGCACGCACCCGGGCCGACTGGCCGGCCGGCGGGCCGCGCCGGAAGGCAGGCGCGCGGCGCGACGTACTTTGCTACATTCGGCCATCCTCGATGGCGGCAGGGTCGGGCGCCGGGCGACCTTCCGGATACGGATACGCCTTCCCCATCGCGGCATTTGTCCACGGAAGAACGATTGCCCATGCCAGCAGCCGATGCACCGGTCAGCCCCGAAGATCGCCATCACCTCATCGACGCCCTGCGCGGCTTCGCGCTTGCCGGCGTGCTGCTCGCCAACCTGGGTTATCTCAGCCTCTACAACCTGCTGACCGAACCGGCGCGCGCCGCCTTGCCGACCGCCCGTTTCGACACGGTCGCGATCGGTGTCATCGAATGGCTGGTCAGCGCCAAGGCCATCACCGTGTTCTCCCTGCTGTTCGGATTGGGATTTGCCATCCAGATCGAGCGTGCGCAGGCGCGCGGCGCGGGAATGTCGCGTTTCGTGCGCCGGCTGTGCTGGCTGCTGGTGATCGGCACGGCGCACAGTTATTTCATCTGGTGGGGCGACATCCTGATGACTTATGCGCTGATCGGCCTGCTGCTGGTGCTGTTCCGGCGCGCGTCCGATGGCGCGCTGCTGTGGGGTGGCCTGTTCATCGCGCTGGTCCTGCCCACCCTGCTCGTGCCCTGGCTGGGCGGGGGATTTCCCGGCCTGCCACCGCGCAGCGAGATCGATGCGTCGACCCTGCAGGCTTTCCGCACGGGCGACTGGCAGCGGGTGTTCGCCGCCAACGCGGCGATGGTGAACTGGACCCGGTTGTCCGGCGGCATGCTGATCTGTTTCGTGCTGGGCCGCTTCCTGCTGGGCTACTGGGCCGGTAGGAAACGATTGCTGCAGCAGCCGCGGACTCACCGGGACCTGTTCCGGAAGCTGTTCTGGGGTAGCCTGGCGATTGCGATCGCGGGCACGCTGATCCAACTGGCGAAAGCGCACCTGGGCTGGGGTGCGGACTTCCTCCCGCGCTGGATCAACGGATTCCTGTTCCGCCTCGACTCCTTGGCCTTGGGCGTCACCTGGGCCAGCGGCTTCGTCCTGCTGTTCCTGCAGCCACGCGGCGAGCGCCTGCTCGGCGTGCTGGCGCCGGTCGGACGGATGGCGTTGAGCCATTACCTGGCGCAGAGCGTGCTGGGCATCTCCCTGTTCTATGGCATCGGCCTGGGCCTGGGACCGGATACCGGCGCGGTCGGCTGGCTGCTGGCCTGGATCGGCATCTTCGGCGCGCAGATCCTGTTCAGCCACTGGTGGCTGGCGCGTTTCCGCTACGGTCCCTGTGAATGGCTGTGGCGCAGCCTGACGTACGGTGCCAGGCAGCCGATGCGCCTGCCGCGCGAGGCGCTTCCCGCTTCGTGATGGGCGCCACGGAACGCCACGCCACGCTTACGAATCGCTACGGTCTTCTTAACGCCTCGCGGACTAGGCTCGCTTGCCGTCGCCGAGAGGAGGCAAGCATGAATACCGACTACTTCTTCGCCCAGGACGACGCGGGCAACCGCTGCCGCGTCGATGTGCTGCGTGCCTGCGATGTCCGCGATCGCGAGGCCACGCTGCACGACAATGCTCCCATCTATCTTCTGGAAGATGGTTCGCGCCTGCATCGGCTCGATCGAGACACCTTCCGGGTGCTGGGCACCGGCGCCTACGTCACGGTGCTGCGCGATTGAACGCGCGCACGCGGGAAGCGGACCGATAGACCATCGCCGCATGCAGCCGATCCGGCATCGCCGGACCGGCCACGGCGGCGTCAGGATTGCAGGAACGCCAGCAGATCCGCGTTGACCCGATCCTTGTGGGTGTCGGTGAGGCCATGCGGCGCGCCCGGGTATTCGATCAGGCGCGCCTGCGGGATCAACTTGGCCGATGCGCGTCCGGCGGCATCGATGGGCACCACCTGATCGTCGTCGCCGTGGATGATCAGGGTCGGGATGTCGAACTTCTTCAGATCCTCGGTGAAGTCGGTTTCCGAGAACGCCTTGATCGAATCGTAGGTGTTCTTGTGCCCGCCCATCATGCCCTGCATCCACCAGGCATCGATCAAACCCTGCGAGGGTTCCGCGCCGGGACGGTTGAAGCCGTAGAACGGCCCGCTCGGCACATCCCGGTAGAACTGCGAGCGGTTGGCGCGCTGCGCTGCGCGCAGGCCGTCGAAGACGTCCCGCGGCAGTCCCCCCGGATTGCGTTCGGTCTTCAGCATCAGCGGCGGCACCGCCGAGATGAGCCCGGCTTTCTTCACCCGGCCGGTGCCGTGGCGTCCGATGTAGCGCGCCACCTCGCCACCGCCGGTGGAGAAACCGAACAGGGTCGCGTCGCGCACGTCGAGGTGCTCCAGCAACTCGGCCAGATCGTCGGCGTAGTGATCCATGTCGTTGCCGTCCCACGGCTGGCTGGAGCGCCCATGCCCGCGCCGATCGTGGGCGATGCAGCGGTAGCCGTGTTCGGCCAGGAACAGCATTTGCGATTCCCAGCTGTCCGAGTTGAGTGGCCAGCCGTGGCAGAACACGACCGCGGGGCCGTTGCCCCAATCCTTGTAGTAAAGCTCCACGCCGGCTTGGGTGGTGAACAGGCTCATCGAGGTACTCCGTTGGGGGAAGGGAAACGACGGCACGACCGCCAGCGCGGCCGATGTACTGCGGGAAGGCACATTGTCTGATCGGCGGATGTCGCCGCGATGTCTTCAGGCGGTCGCGGGCAGGGCTCTGCGGCGCGCGCGCAGGCGCAACGCCTGGTAGCTGGCGCCGATCACGAACAGGACGAACACGACCGACACCAGGCCTAGCACCAGGGGCGACTGAGGTCCCTCCGCCAGCGGCCGCGACGGTGGCACCCGCCGCAAGGTCTCGTTGATGGCCGGAATGAACAGCAGCATGTAGCTGAAGGACAGACTGAGGTTCTGCAGGTACTCGGCGCCGCTTCCCAGCCACGCGTAGCGGCGCGCGCTGAAGCCCACCGCCAGTGCCAGCAGCGCGACGATGCCGAGCGCGTGCGCTTCGTTGAAGCCGCCGGTGCTGGAAAGACCGAAGGACGTGAATATCGAAACCAGCATGCCGGCCAGATAGGCCTTGCCGGTGCGCGAGGCGGGTTCGATGCGGCCGTCGCGAATCAGCGCGATCGCGCCGAACACGACGGGCAGCAGGCTGAGAAGGGTATGGACGATGCCGAGCGGCGAGAATGAAGGCGTCATGGCGCGTGTCCTTCCGGAGAGAGGAAAAGGAAATCGACCTGCCGCGTGGGAATGTCCCCGTCGTCGTGCCTTCCCCCCGGACGGTCACCGCGCGTTCGCGCAGCCTATGCCGGACGCGACCGTGCCGCCAGTACCGCCGGGCGGACGCGCCGGCGTGGGCGCGCCCGGCCGCGATGTCGGGTTCAGGGCTTTGCCGGCCAGCGCAGTTCGGCGGTCACCGGGAAGTGATCGGACGGATAGCGGCCATTCTGCTGGTCGGTGACGGTGGTGACCGGGCCGACCTCGAAGCCGCGCACCAGGATCCAGTCGATGCGGCGATCGGCATTGCCGGTGAAAGCGTGGAAGGTGGCTTCCTGGCCTGCGCGCTGGCGGCTGCGTTCCCAGGCATCGATCAGATCGCCGGTGAGGCGCGCATGCACGCCGCTGTCCGGACCGGTGTTGAAATCGCCGGTGACCACCACCGGCACATCGGCCGGCAGCGCGGACAGCCGCTGCAGCAGCAGCGCGGCGCCGCGTTCGCGGATCGGTTCGTCCTGATCGCGGTAGGGCAGGTGGGTGTTGAACAAGTAGAAGCGGCGGCCGTCGGCGATGCGTTCGAACAATGCCCAGGTGACCATGCGCGGATACAGGTTGCCCCAGGTGATGCTGCCGGCCACGTCCGGGGTGTCGGACAGCCAGAAGTCGCCGGATTCGATCACCTTCAGTTCGTCGCGCAGGTAGAACACGCCCATGTGTTCGTCGCCGGCGCCTTCGGCGTCGCCGCGACGGCCCACGCCGAACCAGGCGTACTGGGGCAGGTGCCGGACGATGTAGTCGCCCTGTTCGGCGAACAGTTCCTGGGTGCCGAACACCGCCGGCTGCTGGGCGCGGATGGTGTCGACCAGGATGTCCTTGCGCGCCTGCCAGCGGTTGTCGCCATCGGCGTCGGTGGGCAGGCGCACGTTGAAGGTCATGACCTTCAGCGGCGCGGCGGCGCCTTCGTCGGCCGCGGACGCGGTGACGCCGGCCAGGGCGGTGGAGAGGACGAGCAGCAGGGCGGCGAGTCGGCGCATGGTTCCGGGTTCGTGCGGGGGAGCGCCGGAGTGTAACCGCGGCCCGCGGGCCCCTCATGACGGCGCGCAGCATCCCCGGGACAGGTCGGTCACGGCCGGGTTGTGCCCGGTGTTGCATGATTGTGCATGTTTATGCACAATCAGGCGCGAATCCGCACAGGCCACCCCCATTCCCCCATGCCCCTCCCGGACACCGCGCCTCCGTCGGCGCCCGTCATCGACGCCGTCGTCTTCGATCTGGGCGGCGTGCTCGTCGACTGGAATCCACGCTACCTGTATCGCCAACTGTTCAGCGATGACGTCGCCGGCATGGAATGGTTCCTGGCCGAGGTATGCAGCCCGGCCTGGAACGCGGCGCAGGATGCCGGCCGCAGCTGGGACGAGGCGGTGGACGAGGCGATCGCGCGACATCCGGACCAGGCGGCGCGCATCCGCGCCTACCGCGACCGCTGGATCGAAACCCTGGGCGAGGCGCTGGCGCCGACCGTGCAACTGCTGGACGAATTGCGCGATGGCGATTGCCGGCTGTACGCGCTGACCAACTGGTCGGGCGAGACCTTCCCGCACGCACTGGAACGCTATCCGTTCCTGGGCTGGTTCGACGGCATCGTGGTGTCCGGCCAAGAGCGCCTGGCCAAGCCGGATCCCGCCATCTTCCTCCTGCTGATGGAACGGCATGACCTGCGCGCCGAGCGCACGGTGTTCATCGACGACATGGCGTACAACGTCGAGGCCGCGGCACGGCTGGGCATGCGGGCGATCCATTTCCGCGATGCGGCGCAGCTGCGCCGGGACCTGGCGCGCCTGGGCGTGGCGCCGCTGGCGACGGCGCCGACGCCATGAGCACGATCCCCAGCATCGACCTGCTGCCGGAAGAACGCCAGCAGCGCATCCTCCAGCGCCTGCATGCGCAGGGGCGGGTGCTGGCGGCGGAACTGGCGCAGGAATTCGCGGTGTCGGAAGACTCGATCCGCCGCGATCTGCGCGAACTGGCCGCGCGCGGCCTGTGCCGGCGCATCTACGGCGGCGCGCTGCTGCACGCGCCGGAGGTGAAGCCGCTGCTGCAACGCCAGGGACAGGACTCCGAGCGCAAGCAGCTGCTGGCGCGGACCGCGCTGGGCCTGCTGCGCAAGGGCCAGACGATCATCCTGGATGCCGGTTCCACCAACAGCGCCCTCGCCGATGCCCTGCCGCGGAATTTCGAGCTGACCGTGGTCACCAATGCACCGGACATCGCTTTCCGGCTGATGGAGCGCGCGGACGTCGAGGTGCTGGTCATCGGCGGACGCATCGAGCACCGGATCGGCGCGGCCATCGGCGCGCAGGCGGTGCAGGAACTGCGACGGGTGCGCGCCGACCTGTGTTTCCCCGGCACCTGCGCGGTCGACATCGACAGCGGCCTGTGGGGCAATGACGCCGAGGAATCGCTGTTCAAGCGCGCGATGATCGAATGCAGCGGCGAGACCGCGGTGGTGGTGATGAACGAGAAGTTCGGCGCCGACGCGCGCTTCCAGTTCGCCTCCCCGCACCAGATTGATCACCTGATCGTCGAACACGATGCGCGGGAAAGCCTGTGCAACGCCTTCGAACAGCAGGAAATCGCCGTGCATCGCGCCGACCGGCGCTGATCGTCCTTCCCCCGTTTCCACCCAGGAGCATTGCCCCCGATGGCTTCCATCGCCACCGCCGCGCCCATTTCCCGCGCCGAATTCCGTGCCACCCGGTTGCTGTTCTTCGCCGCCGGCTGCGCGGTGGCGGTGTGGGCGGCGCTGGTGCCGTTCGCCAAGGCGCGCACCGGCTTGAATGAAGCCTCGCTGGGCGCGCTGCTGCTGTGCCTGGGCATGGGTTCGCTGATTGCGATGCCGCTGGCCGGTGCCTGGACCACGCGGCAGGGCTGCCGGATCGTGCTGGTCGCCTGCACGATCGTATCGAGCCTGATGTTGCCGCTGCTGGCGTGGGTGCCTTCGGTGATCGCGCTGGGCGCGGTGCTGTTCGTGTTCGGCGCAGCGATTGGCGCGGCCGACTGCGCCTTCAACGTGCAGGCGGTGATCGTGGAGGAAGCGGCGGGGCGCCCGATGATGTCGGGTTTCCACGGCTTCTTCAGCCTGGGCGGCATCGTCGGCGCGGCCGGTGCGGCCGGCATGATGTCGCTGGGCATGGCGCCGCTGGCGATGACGGTGATCTGGACGGCCTTCATCCTGCTGCTGCTGGCCTTCAACTGGCGCGGCCTGTTGCCGTATGGCAGTCCGCACGAGGGGCCGTTGTTCGCCGTTCCGCACGGATTCGTGCTGCTGCTGGGGGTGCTGGGTTTCGTGGTGTTCCTCACCGAGGGCGCGATGCTGGACTGGAGCGCGGTGTTCCTGACCGAGCAGCGCGGCATGGCCTCGGCGCAGGCCGGATTCGGCTATGCCTGCTTCGCCCTGGCGATGACAGCAGGCCGCTTCGCCGGTGACGCCATCGTCGCCCGTCTCGGCCCCTCGCGGGTGGTCTGGCAGGGTGGCCTGCTGGCCGCGGCGGGCATCACCCTGTCGGCGCTGCTGCCCGAATGGCAGTGGTCACTGCTGGGCTACACCCTGGTTGGCCTGGGATGTTCGAACATCGTGCCGGTGCTGTTCACCGCCGCCGGCCGGCAGAAGGTCATGCCGCAGGCGCTGGCGGTGCCGGCGATGACCACGATCGCCTACGCAGGCGTGCTGACCGGCCCGGCCGGCATCGGCTTCATCGCCCACCACAGCAGCTTGCCGACCGCGTTCCTGTTGCTGGCCGCGATGATGGTCGGCGTGGCGACGTGCGGGCGCGCGGTGCGGACCTGATCCGCACGGCGGCCTCGCCCCAACGCGACAACGGTACTAACGCAGCAGCGGCACGTCGATATGGCTGCTGCCCGCCCAGCGGATCTCCAGCGGCTTGCCCGCATCGGCCACGGTTTCGTCACTGACTTCCTTGCCGCTGCCGAGGTTGATCTGCATGTCGCGCTGCTTGTTGACGCCCAGCACCACCACCAGCCGGCTGCCCGGCTGCAACCGGCGGCTGGTCAGGCGCTCGCTGCGGAACGCGATGGATTGCGGCTTGCCGGGCGCCAGCAGTTCACGCCGGCTGCGGTCGCGCGCATGGCTGGCACGGCCCAGGTGCCAGGACAGCAGCAAATAGCGGCCATCCGGCAATTGCTCGTACAGCGCCAGGTTGAGGTCGAAGTCGCGCTTGTTGGTGATGAAATCCAACCGGCCGGAGAACAGACCGGACAGTTCCGCTGGCGCGGTCAGCGGCGCACCGCGGAATACCAGCGCGGCATGCGGATCCAGCGCGTCCAGCATCGACAGGGTGGGCGGATTCCAGTCGACATCGCTGCGATCGGCCAGATCCAGGGTCAGCAGTGTGCTCTCCCCGCGCTTGCCCGCGGGGTGTTCCGAGAGCAGGCCCTCGGCGCCCGTCGCGGCGGGCCGCAGGTACAGGCGCTGGCGCTGGTTGGCCATGGCGTCGAGGGACGCGGCGTGTTTCCACGCGTTGGCACCCATCACCTGGTAGTTGACCCGATCCTTCAGCAGGGGCGGACGCGGCGCGCCGCGCAGGACGTGATCGAACCACTGGAAGCGCAGCGCGGGCAGATCGATCAGGGCGACCGGATCCACTTCGTAGCCTTCCTGGACGCGCGCCGCGCCGGCCTGCATCGAGAAATGGTTGTAAGGCCCGATCAGCAGGGTGTGATCGGCTTTCGGGTTGTTCCGGATATGCTCGTCGAAGTAGTGCTGAACGCCCACGCGCGCGCCGTCGAAATAACCGGTGACCGCCAGCACCGGGATGTCGATGCCGGCGAATTCATCGCCCTGTGGCGTCATCGCCTGCCAATAGGCGTCGTAGGCCGGGTGCTCCATCCAGCGCGAGAACCAGGGATTCGGATGGCCGTCGATGGCGGGCAGGTCGCGGTAGGCGCGGCCACTGCCGTACCAGGCGGCATCCAGGCGCCGCCAGCGTTGCTCGTCGCCGTAACTGTCGCCATCCAGGGTCGCGTTGCCGGCGGTCCACAAGGGCCACGGATACAGGAAATTGAGGAAGACGTTGCCCTGCATCGGAATATCGATGCCCGGCGCGGTCGAGGCCGAGGTCAGCATCGCCTTCAGCGCCGGCGGGCGATGCTTGGCGGCAGCCCACTGGGTGAAGCTGTTGTAGCTGTTGCCGTACATGCCGACGCGGCCATCGCACCAGGGCTGCCGGCTGATCCAGTCGATGGCGGCGGCGGCATCCTCGCCGTCGTGTTCGTAGGGCACCGGCGTGCCCGGCGCCCCGGCCTTGCCGCGGGTGTAGGCGAACACACCGACATAGCCGTGCGCGGCGGCGGCCTTGGCGTCGGACAGGCTCCAGTCGTCGTTGACGTAGATGGTGAACGCCAGCAGCGCCGGCTGCGGCGCGGTCATCTTCCGCGGTCGAACCACCAGTCCGCGAAGACTCGTGCCGTCCGCGCCGGGAATGACGACGTCGCGTTCGATGAGGTAGCGGTTGGCCTCGTCTTCGGCCAGCAGGTCGGGTAGAACCGGCAGCAATGACGCATAGACCGCGTGGAACTGGTACAGCCGGATCAGTTCGAGCGCGTCGGCTTGTTCGATGGCGACCTTGCCGTGCTGTTTCTGCAGCGCGGCATCGAGATCGCGGCGCGCGCGCGGCAGATCCGCGCCCATCACCGGTAGCGTACGGGCCGCCTGCCGATCGTCCAACCGCGCGAACGCGCGACGGAACGCGGCTGCGGGATTGGCCTCGCCGCGCACATGCGCATCGGCATCGATTTCATATTGGATGAACAGCACCTCGGCCTGTTCCGGCGCGGTGGCCCTGCGCACTTCACGCAGCGCGGCGATGCTGGCCAACGCGGCCTTCGGTTGCCCGGCCACCCGCTGCAGGCGCACCCGGTTGATGAGTTCGCGTTCGCGATCGGGGTCCTGGTAAGCGGCCAGCAGTTTGCGGGCAAGCACCGGTACCTGCCGTTCCAGCGCGGCGTTGGAATCCAGCGGCTTGTCCGGCCATGCGAGGGTCTGTGCGTGGACACCGAGGGGAATCAGCAGCCATGCGACGACCAGCCATCCCGCCGTCGCCAGCCTCCCTGCCCAATCCTGCTTCCCTTCCTCCCGGTTCCGCGTCCGCATGCGCCATTCCCGTGTTCTCCGGCCGACGGCCGGAAGGTCGGCGGATGATGCCGGAAGCCACGGCGGCCCGCATCTGCCGCAGGGGGTAATCCGGCTTACCGGCGAGTCGGCGCGCGTACGCCCAGCACCAGCAACCACAGGCAGGTGCCGATTTCGCCCAGCGTGGCGGGCAGGGTGATATAGCCCGCGGCGGCGGTCTCGGCGAAGCCGGGCATCAGCAGGTGCGCGAACACGTCGATGACATAACCCAGGCAGCCCAGCATCAGCAGGATGCCCAGCACCCGCGGCAGCAGGCGCGAGGTGAACACCAGCCAGCCGAACGGCAGCAGCCACAGTCCCCAGAACAGCTTGGACACCAGGATGCCGTTGGCATAGCCCTTGAGCGCCAGCATCACCTGCGCGTTCAACACCTCGGGGGTGAACGCGCGCAGGTAGTCGGCATTGTCCAGCAGGCTCAGCACGTCAAGCTTGTGCAGCAGGTTGAAGAACGACAGCGGCACGCTCGCCACGGCCAGCGCCACCATCAGCGTGGCGGCGGTCCTGCCATGCGGCGCGAGCAGGCGGTACAGCGCCAGCGGCAGCAGCAGGAAGGCGACATAGCAGACCAGCCCGGCGGCGATGCCGAGCCGGAACAATCCCTCGTTCGCGGTGATCTTCGCCACGGTCGCCGCGGCGTCGCCGGCCACCTGCGTCTGCGAAGGAACGTAGGCGATGCTGAAGATGCCGGCCAGCACCACGATCAGGTACAGCAGCCCGGCGATGCGGGCGGTGGTGCGCGGATGCGGCAGGACGAGGGTGGATTCCATGTTCACGGTGGCTTCCCGGAGGATGTCAGGGCGCGTGGCGTGGCCATCTCAGGGCCAGCACGACGATGGTCAGCGACAGCAGGATCTCGATGACGCCCAGCAACTGGTAGAAGCGCCAGGCGCCGGGCATGGTCAGCATCATGATCGCGGCGTAGACCAGTCCCAGCAGCACGTTCACCCAGCGGCTGAGGACGGGCTTCATCGCCAGCGACAGGAACACCATCAGCGCAGGTATCGCCATCATGATCGCGGTGCCGATCAGCACACCCTCGGTGACCGCGCCCAGCGGCCCCATCCTGCCGTCGGTCATGTTCTGCAGCTTGCCCGGCACATACAACCCGAAATAGTCGCCATAGACGTAGCACAGCATCAGGCTGGTCCACAGCGCGGCCAGCTTGATTTTCACCGGGATCTTCGCGTCCTCCAGCGGAGGCGCGATCTGTTTCGACGATGCCATGGATTCCCCTTGCCGGAAGATGCCGCGTGACGAACAGGAGTCGCGAGAAACGGAAGCGTCATGACCGGCCCCGCCATCGAAAGGGCGGATCGGTGGAAGAGCCGACAACGGGCAGGCCAGGCGTCTCTCCTCGCGCGTCCACGCCCGTTGTGGCCGGGGCGACGTTAGCACGCGGGCGGGGACGGTCCATATGCCGGAAGGAACAGCGACCTTCGTCGGGGCGGCCGGGCGTCAGCGCCCGTAGGTGCGCCAATGCAGCATGTGGCGACCGTCGCGGCGCATTCCGACGAACTCGAACCCGGTGCGTGCGGCCGGACAGGTGAAGAAAGTGTACTGCGAGGCCAGAACGGCTTGCCGCGGCCACCAGCGGCGTTCGAACGGGCCGGGCAGGGTTTCGGCGTAGTGGGTGGAGAGGCAGCCCTCGGGCAACGCCACCTTCACGTCGGGGGGAAGCTCGAACGCCAGCGCGCTCGTATTGTCGTCCACGTCATGCACTTCCTTGAGCGCGATGGCGCCTTCGGGCACCCAACCGGGAATCCAGCCGCGCTCTACCAGCCCGGCTTCGCGCGCGGCGGCAAGCGTGTCGAATGACGTGTCGAGGGTGTCCGAGGCCAGGCAACCGGCCAGCAGCAGCGTGCTGGCCATCGGGGTCAGCCAGCGGAGATAAACGGAACTTGCCATCGTGCGTGCCGGGCGGACTGAACGTTGCGGGCATTGTCACGCACCGGATCGCCCGGGGAAGGGAAATGACTAGTCGGCAAAGCTGCGGTGATACCAGGTCGTACCGGGTGCCTCATCGGCGGGTTCCAGTGCATGGCCACCACCCTCCGCCTCGATGAACAATCGATCCGTTGGAGATCCCGGATCAATCGGGCAGGAAAGAGCATCGTCCTGTTCGCTCCGGCACCGCCGCTGGATGAGCGCGGCCAATCGGATGACGGCCTGGGTGGCTGGCAGATCGAGTCGATAGGACTCTCCATGGGACATCCCGGAGACGTACTGGCCGACTTCCAGCACCGGCACGCCGCCCAGGGTGGCGGCGCCTGGCGCGAGACGGGCGGTGATCCGGATGGCAACAAGCTGCGGGTCTTCGTTGCCGATGCATTCCGCCTCCAGCGACTGCACGAGCTCATGCCAGGGTTCGTGCAGGGATGAACGCGGGGCCGCCACCAGATCATCGCTGCCGCATCCGGGCGCGGCGCCGGATGCAACGTCCGCGGGGCGGGCCAGCATGGGGAATGGAAGGTCGTCCAGAGCGACGGGCGGGTGCGGGGGAGATGCGCAGGCCGATGGCGACAGGAATGCGGACAGCGATGCCGTCAGGAGCATGGCGAAGACGCGCGGCGTGATCATGCCGCCATGCTGCGGGTTCCGCCCGCGGATGGCTATCGGATTCGTCCCAATCAGGGCGACGTATGAGCGATCTGCGCGACGCGCGCCCATGCGCTCGCGCGTCGCGACCTGGGTATTCCGCTCAAGTCGAAATGGATTCCAGCGTGCGCTGGAATGACGGGAGGGGAATGGGGAAGTTGTCGGTGGGACGGGAACCCGTCGTCCCAGCGAAGGCTGGGACCCAAGTGGTCGTTTGCGTGGTGTATCGGGGAAGAAGCCCAATGGATTCGGGCATGCGCTGGAATGACGGCAATCGAACCTTCGGCGACGAAGAACGATGTGGGCGATGGAGCCGAGGAGGACGGCGGGATCAGAACGCCAGCGTCGCCACCAGAGGCACCGGATCGTTCCAGCGTTCGCGCGCGCCCAGGAACGCCAGTTCCACCAGCACCGCCGCGCCGATCACCTGCGCACCCTGCTGGCGTGCCAGCGCCACCGCCGCGCGCAGGGTTCCGCCGGTGGCGAGGACGTCGTCGATGACCAGCACGCGTGCGCCTGGCGGCAGGGCGTCGGCGTGGATTTCCAGCCGATCGCTGCCGTATTCCAGCGCGTAGTCCAGGGTCAGCGTGCGTGCCGGCAGCTTGCCCGGCTTGCGCACCGGCACGAAGCCCACACCCAGATCGCGCGCCAGCGCCGCACCTAGGATGAAGCCGCGTGATTCGATGCCGATCACCGCGTCCAGCGCGACGCCGCGCCAGGGTTCGGCCAGTTCGGCCATCGCGCCGGCGAAGCCGTCGGCGTCCGCCAGCACCGGCGTGATGTCCTTGAACACGATGCCGGGCTTCGGGAAATCGGGGACATCGCGGATCAGATCGGACCAGTGGGACATCGGCGGACTCGTCGGGCGGGGACCGCGATGCTAGCGCGTCGAGGCGCGCAAAAGAAAACCGCCGGACGGACCGGCGGTTTCCACGGAGAAGCAGCGGTGGTCAGAAGTCGTAGCGGACCTGCAACTGCGCCAGATCCACGTCGGCGTCCTCGATCTCGAAGCGGCTGTACTCGCCGCGCAGCGCCACCTTGTCGGTGAAGCGGTACTGCAGGCCCACGCCGTAGGTGGCGTCGGTGCCGCTGTCGTCGCGGGTGCGGGTCACTTCCGGCAGGGCGCGATCCAGATCCCAGCGCTGCACGCCGGCCTTGGCGTAGCCGGAGAACCTGTCGGTGAAGGGCACGGTGGCGACCGCGGTCAGCGACACGCTGCTGGCCTCCAGCGGGCGGCCCAGGTGGCCGCGCGGTTCGAGCTTGCCGAGATCCGAATAGCCCGCTTCCAGGCCGAACCAGCCGTTGAACTGGTAACCGCCGAACACCGAGAACGCGGTGTCCTCGTCGTCGTAGCGCTGCTCGTCCACGCTGGACTGGCCGGCGCCGACGCCGGCATAGAAGCCCTTGGGCTCGGCGGCCTGCGCGCCGAAGGCGATACCGCCCAGCAGCACGGCGGAAAGGAGGGCACGGGACAGCTTGTTGTTGTTCTTCATGGGGGAACTCCTGCATGCATCGCGCGGGAGAGGGAGCTGCGATGCGTGGGCGACGGGTCCTGGCGGAATGCCTGGGCAGCCGTCGTGCGAAGCAGAGATAGGTACGCGAACGCGGGAACAAACGGCCGCGCGGGCGATGCAGTTTCCCGCCGATGGAACGAGGGATTGGTGTGCCGGCACTGGACTTTTCCAGTGGTTTTCGCGCAACGCGCGCCCGGGCTATCCGAGTGCGCTCCGCTCGCGGGCGCAGCACGCGATTCGGGATGGACTCTCCCGCCGGGACGGACTAATCACCGGAATCGGACTTGTCTAAGCTGCGCGCTTCCCTGTCCCGAGCCACCGCCATGAGCGAGCCGCTGTCGATGTACCAGGCCTCCGTGCCCGTCCTGAGCCGCGCCCTGCGCAACTTCAAGCACATCCTCGCCAAGGGCCACGCGCATGCGCTGGCGCAGGGCTACGACCCGGCGGTACTGCTGCAGTCGCGGTTGTATCCTGACATGCTGCCGCTGATGCGCCAGGTGCAGATCGCCACCGATACCGCCAAGTTCGCCCCGGCGCGCCTGGCCGGCGTGGATTCACCGCGTTTCGAGGACAACGAAACCACCTTCGAGGAATTGCAGGCACGGCTGGACCGCGCGCTGGAATTCCTTGGTGGCTTCAGCGCGGCGCAGATCGACGGCAGCGAGGGCAAGGAGGTGGTGCTGCCGCGCCGCACTGGCGACCAGCACTTCAGCGGCCGCGACTACCTGCTGGGTTTCGTGCTGCCCAACCTGCTGTTCCATGTCGGCATCGCCTACGCCATCCTGCGCCACAACGGCGTGCCGCTGGGCAAGATGGACTACCTCGTCGGCGAAGGCTGACGCTTCCGGCGACCGGGAGGCGCCGCCACCGGCGCTTCGCCGGTGATCCGTGCCTGCCGTGTTCGGCTGAGGGTGGCCAGGGCCGCGCGGTACGACCAGCGGATCAGCGACTGCAGTTCCTCGTCCGGCACGGTGCGCACGTCCACCACGGTCACCCAGCGGTAGCGGCCCAGCCAGCGCGCCGGCTTGAAACCGGGCTGGTCGGTCAGTTCGAGGAAGCGTTCCGGCGCCACCTTGAAGCTGAAGCGCCAGCGCTCCGGATCGCTGGTCTTGAAGTGGGCGAAGCGCTTGCCGCCGACGAAGTACGCCAGCAGGTTGGCCGGTTCGCCCCACTCGGTGGCGGTCACGCCGGGGAGGGTGGCGCAGAAGTCGCGGGTCTGGGTGGCGTCCATGGCTGCGGTTCGGGGGACAAGCTGGCATGATGCCACCGGGGCCCCTCGAGTCGTCGTCATGATGCGTCGTCATCCCGTGGTGTTGTTCCTGCTGTTGACGTTCGTTTTCTGCCTTCCCTTCTACCTGTTGCTCAACCTGTCCTTCGCCAACGCGGAAGGGCGGCGCCTGTACGTCACCGGCCTGATGTGGGGGCCGGCGCTGGCGGCACTGCTCACCTGCCTGCTGGCGCGGATACCGCTGGCCACCCTGGGCTGGCGCTGGCCCGGCGGACGCGCCGCCTGGCTCAGCTACCTGCTGCCCATCGGCTATGGCCTGTTTGCCTACGGGATCATCTGGATCACCGGCATGGGCAAGTTCTCCACCGAGATCTACCTGCCCTACGCGCGGCGGGTGATCGGCCTGCCGGAAGCGCCGGACGGCGCGATCATCGCGATGATGCTGGCGTTGCAGCTGAGCATGAGCTTCGTCCTCAACGCCGTGATGGCACTGGGCGAGGAGATCGGCTGGCGCGGTTTCCTGGGCCCGCGTCTGGTGCGCCGGTTCGGCTTCGGTGCCGGCGTGCTGTTCACCGGATTGATCTGGGCGGTGTGGCATTACCCGGTGCTGTTCTGGTTGAACTTCCCCGGTGATCCGCCCAAGCCTTTCGCGATGGCGTGCTTCACGATCATGGTGACCGGCCTGAGCTACGTGTACGCCTGGTTGCGCGAAACCACCGGCAGCGTCTGGACCGCCGTGTTCCTGCATGGCAGCCACAATGCGGTGATCAGCCTGGTGTTCACCCTGCTGACGGTCGAGACCGGACCCATCACCGTGTACGCGGTCGACGAATTCGGTTTCATGCTGGCGATCACCAGCGTGCTGATGGCCTTGTGGTGCTGGCGGCACCGTGCGCGCCAGGCGGCCATGCAGGTGGCGTCGGCGGACGCGCCCTCCTGAGCGACACGGCAGGTGATGCGGACCTGCGACATTTCGTCGCACGGTTGCCGGATCAGCCACTTGCGGGGCGCGCGGTGCGCGCATCATGCCGCGCCGGCGACTAGAATCGCGTCGTGATCCGGCATCCCGCCCTTTTCCGTTCCCTGGCCCGGCTGGCGCTCTGCGCCATCCTGTTGCTGGCGCTCGCGCCGGCGGTGAGCCGGGTGCTCGGCGCCGGCGCGTCCGGGAGGATGGCCGGCTGGATAGAACTGTGCACGACGAGCGGCCTGACGTGGGTGGACGCGGCCGGCATCGCCGGTGACGACGCGCCCATGTCCACGCCTGCCGGCGCGGACGGAGACTGCGCCTATTGCCCGCTGGCGACCGCATTGCCGTGGGTATCGCTGGCACTCGCGTTGCTGTTGCCGTTGCTGCCCCGGCCCTGGATTCGCCCCCACTGGCGCGAACCGATCCTGCGCGCATCGATCCGGCCGCGCGGACTAGGCGGGCAGGGGCCGCCGCCGATCTTCTGAACCACGAGAACCGAGTTGTTCCCGCGGCCGCAGGGCCGCGCACGTGTTTTGGAGAATGCCATGTCCATCCGAGTATCGATGCGTCGGATCGCATCGCGGTTTGTCGTCCGTCCGGGCCTTCGCGGCCGGCTTGCTTCGTTCGATCGTGCAGGTGCGAGCATCAACGCGGTGATCCGCTTGCGGCCACGCGGGCATTGGAGTGTGCTGTGCCTGTCGGGCCTGCTGGTGGCCTGTGGCGGACAGGAGACCGCGCCGCCGGCGCAACCGGCAGCCGCGCTGCCGCCCGCACTGACCCAGGTGCGCGAATGGCCCCTGCCGGCGCCGACGGGCGCGGCGCAGCCGGATCTGATCGTCGCTCCGGATGGGCGGCGCCTGCTGAGCTGGGTGGAACCGGTGGCGGGAGGCGGACACCGTCTGCAGCTGGCGTGGGCGGAGCGGGAAGGCTGGCAGGCGCCCATCACCGTCGCGCAGGGAACGGACTGGTTCCTCAACTGGGCCGATACCCCGCACGTGCAGGCGCTGCCGGACGGTTCGCTGTGGGCGCACTGGCTGCGCAGCACGGGGCCGTCGCGGATGGACTACGGCATCGATCTGGTGCGCTCCGGCGATGGTGGCCGCAACTGGACGCCGCCGCGACTGGTGCATCCGGCCGGCACCCGTGGCGACCATGGTTTCGTGACCTTCTGGGCGCAGGCCGAGGATCAACTCGGCATCGCCTGGCTGGACAGCCGGCAGAAGGCGGCGGCGCCGGTATCGGCCACGGCGCGCGACGACAGCCACCACGACGGTCACCATGGCGGTGGCGCGATGATGCTGCGTGCCGCGCTGTATGGTGCGCAGGCACGGCAGCAGGCCGAGTGGCCGCTGGATGCGTCGACCTGCGACTGCTGCACCACGTCCTCGGCGATCACCCGCCGCGGCGTAGTGGTCGTTTACCGCGGGCGCGGCGCGGGCGAGATCCGCGACACCCGCATCGTCCGTTTCGACGGCAAGGCGTGGACCACGCCACGCGATGTGCACGCCGATGGCTGGCACATGCCGGCTTGTCCGGTGAACGGTCCGGTGGTGGCCGCGCACGGCGACGACGTGTGGGTGGCGTGGTACACCGAAGCTGGCGGCGTGCCGGAACTGCGCGCGGCCCATTCGGCCGACGCGGGCGACCGCTTCGATGCGCCGGTCACGCTCGCGCGCGGCGGCCAGGTGCTCGGCCGGCTGGGCATGGCCTTCACCGGTGATCGCCTGCTGGCGACCTGGCTGGAGGAAACCGGCGCGGGTGAACAGCGCATCGTGCTGGGCACCTACGATCTGCGCTGGCGCCAGGCCGGACGCGTCGATGTCGCCACGCTGGCCGCGCGCGGTCGCGCCAGCGGCATGCCGCGCCTGCGCTGGGCCGGAGATGCGGCCTGGCTGGTGTGGACCGATGTTCACGACGGCAAGCCACGGCTTACCGGGGCTTCCGTGCGCTGACGCCGACGGACGTGCGCCACCCGTTTCCACGCATGCGGTACATGACGCGGCTGGCGGTGCTGGCCGCGCTGCTGATCGCGCTTGCCCCTTCGATCAGCCGCGTGCTGGGCAGCCGTGGCGGCGAGCCACTGGCCGGTTGGGCTGAACTGTGTACGCCGGCGGGATTGACCTGGGTGGACATCGCCGCGGCGAAGGCGCGAGAAACGGCGCCCGCGTCCGGCTGGCCGGACGAGGGCGATGCCTGTCCGCAATGCCCGCTGGCCGCGACGATGCCGCCGCCGCCGGACGCATTCCGCCTGCCATTGCCATGGCTTCCGCCGACAGCGAATCCCGAGTCGGAAGCCCCGTTGCCTGCACAAGGCACGCCGCCGGCGGGACCGGGGTGCCGGGGACCGCCGTCGGTGTAGCGCGCTCCTCACCGAACCCTTTCCCCGGCGCTGAACGCGTCGACCCCGGAGTTTTCCCATGTCGATTTCCCGCTGCGGGACGCCACGTGCGTCGCGCCTGTCCCTGGCCGTGTTCGCGGCCCTGGTCGTCCTTTCCTCCGCGCATGCCGCCGAGGCCGATTCACCCGTTCCTCCCCCGCAAGCCACCACGCTCGACGCCATCCGCGTCGAAGGCCGCCGCGCGGCGCTGGACGCGCCGGCGGGCACCGGTACCCGCCTGGCCTTGAGCGTGATGGAAACGCCCGCCGCGATCACCGTCATCGATCGCCAGACCCTCGATGCGCGCGGCGTGCGCACGACCCAGGAAGCGCTGTCCGGGATTCCCGGCCTGACCGTGGCTTCGCCGCCGGGCAATGGCAACGCGGTCACCCTGCGCGGTTTTTCCGGTAGCCAGATCACCCAGTTGTTCAATGGCATCGACGTGCAGTACGCCTCGATCGCCGCGCGTCCGGTCGATGCCTGGCAATACGAGCGGGTGGAAGCGATCGGCGGTCCGTCGAGCTTTCTCCATGGTGCGGGCGCGGTCGGCGGCAGCATCAACTACGTCACCCGGCTGGCGCAGCTGCACGACGACGACGCGCGCTGGCAGGCCAGCATCGGATCCTTCCGCGATCGCACCCTGGCGATGGGCGCCAACCTGCGCCTGGGTGGCGATGCGGCGCGGCAGGCGCTGCGGGTGGATGTCAGCACCCGCGACGCCGACAGCGCGTTCGATGGCCAGCGGCGACAGGCGACGACCGCGGCGGCGTCATGGCTGGTGCAATGGACGCCCGCGCTGCGGCATACCCTGGCGCTGGAGCACCAACGCGAGGACAACGATCGTCCCTACTGGGGCACGCCGGTGCGCCAGCCCGCGCAGGGACGCCTGTCGGTGCTGCCGGGCACCGAGCGGCGCAACTACAACGTGGCCGATGGCTATTACGGACAGGACATCCTGTGGGCGCGCTCGATCCTGGAATGGTCGCCGGGCGAGGCGGACACCGTGCGCAACACGCTGTACCACTACGACGCGCTGCGCGACTATCGCAACGTCGAGAGCTATCGCCTGGACGCGGCCAACCGTGGCGTGATCCGGTCCGGCGCATTGCTGCAACGGCACGATCAACAGCTCTACGGCAATCGCCTGGAATGGACGCACGCCGGCACGCTGGGCCGGTTGCCTTCGCAATGGAACCTGGGCCTGGACGCCAGCTACAACCGCCAGACGCGGTTTCCGCTGTCGCTGCCCGCGACCATCGACACGGTGCCGCTGGACGCGATCACGCCGGGCCATTTCCTCGACGTGCCCGGTGCGACGCGGATCCATCGTCCCGATCGCACCAATCGCCTGCACACCCGGGCGCTGTACCTGGAAAACCTGACCAGGCTGACCCCGGCCCTGTCGTTGCTGACCGGAGTGCGCCGCGATCGGATCCGCCTGGACGTGCTCAACCACCGCACCCCCAGCGCCAGCAATCCGGCCCGGTTCGAACGCGAGTACACGCCCACCACCGGCCGCGTGGCGTTGAACCGGGCGATCAGCCCGCAGGCAAGCGTGTACGCGCAGTACAGCACCGCCGCCGATCCGCCGGCCGGCATCCTCAGCACCGCCAACTTCGGCACCCTGCGCGATTTCGATCTCACCACCGGACGCCAGGGCGAACTGGGCGCCAAGTTCCAATCGCGCGACGGCCGCCACTACGCGACATTGGCTGCGTACCGCATCGTGCGCCGCAATCTGGCCATCAGCGATCCGGCCAATCCCGGCCAGACCGTGCCGGTGGGCCGGCAGTCGGCGCGGGGCGTGGAGGCGAGTTTCGGCTGGCAGCCCTGGCAGGGCCTGGAAGTGCAGGGCAACCTGGCCTGGGTGGACGCCCGCCTCGATGATTTCTTCGAGAATGCCGGTGGCGTGCCCGTGTCGCGTGCCGGCAATCGTCCGGCCAACACGCCCGCGCGGGTCGGCAACCTGTGGGTGGACTACGCTTTCGATGATCGCTGGTCGGCCGGCGTCGATCTGCGCGGGGTGTCGTCGCGCTACGCCAACGCGGCCAATACGCTGTCCACCGCCGGCTACGCGCTGTGGGGCGCGCACCTGAGCTGGCGCTGGCAGCCGCGCACCCGGCTCACCCTGCGCGGCCGCAACCTGGGCGACCGCACCCACGTGGTGTACGCGTTGAACGACGGCATGGTGTACCTGGGTGATCCGCGCAGCTGGGAGGTTGTACTGCAGCAGTCGTTCTGAACGGCTGGCCGGGTGAGTCGCGCGTTCGCGGACAACCGCGACGCGCGGTTCAACCGGGGCGGGCCAGCAGGTCGCGCAGCGCGTCTTCCAGTTCCGGGAAACGGAAGCGGAAACCTTCCACCAGCGCATGCATGGGGATCACGCGCTGGCCGGTGAGCATCAGTTGCGCGGCTTCGCCCAGCGCCAGCCGCAGCAGCGGGGTAGGCACCGGCAACAGCGCGGGCCGATGCAGGACCCGGCCCAGGCGGCGCGCGAAGTCGCGGTTGCGCACCGGTTCGGGTGCGGTGCCGTTGTAGGCGCCGCCGGCGGATTCCTGTTCCAGCAGCCACACGATCAGGGACACCAGATCCTCGCGATGGATCCAGCTCATCCATTGGCGGCCGTCGCCCATCGGCCCGCCCAGCCCCCAGCGGAATGGCGGCAGCATTTTCCCCAGCGCGCCACCGTCCGCGCCCAGCACGATGCCGGTGCGCAGGCGACACACCCGCAGGCCCAGATCCTCGGCCTGCATGGCCGCGTATTCCCAATCCCGGCAAAGGGTGGCGGCGAAGTCGTCGCCGGGCACGGTCGATTCGTCCAGCAGGACGTCGTCGTGCGGGCCGTAGTAGCCGATCGCCGACCCGGACACCAGCACGTGCGGCCGCCGCAGCTGCGGCGTCATCCAGCGGATCAGCTTGGCGGTGGTGCCCAGGCGCGAATCGCGGATGAGCTGCTTCTGGCGCACGTTCCAGCGCCGCCCCACCAGGGGTTCGCCGGCCAGGTTGACCACCGCCTCGATTTCGCCCGCCTCGGCCAGGTCTTCGATGACCGCCACCCCGGGCAGGCGCTGCCGGGCCAGGGCCGGCCGGCGCGACCAGACGGTCAGGCGATGGCCGCCCGCCAGCAGGCGGGCACACAGGGCGCGGCCGATGAATCCGGTGCCGCCGGTAAGCAGGATGCGCATGCGGTTGGGGCGAGATGGGGACCTCCAGCCTACGCCCGGAGGCGTGTTCCGCCCGTGGAAAGCACCGTGCGCTCGGCTTCCGCGCTCCGGGCGACTAAAATTCGCGCATGTCCGATTTGCCCCCGCGCCTTCCCGTCCTGCTGCTCCCCGGCCTGCTGTGCGATGCGCGGTTGTGGCGGGACCAGGTGGCCGGCCTGGCCGATATCGCCGAGGTCGCGGTGCCGGATTTGACCCGGGACGACAGCGTCGGCGCGCTGGCCGCGCGCGTGCTGGCGGACGCGCCTGAGCGGTTCGCGCTGGGTGCGCTGTCGATGGGCGGCTACGTGGCCTTCGAAATCCTGCGCCAGGCGCCGCAGCGGGTCACCCGGCTGGCGCTGCTGGCGACCAGCGCGCGCGCCGATCCGCCCAAGCGGGCGGCGGTGCGCCGGGCCAGCCTGGCGATGGCCGAACGCGGCCGTTTCGCCGGCGTCACCCGCAAGCTGCTGCCGCAGCTGGTGCACGCCAGCCAGGTCGACACGCCGGTGGGCGAGGAGGTGATGGCGATGGCCGAACGGGTCGGCCGCGACGCCTTCCTGCGCCAGCAGCGCGCGATCCTGGAACGCCCCGATTCGCTGCCGCTGCTGCCGGCACTGGCGATGCCGACGGTGATTGGCGTCGGCGACGACGACCGCATGACCGCGCCGGAGGAATCGCGGATCCTGCGCGACGGCATCGCCGGAGCGCGGCTGCATGTATTCACCGGATGCGGACACCTGCCGCCGATGGAAAAACCGCAGGAAACCACGGAATTGCTGCGTGCCTGGCTGACCGCCTGAGCCGCGTTCCCTCCACCCCCTCACTTTCGAAACTCAGGAGCATTTATGGAACTGGCAATGATCGGCTTGGGCCGCATGGGCGCCAACATGGCCGAACGCCTGACCCGCGGCGGACACCGCGTGCACGGCTACGACCCCGGCGAACCGGCGCGCCGGCAGGCGGCCGAACGTGGAATCGCCATTGCCGAGTCGCTGCAGGCGGCGGTCGCCGCGTTGCCGTCGCCGCGCATCGTCTGGGTGATGGTGCCGGCCGGCGTGGTCGATGACACCCTGGACGCGCTGTTGCCGCTGCTGGCGGCCGGTGACACCGTCATCGACGGCGGCAACTCCAACTACAAGGAAACCATGCGCCGCGGCGCGCGCCTGGCCGAGGCCGGCGTGCACTACGTGGACAGCGGCACCAGCGGCGGCGTATGGGGCCTGGCCGAAGGCTACAGCCTGATGATCGGCGGCGACGCCGGCGCGGTGGAAGCGCTGCGCCCGGTGTTCGAGACCCTCGCGCCGGCCGCCGATCGCGGCTGGGGCCATGTCGGCCCGTCCGGCGCCGGCCACTTCACCAAGATGATCCACAACGGCATCGAGTACGGAATGATGCAGGCCTTCGCCGAAGGCTTCGCCATCCTGGAACGCAAGGAAGCCTTCCACATCGATCTGCAGCAGGTCGCCGAGATCTGGCGTCACGGCAGCGTGGTGCGGTCCTGGTTGCTGGACCTGACCTCCGATGCGCTGAAGAAGAATCCGACCCTGGCCGGCATCGCGCCCTACGTCGAGGATTCGGGCGAAGGTCGCTGGACGGTCGCCGAGGCGATCGACCTGGACGTGTCCGCGCCGGTGATCACGATGTCGTTGCTGGAACGCCTGCGTTCGCGCGAGGACGATTCGTTCGCCGACAAGCTGCTGGCGGCGATGCGCAACGAGTTCGGCGGCCATCGCATCAAGCAGGGCTGAGCGCGCGTGGCGGCGGGCCGGTAACGCCGCCGCCACATCGCCATGACCCGCGCTTAGCGTCCGCGCTGCTAGCGTCGCGTTTTCCCCCGAAGGAGCCCGGATCATGAAGATCCTGATGGTGTTGACCTCGCACGACCAGTTGGGCGAAACCGGCAAGAAGACCGGTTTCTGGCTGGAGGAGTTCGCCGCGCCGTACTACGTGTTCAAGGACGCCGGCGCGGACGTCGTGCTGGCCTCGCCGCGCGGCGGCCAGCCGCCGCTGGATCCGAAGAGCGATGCCGCCGACGCGCAAACCCCGGCGACGGTGCGCTTCAACAACGACACCACCGCCATCGCCGAGCTGGCGCTGACGCGCCCACTGGCCGAGGTGCTGGACGAGGACGTGGACGCGGTGTTCTATCCCGGCGGACACGGACCATTGTGGGACCTGGCCGAGGATGCGGATTCAATCCGCCTGATCGAAAACCATTTCGCCGCCGGCCGGCCGATCGCCGCGGTGTGCCACGGGCCGGCGGTGCTGCGGCATGCGCAGGGCACGCTCAGCCAGCCACTGGTCAAGGACAAGCGGCTCACCGGGTTCACCAATGCCGAGGAAGCGGCGGTGGAACTCACCAACGTGGTGCCGTTCCTGCTGGAGGACGAACTGAAGGCCAAGGGTGCGAAGTTCGAGGCCGGCCCGCTGTTCCAGCCGCACGTGGTCGTGGATGGCAAGCTGGTCACCGGCCAGAATCCCGCATCCTCCGAACCGGCCGCGCGCGCGCTGCTCGAACTGATCGAATGAATTCCGGCGACCTTCACGGCTGCTTATCGCCCCGGCGCTAGAGTGGGGCCGTCCCTCCCTGGAGCGACGGCCATGATTGAAGTACCGCAGACGTTGTACACGCGGCAGGCCGACATCGACCGGCTCGAGGCGATGGTGCAGGCGCTGCCGGACGAAGCGGTGGTGGAACTGCGCCTGGTCGATGGCGGCACGCTGACCGGCACCATTTCCACGCGCCCGAGCGTGCAGGTATTCCGCGACGCCGACGGCATGGAAGGTTTCAACGCGGTGGTGCGGCTGGACGACCAGCGCGATCCCGCGCACGCGCACTACCTGTGGATGGACCGGATCCGCGAGATCGTCCAGATCGGTTCGGCCTGAGCCGGTTCGCCCGCATGCCGCAACTTCCATCCACCGACATCGCCTGTCCCTACTGCGGCGAGCTGATCACGCTGTTCGTCGACGAATCGGCGGGCGAGCAGGATTACATCGAGGACTGCCAGGTGTGCTGCCGGCCAATCGAGATTCGCGTCGGCATCGACGAGGACGGCGTGCCGGCGGTGGCGGTGCGGCGCCAGGACGATACCTGAGCCGGCCTTGACGCGGCGTTCGCCCGCGGCGATCCAGTATGCGGCGTCTTTTCCGAGGAGCGCGGCCATGTGCATCCGGAAGATCCTGGGCGGAGCCCTGTTGCTGCTGGCCACGGCATGCACGCCCGGCGCCGCGCAGCAGACGAGCGAAATCGGACCGAACCCGCGCTTGCCGGCGCCGCAGAAGCGCTGGCTTCCGACGGTGAACATCGCGCCGGCGGTCGGTTGGCCGGAAGGCGCGACGCCAGCCGCGGCCGAGGGACTGGCCGTGCAGGCATTCGCCCGTGGCCTGGATCATCCACGCTGGCTGTACGTGCTGCCCAACGGCGACGTGCTGGTGGCGGAGACCAATGCACCACCCAAGCCCGGCGAAAAGGGCGGACTGCGCAACTGGTTCATGAAGCGGACGATGGCCAAGGCCGGCGCCGGCGTGCCCAGTGCCAACCGCATCACCCTGCTGCGCGATGCCGATGGCGATGGCATCGCCGAAACCCGGCACGTACTGCTTTCGGATCTGTTCTCGCCGTTCGGCATGGCGCTGGTCGGCGACCAGCTCTACGTCGCCAATGCCGATGCGGTGGTGCGCGTCCCGTACCGCACGGGACAGACCCGCATCGACGCCAGGCCGGTGAAGGTGACGGATCTGCCCGGCGGCCCCATCAATCACCATTGGACCAAGAGCCTGGTCGCCAGCGCCGATGGACGGACGCTGTACGTGGGCGTGGGCTCCAACAGCAACGTCGGCGAGAACGGCATGGCGAATGAAACCGATCGCGCCGCGGTGCTGGCGATCGATATCGCCAGCGGACAGCGGCGGATGTACGCGTCCGGCCTGCGCAATCCGGTCGGACTGGCCTTTGAACCCGGCACCGGCGCGTTGTGGGTGGTGGTGAACGAGCGCGACGAAATCGGCGATCAACTGGTGCCGGACTACCTGACCCGCGTCCGCGAAGGCGCGTTCTACGGTTGGCCCTACAGTTACTACGGCGCGCACGTGGATGCGCGGGTGAAGCCACAGGAACCGGCGCGGGTGGCGCGGGCGATCGCGCCGGATTACGCGCTTGGCGCGCATGTCGCCGCGCTCGGTCTTGCGTTCGCGCGGGGCGACGCACTGCCGGAGCGCTTCCGCGAAGGCGCCTTCATCGGCCTGCACGGTTCCTGGAATCGTTCCGAACCTTCCGGCTACAAGGTGGTGTTCGTGCCGTTCGCGCACGGCCAGCCGGCGGGCTCGCCGATTGATTTGTTGAGCGGCTTCCTCGACGCCGATGGCAACGCGCGCGGACGACCGGTCGGCGTGGCATTCGATCGCACGGGCGCACTGCTGGTGGCGGACGACGTGGGCAACGTCGTCTGGCGGGTCGCGCCACGCTGAGGATGTAAGCGCAATGACAGTCCGCCGGGCGTATGCTCCCGTCGTCCCACATCCTGGGGAGGGGAGGGCATATGAACGGCACCATGGAGATTCCGCGTTCCAAGGGATTCTGGCTGGTGGCCATCATCGCGCTGGTCTGGAATCTGCTCGGCGTGGCGATGTTCTGGATGCAGGTCAACATGGGCGCCGAGGCCTTGGCGCGGATGACCGAGGCGCAACGGCAGGTCTACGAGGCCACACCGGCCTGGCTCAACGTAGCGTTCGCGATCGCCGTGTTCGGTGGCGTGCTCGGTGCATTGGGCATGCTGATGGGAAAGCGCTGGGCGGTGACGATGTTCTTCGTCTCCTTGCTGGCACTGCTGGTGCAGATGATCGGCGCCTACCTGGTCACGCCGGCCTGGGACGCCTACGGCCCCGCGGGACTGGTGATGCCGGTGGTGCTGATCCTCATCGCGCTGCTGTTCTGGCGCTACGCGCAGAAGTGCGTGGTGCGGGGCTGGCTGGTGTAGGGAAGAACAGGAGCGAATCCCCCTCAATCCCCCTTTTGCAAAAGGGGAGGTAAAAGCCATGTACGAAGCAGCCCCCTTTTGTAAAGGTGGCGGTAAAAGCCGATGCACGAAACAGCCCCCTTTGCAAAAGGGGGCGGGCATCTGCGTAGCAGATGACGGGGGATTTGCTCCTGGCGCGAAAAGCAAATCCCCCTCAGTCCCCCTTTGACCAGCCATTCGGCTGTTGAAAAGCGCTGCAAAGGGGGAGGCAGAAGCAGCATTCCCCGAATCCCGAATCCCGAATCCCGAATCCCGAATCCCGGCCCTCAATCCACCTCGGCCACATCCAGCCCGATGAAGCCGCCGGATTGCCGGCGCCACAGCGCCGCATACAGACCGTCGCGCTGCAGCAACTCGTCGTGGCTGCCGGTTTCGATGATGCGGCCCTGATCCATCACCACCAGCCGGTCCAGCACGGCGATGGTGGACAGGCGATGGGCGATCGCGATGACGGTCTTGCCTTCCATCAGCGCGTACAGTTGTTCCTGGATGGCGGCCTCGACCTCCGAGTCCAGCGCCGACGTGGCCTCGTCCAGCACCAGGATCGGCGCGTCCTTCAGCAGCACGCGCGCGATCGCCACGCGCTGGCGCTGGCCGCCGGACAGCTTCACCCCGCGCTCGCCGACGTGGGTGTCATAGCCGCTGCGGCCCTTGGCATCGGTCAGGGTGCGGATGAATTCGTCGGCATGCGCGCGCCGCGAGGCTTCGACGATCTGCGCCTCGCTCGCGTCGGGCCGGCCATAGCGGATGTTGTCGCGGATGGAGCGGTGCAGCAGGGAAGTGTCCTGGGTGACCATGCCGACATTGCGGCGCAGCGACTCCTGCCGGACGCCGGCAATGTCCTGGCCATCGACCAGGATCCGCCCGCCTTCCAGGTCGTAGAAGCGCAGCAGCAGGTTGACCAGGGTCGACTTGCCGGCGCCCGAGCGACCGACGATGCCGACCTTCTCGCCGGGACGGATGACCAGCGACAGATCCTCGATGACCTTGGACTGGCGGCCGTAGTGGAACTGCAGGTGCTCGAAACGGATTTCGCCGCGGCTGACTTCCAGATCGCGCGCGCCGTCGCCATCGGTGATCGCCAGCGGCTGGGCGATCGTGTTCATGCCGTCCTCGACCGTGCCGATGTTCTCGAACAGGCTGGCGACCTCCCACAGGATCCAATCCGACATCGAGCGGATGCGCATCACCAGCGCGATGGCGACCGCGATCGCGCCCAGCGAAATCGACCCCTGAAGCCAGGCCATCACCGCCAGGCCGCCGACGCCGGCCAGCAACAGCGCGTTGATGCTGTGCAGGCTGACGGTCAGCTGGGTGACCAGGCGCATCTGCCGGTGCACGGTAACCATGAACTCGTCCATCGCGTCGCGCGCATAGTCCTGTTCGCGCATGGTGTGGGCGAACAGCTTGATGGTCTGGATGTTGGTGTAGCTGTCGACGATCCGGCCGGTCATCTGCGCGCGGGCGTCGGACTGGGCCATCGATACCCGCTGCAGGCGCGGGACGAACCAGAACAGGATGACCAGGTAGCCGACCAGCCACAGCGCCAGGGGCAGGATCAGGCGCAGGTCCGCGCGCCCGACCAGGATCACCGTGCCGACGAAGTAGACGAGGACGTAGACGAACACGTCCATCAGCTTCATCACCGTCTCGCGGATCGCCAGCGCGGTCTGCATGACCTTCTGCGAGATGCGGCCGGCGAACTCATCCTGGAAGAACGACACGCTCTGCCGCAGCAGGTAGCGGTGCGACAGCCAGCGGGCGATCATCGGATAGTTGCCGAAGATGGTCTGGTGGATGACCAGCGATTGCACCAGCACCAGCAGCGGGTACGCCACCACCACCAGCGCGCCCATCCACAGCAGGGTGGAGCCGTGGGTGGCCAGGAAGGTCGCGCGGTCGGCGCTGCCGAGCCAGTCGACCAGATCGCCCATGAAATCGAAGAACAGGATTTCAAGCGCCGAGATGGTGCCGGTCAGCACCGACATCAGCAGCAGCCACGGCAACAGCGGCCGCGAGTAGTGCAGCAGGAATGCGAACAGCTTGCGCGGCGGCGTGGCGGGCTCGCCGGCGGGGTAGGGATCAATCCGCTTTTCGAAGAATCGGAACATGGGTCGGGTCTTCCATGTGCAGGGGGCACGTCAGGGGGAGTGTCGGGCACGACGCCATCGGCATCGCCGGACCGTCACCGCGCCGGATAGGGCCAGGCCGCGCGCGCCTGGCGCAGGGCATGGCCCAGCCAGGCCAACTGGTCGAGCATGGTGGAGGCGGCCTGCGCGCAGGCCGCCGCGTCGCGCGGCTGCCCGTCGGCGCCGAACCGATCCCACGCCATCGGAAACAATATCGAATTGCGCACCGTGCAGGCGTGCAGTCCGGAGAACACCTGGCGCAGTTGCTCCACCGCGCGCGAACCGCCACTGACGCCGCCATACGCGACGAACGCCACCGGCTTGGCCTGCCAATGTTCCTGGACCGAATCGATCAGGAACTTCAGCGCCGCGGGATAGCCGTAATTGTACTCCGGCACCACCAGCAGGAAGGCATCGGCGCGCCAGATCCGCTGCTGCAGGTTCACCAGGTCGGGCGAGGGGGTCATCCCGTGCCGGTGCGGCAGATCCATCAGCGCCGGATCGACCACGTCCACGGTGTAGTCGCGGCGGCGGTCGATCTGGCCGCGGATCCAGTTGGCGACCACGTCGCAGAAGCGGCCTTCACGGTTGCTGCCATAGATCAGGGCCAGTTCGAGGGGAGGGGTCATGACGGAACAGGGACTTGCAGGGAGAGGCCGTCCAGGGTAAAACCTCAATCAATATTGAGGTCAAGCGAGCGTGTCATGTCCGCGCAAGCCAACCCGGCGATGGCAAGGAAAAAAAAGGCGAACGTCTGCATGGAACTGACCGTGGGCGAGGTGGCGGCGCGGGCCGGCGTGGCGGTGTCCACCCTGCATTTCTACGAGAGCAAGGGACTCATCCACAGTTGGCGCAATGCCGGCAACCAGCGCCGCTATCCGCGTGAAGTGCTGCGCCGGGTCGCGATCATCAAGGTGGCGCAGCGGACCGGGATTCCGCTGGCCGAGATCCGTGACGCGCTGTCGTCGCTGCCGGAAGGGCGCACGCCCACCGCCGCGGACTGGCGCAAGCTGTCCGCGCGCTGGCAGGCGGATCTGGACGACCGCATCGAACGCCTGACCCGCCTGCGCGATCACATGGACAGCTGCATCGGCTGTGGCTGCCTGTCGCTGAAGGTCTGTCCGCTGCGCAACCCGCTGGACGAACTGTCCGAGGAAGGCCCGGGACCCCGCCTGCTGGATCCCTGAGGCGAATCCAGGCGGAACGGTCCCGCCCTACGCGCAGGGAATTTCGCGGTGTTCCCCGGCGCTGCGGCTGCCCAGCTCGATCAGCCGCATCACCGCAATGGCTTCCTCCGGGGTGACCGGCGGCGGCGCGCCATCGACGATGGCCGCGCGCATGGCGCTGTAGTAGTGCCGGTAATCGCCGGACAGGCTGTCCACCGCCTGGGTGATCAAGGCGCCGTCCTGGCCGGCCAGGATCAACTCGCCCGGACGGGGATCCGAACCCCAGCCGGCATCGCCGGGCATGCCGCCGGCGCGCAGCCGGTCTTCCTGCGCGTCCAGGCCATGCTTCAGGTAACTGCCGCGCTCGCCATGCACCGCGAAACGCAGGCCGTTGCCGGCCACCAGTGAACCGGCATGCAGGTGCACGCGGGTACGCGGGTAGCGCAGCTGCACGTGGAAATAATCGGTGGCGCGCGCGCCCGCGCGCTGCCTGGCCAGGTCCGCCTGCACCGCCAGCGGCGTGCCGAACAACTGCAACGCCTGGTCGACCAGGTGTGGTCCGAGGTCGTACCAGAGCCCGGCACCGGGCACGTCGCTCTCGCGCCAGCGCTGCGCAACCTGCGGACGATAGCGATCGAAATGGGAGTGGAATTCCGCCACGTCGCCGAGCGTGCCGTCTCCCAGCAACTGGCGCACGGTCAGGAAATCCGCATCCCAGCGCCGGTTCTGGAACACGCTGACCAGGCGCCGGCGGGCCCTGGCCTGGGCGATGACCCGCTCGGCTTCGTCCAGGGTGACGGTGAACGGCTTGTCCACCACCACGTGCTTGCCCTGCGCGAGCGCGGCGATCGCCAGCGGCGCGTGGGTTTCGTTGGGCGTGGCGACCACCACCAGATCGATGGCGGGATCGGCGAAGGCTTCGCCCGCGTCCGCCACCACGCGCACCTGCGGCAGATCCGCATGCACCTTGCCGGCGTCGCGCGAGACCACCGTGTGCAGAACCAGCCCCGGCGTGCGGCTCAGCAAGGGCGCGTGGAACACCTTGCCGACAAAGCCATAACCGAGCAGGGCGACATTGAGTGAACTGGACATGGATGGTCTTCCGCAAGGACAAGCACCGGCGCGGACCATCTTAACGCCTGCTTGGCGCAACTGAATGGCACGTCACGCGTGCGCGGAAATGATCATCCTCTTCACGCCTGCTGTACGTCGGCGTGGCAAGACTGGCCCCGCGTTCCCGCAAAGGCAGGAGGCACCATGAAACATTCGAACACGATCCTTTTCCGTCTTCCGTTCGCCGCGGTCCTTGCCGCCGGCGTCGCGCTGGCGAGCTTCGGCGCGTCGGCCCAGCAGCAGACCGAGCCGGAAGAACAACAAAGCGCGCAGCAGGGCGACTCGAGCCAGCCCGTCAATGACACCTGGATTACCACCAAGGTCAAGACCGAACTGCTGGCCGCCGAGGACGTCTCCGGCCTGGACATCAAGGTCGAGACCACCAATGGCGAAGTGAAGCTGTCCGGCCGCGTCGACAACCAGGCCCAGATCGACAAGGCCGTGGCGGTCGCGCGTGGCGTCAAGGGCGTCGGCAAGGTCGACAGCAGCGGCCTGAGCGTGGGCACCAGGTAACGCCGCGTCGCTCGCCCGGAACATCTGCCGGCCATCGCCGGCGCATCGCTTGTGGCACGGAGCGGGTGCATCCCAGCGCAGGATGCACCCGCTTCTTTTCCATGCGTTGATGAGAACGGAACCGCAGGAAACGGTGCGATGGCGTCTCCGCCGATCGGCGCTCATTCCTGGAGGAAGTCCAGCAGCGCCCGGCGCTTGCGCGCACTCAGCCGGTTGAGCAGGTTCAGCAGGCGGCGCTGTTCGCCGGGAATCCGGTAGGACGCCCCCGGTTCGGAAACCTGGCGGCGATGCTGGCCATCGCCGGTTTCCAGCCAGTACGCATCGACGCCGAGCACGTGGGCGAGCGAACCGATCTTGGAAGTGCTTTTGCTGATGCCGCGTTCGAGCGCGGAATAGCTCGGTTGGGTGATGCCCACCGCCCGCGCGACCTGTTCCTGTGACATGCCGATCGCTGCACGCGCGTGCGTGAGTCGCTGGGCGAGAGTGGGGCCTGTCTTGACCATGCGCATACGCTAACGGTCGTGCCCGGTGGCAGGCAAACAGGCTTGCCTATCGAGGGTGCATATGCAAGGCTCTCTAACGAACGAAGCGTGCGTTTTTCCAGTGTTATTTTTCACTTTTACCTGCGCGCGTGATGCAAGGATTGCTGACAGGAGAAACCAAGATGCAGGCACGCGGAGTACCGGAAGCGGATCCCGGTTACCACCTTCCGGAAGAAGCGCAGCTGCAGTTGCAACAGGTGCGGGATCAACTGGAAATGATGGCGGCGATGGTGATGCCGGGGCAGCGGCGCGATGACGCCATCGACGCCCTGTGCCTGCAGCCTTCGGCGCTGGCGCACCGCTTCCGCCAGCTCGCACGCGAGATGAGCGACGCACTCGCCACCGCGCGCTGGCGCGATTGAAATAAGCGGGGCCGGGTCCACCCGACCCGGCCCCACGCCATCCCTGACATCACCGGCTCCGCCGATGGCTTTTCCCTGTGCGTTCAGCGCTGCACGAGCGTGGTATCGTTCCCGGCCCGCGGTGCGGGCTCGCCGATCTCGCGCTTGACCGTGGCCAGCGCCGGATCCACATCGGGTTCGCCCCAACCGCCGAGCGACTTGTACACCGCGACCACGCCGACGTTGACGCCGGCTTCGGCCTGCGCGAGCGCATCGTCGGCCGCCAGCTGCGTACGCTGCGCATCCAGCAGGGTGAGGAAGTCCGACGCACCGACCCGGTAACGGGCCTCGGCCAGTTCCGCGGCCCGGCGGGCGGCGGTGGCCTGCTCGTTCACGCGCAGCAACTGGGTCTGCCGCTTGGCATAGCCCAGCAGCGCGTTCTCGGTGTCTTCCAGCGCACCCAGCACCGCCTTCTCGTACTCGGCCACGGCACCATCGTTCTGCGCCTGCACCGCACGCAGGCGCGCACGCACGCTGCCGAGATCGAACGCGGCCCAGCTGATCGACGGCGTCACCGACCAGGCCTTGTTGTCACCGTTGATCAGGCCGCTGAAGTCACCGGCGAGGAAGCCGACGAAGCCGCGGATGCTGACCCGCGGAAACAGGTCCGCGGTGGCGACGCCGACCCGCGCGGTGGCCGAGGCCAGGCGGCGTTCGGCGGCGCGCACGTCCGGACGTTGCCGCAGCAGCGTGCCGGTGTCGCCGATCGGCAGCACCTTCACCAGTGCCGGCGTTTCCCGTGGCGCCAGCAGCGCGTCGAGCGTGCCGGGCCGGCGTCCGGTCAGCACTTCGATGCGATGGCGCGATTGCGCCTCGGCGGTTTCCAGCACCGGCAGGGTCGCCTCGATCGCCTTCATTCGCGCCAGGCTGCTCTGCACCTCCAGCTCGGTGCCGGCGCCGAGTTCCCAGCGCGACTCGGTCAGCCGCTGGGTCTCGCCCAGGTTGCCCAGGGTCTTGCGGGCCACGTCCAGGCGCTTCTGCGCGCCGCGCAGTTCGAAGTAGTTGCGCGCGACCTCCGCCGCCACGCTGACCTGCATGGCGGTCATGTCGTTGCGCTGTGCCTGCAGATCCGCGTGCGCGGCCTCGGCGGACCGGCGCAGGCGACCGAATAGATCCAGTTCCCAGGCGGCGTCGAAGCCGACGCTGTCGGTCTCGGTCTCCACCCGGCCCTGATCGGCGACCGGCTGCTTGCTGCGGGTCTGTTCGACGCCCAACTGCACGTGCGGGGCCAGATCCAGCCGGCGCTCGCTGAACACCGCGCGTGCTTCCTGCACCCGGGCCGCGGCGATCCACAGATCGGGATTGGCGGCCAGGGCGTCGGCGATCAGCTGATCGAGGGTGGCGTCTTCGAACTGCGACCACCAGTTGGCGACCGGGCGGGTGTCGCTGAACGCGGCTTCGCTGGCGCTGGGCAGTGTCGCCGGCGCCAGTTCGGGAGCGCGATAGTCGGGGCCGACCGTGGCGCAGGCGGCCAGCAGCGCCGAGGCGATGCCGACGACGAGGGTACGGATCACCATGGCAGCACCTCCTCGCGATGGAAGAAACCGCCCTGCGGGCCGTTGTCGTCGATCAGTGCCAGGGCGACGCTGGTGCGCGCGCCATCGGCGATGTCCAGCTCGCCTTCGCCGGCATTCATGTCGGTCTTCACGTAGCCGGGATGGATGGTGTTGACCTTGATCCGGCTGTCGCGCAGTTCATAGGCCAGCTGCACCGTCCAGGCGTTCACCGCGCTCTTGGACACGTTGTAGGCGGGCACCTTGAAGTCGTAGATGGGCGAGGCGGGATCCGCGTTCAACGCGACCGAGCCCAGGATGCTGGACACGTTGACGATGCGGCCGGCGTTGGACTTGTGCAGCAGCGGCAGGAACGCCTGGGTCACCGCGATCAGGCCGAACACGTTGGTGTCGAAGGTCGTGCGCCAGGTCGAAGCGGTCTGCTCGGACACCTTCTTGCCGGACTCGTCGACCAGGATGCCGGCGTTGTTGACCAGGATGTCCAGACGGCCGTGGCGCGCCGCGACGGTGCTCACCGCCTCGGCGATGCTGGCATCGCTGGTGACGTCCAGCGCGATCGCTTCCACCGGCAGGCCATCGGCCTGCAACTTGAGCGCGGCCTCGACCGCGCGGTTGCGATCGCGTCCGGCCAGCAGCGTGTGCACGCCGGCCTCGGCCAGCTGGCGCACGGTCTGCAGGCCGATGCCGCGGGTGGCGCCGGTGACCAGCGCGATGCGGGATGTGTCTTGCATGGGATTCTCCAGTAAATGGGGGAGGGAGAAACGAACCGGGGAAGGAAGGATCAGGCGTGGGCGTCACCGGCCGCGTGCGCCGGGGCGTGCGAGACCAACGGGCGATGCGCGAGCTTGCGCAGCGCCACGTAGAACACCGGGGTCAGGAACAGGCCGAACAGGGTCACGCCCAGCATGCCGGCGAACACGGTGATGCCGGTGACCGAGCGGACTTCCGCACCGGCGCCGGTCGACAGCACCAGCGGCACGGTGCCGGCGATGAACGCCACCGAGGTCATGATGATCGGGCGCAGGCGCAGGCGGCAGGCTTCCAGCGCCGACTCCACGATGCTCTTGCCCTGCAGTTCCAGTTCGCGGGCGAACTCGACGATCAGGATCGCGTTCTTGCACGCCAGGCCCATCAGCACCACCAGGCCGACCTGCACGAACACGTTGTTGTCGCCACCGGTCAACCAGACGCCGGCCAGCGCGGACAGCAGCGTCATCGGCACGATCAGGATCACCGCCAGCGGCAGGGTCCAGCTTTCGTACAGCGCGGCAAGCACCAGGAAGGCCAGCATGACCGCCAGCGGGAACACCACCAGCGCGGCCTTGCCCTGGGTGGCCTGCTGGTAGCTCAGGTCGCTCCAGTCGATGCCCATGCCGGTCGGCAGGACCTTCTCGGCCAGTTCGGTGACCTTGGCCATCGCTTCGCCGGAAGAGAGCACGCGCGGGTCGGCTTCACCCAGCAGGTCGGCGGCCGGATAGCCGTTGAAGCGGATCACCGGATCCGGACCGTAGGTCTGCTTGATGTTGACCATGCTGCCGACCGGGACCATTTCGCCGTTGGCATTGCGGGTACGCAGGTTGGCGATATCCTCGACGCTGTCGCGGAACGGGCCGTCGGCCTGCGCGACCACCTGCCAGGTGCGGCCGAACATGTTGAAGTCGTTGACGTAGGCCGAACCCAGGTAGGTCTGCAGGGTGTCGAACAGCTCGGTCAGCGGCACGCCCTGGGCCTTGGCCTTGACGCGATCGACCTCGGCGTCCAGCTGCGGCACGTTGGCCTGGTAGCTGCTGATCGGGAAGCCCATGCCCGGCGTCTGCGACGCCGCGCCCTGGAACGCCTGCACCGCGTTCTGCAACTCGCCGTAACCCAGGCGGGTGCGGTCCTCGATGAACAGCGACCAGCCCGAACCGTTGCCCAGGCCCTGGATGGGCGGCGGCATGAGCGCGAAGGTGAAGCCTTCCTGGATGGAGGAGAACTTCTGGTTCAGCTCGGCGGTGATCTGCTCGGCGCTGTTCTTGCGCTCACCGAACGGCTTGAGGTTGAAGAACACCACGCCGCTGTTGGGCGTATTGGTGAACTGCAGCGGATTCAGGCCGGGGAAGGCGATTTCGTCCTGCACGCCTTCCACTTCCATCGCCATCTTGGCCATTTTCTTCAGCACCGCGTCGGTGCGTTCGATGGACGCGCCTTCCGGCATCTTCACGCCGGCGATGATGTACAGCTTGTCCTGCAGCGGAATGAAGCCCGCCGGCACCGCCTTGAACATCACGCCCGCGCCGATCAGCAGCACCACGTACACCGCGAACACCGCGCCGCGACGGCCCAGCGCACGCGAGACCGCGCCTTCATAGCGTTCGGAACTGCGCTTGAAGAACCGGTTGAACGGACGGAACAGCCAGCCGAACAGGCGGTCGATGATCCGCGCCGGGGCGTCCTTGGGTGCGCCGTGCGGCTTCAGCAGCTTGGCGGCCAGCGCCGGCGACAGGGTCAGCGAGTTGATCGCCGAGATCACGGTGGAGATGGCGATGGTGACCGCGAACTGCTTGTAGAACTGGCCGGTCACGCCGGTCAGGAACGCCATCGGCACGAACACCGCGCACAGCACCAGCGCGATCGCGATGATCGGGCCGGACACTTCCTTCATCGCCAGGTGCGCCGCTTGCAGCGGCGTTGCGCCTTCCTCGATATGGCGTTCGACGTTTTCCACCACCACGATGGCGTCGTCCACCACGATGCCGATGGCCAGCACCAGGCCGAACAGGGTAAGCGTGTTGATCGAATAGCCCAGCAGGTAGAGCACGGCGAAGGTGCCCACCACCGATACCGGCACCGCCAGCAGCGGGATGATCGAGGCGCGCCAGGTCTGCAGGAACAGGATCACCACCAACACCACCAGCAGGGTGGCTTCCAGCAGCGTGGTGATCACCGACTTGATCGAATCGCGCACGAACACCGTGGTGTCGTACACCGAGGTGATCTCCACGCCCGGCGGCAGCTTCTTGCGGATCTCGGCCATCTTCTCGACGACCGAATCGCGGATGTTGAGCGCGTTGGCGCCCGGGGCCTGGAAGATGCCCAGCGCGGCGGCGTTCATGCCATTCAGGCGCGCGCGCAGGGTGTAGTCGCCCGCGGCCAGTTCAATCCGGGCCACGTCCGACAGGCGCACGATTTCGCCTTCGTTGCCGCTCTTGAGCACGATGTCGCCGAATTCCTCGGGAGTTTCGAGGCGACCCTTGGCATTGATCGGCAGCAGGAAGTCGCTGCCGTTGGGCATCGGCTCGGCACCGAGCTGGCCGGCCGAGACCTGCACGTTCTGCTCGCGCACCGAACGCAGCACGTCGCTGGCGGTCAGGCCGCGCGAGGCGACCTTGTCCGGATCCAGCCAGATGCGCATGGCGTAGTCGCCGCCACCGAAGGCCTGGGCGTCGCCGACGCCGGCGATGCGCGCCATTTCGTCCTTCACGTGCAGGCGCATGTAGTTGCGCAGGTACAGCGAGTCGTACTTGCCGTCCTTGGACACGAGGTGGACGACCATCAGGAACACCGGCGACTGCTTCTGGGTGGTCACGCCCTGGCGGCGGACATCCTCGGGCAGGCGTGCCTGCGCCTGGGCGACGCGGTTCTGCACGCGCACCGCGGCCTCGTCCGGGTCGGTGCCCGGCTTGAAGGTCACGGTCAGCTGCAGCACGCCGTCGGAGCCGGCGACGGACTTGATGTACATCATGTCCTCGACGCCGTTGATGGCTTCTTCCAGCGGGGTGGCGACGGTTTCGGCGATGACCTTGGGATTGGCGCCGGGATAGACCGTGCGCACGACCACCGAGGGCGGCACCACTTCGGGGTACTCGCCGATCGGCAGCATCGGGATCGAGATCAGGCCGGCGGCGAAGATCACGATCGACAACACCGCGGCGAAGATCGGCCGGTCGATGAAGAATCTTGAGAAGTCCATGGGTGGATTTCCTTGGGAAATTGAAAGCAACAGACTTGCCCCTCCCCCGGGGGAGGGGAGGAGGGAGGAGCAGCACGCAAGGGGGGAAACACCCGTCCGCATCCGGCGGACGGGTGGACCATCACTTCATCGCAACGGCGTCGGGCGCGGGCGCCTTGTCTTCAGGCTTGGCATCCATCGCGACCACCTTGGCGTTGACCGGCATGCCCGGGAAGAACACCTTCTGCACGCCACTGATGATCACGCGGTCACCGGCGACCAGGCCCTGTTCGACGATCCGCAGGCCCTGGACAACCCGGCCCAGCTTCACGTCGCGGCGCTGGGCTTTGCCTTCCTTGTCGACCACGTAGACGTAGCGGCGATCCTGGTCGGTGAGCACGGCCTTGTCGTCGACCAGCGCGGCCTTGAACTCGCCGCTGCCCAGCAGGCGCACGCGCGCATACAGGCCGGGCGTGAACAGGCGGTCCTTGTTGTCCAGCACCGCGCGGGCGCGGATGGTGCCGGTGCTGCGATCGACCTGGTTGTCCAGGAAGTCGACGGTGCCGGCATGCGGGAAGCCCTGATCGTCGGCCAGCGCGACCTGCACCGGTACCTTGCCGTCACGCTCGCTCGGGCGTTCGCCCTTGCGCGCCATCTCGGCGTAGCGCAGGAACGCGCGCTCGTCGGCATCGAAGTGCACGTGCACCTTGTCCAGCGACACCAGCGTGGTCAGCACGCTGGCGCTGTCGCCGGCGGTGACCAGGTTGCCGGCGGTCACCAGCGCACGGCCGGCGCGGCCGTCGATCGGGGCGCGCACCTGGGTCCATTCCAGGTTGAGGCGGGCCGAGTCCACCGCGGCCTGGGCGGCGGCGACATTTGCCTGCGCCTGGGCGGCGGCGGCGCGACGCTGCTCGTATTCCTCGGTGGAGATGGCCTGCAGTTCGGACAGCTTGCGCGCGCGCTCGGCTTCGCTGCGACCGAGTTCTGCCTGGGTGCGGGCACGTGCCAGCTCGGCCTGCGCGCGTGCCAGATCGGCGCGGTAGCTGCGCGCGTCGATGGTGAAGAGGACATCGCCCTTCTTCACTTCCTGGCCTTCGGTGTAGCTGACGCGATCGATGTAACCGGACACGCGCGGACGCAGCTCGACGTTTTCGATCGCCTCGATGCGGCCACTGAATTCGTCCCATTGGCTGACCGGCTTGATCAGCACCGGGGCGACGCTGACCGAAGGCGGCGGCGGCGCGCCGGCTTCGCTGGCCTGGCCGCCGCTGCAGCCGGCCAGGATGGCCAGCGACAGCGCGCTGGCCGCGCCCAGGGCAAGGAATCGTCGCGTACGCGGAGCGATGTCGATGTACTTGTTCATGGAAGTCTCGTGGGTGGTGGGGAAGGGACAACGGGCGTGAAGCCTAAGACCTGAACTTAAGTTGAGGTCAAGCGGGGGCGGCATCGCCCCAGCGGGAAGCGGGAAAATCCGAAAACAGGGTCCGGGTCGGCGCTTCCGCCAGCTCCTTGGAGTAGGAGACGATCGGGAGCGGCTTGCCGTGACGGCTCAGCAGCGATACCGCGTTGCGTCCGACCGCCAGTGCGTTGGGCCATTCGGCGCAGGCATTTACGGCGTTGGCCGGCGTGCAGATGGGTTTGTCCACCGACAGCAACTGCACCCGCACGCCCATCGCGTGCGCTTCCTCGTGCAGCACCTGCGCCATCATCCGCATGGTCGCCCCGGTGACCGAGGCGTGCCCGTAGCCGGACCAGCCGCGTTCGGCGAACGGACCGCCGACCAGGATGTAGTGCGTGGTGCCGCCGGACTCGGCCAGGAGCGGCAACAGATGCCGGGCCGCCGCCAGGTGCGGAATCACGTCCATCTCCAGCTTGTGGCGCAGCACGTCGCTGGACTTGTCCAGCAGGCGTCCCGCTTCCAGCGGACTGGTCAGGCTGGCGAACACCGCGCGCAGCGGGCGGCCACGCGCGCGGATGTCCCGCGCCAGCCGCGCCGCATCGTCATCGCTGAAGATGCAGCCGCTGTGCATCAGCTCCAGTCCCGGCTCGTCGCTGAAACGCTCGGCCAGCGCCCGCATGCGCGGTCCTTCGCGCCCGATCGCCAGCACCGGGCTTCCGACTTCGAGCAGCGCGCCGACCACGCCGGCACCGACCGTGCCGGCGGCGCCCAGCACCAGCGCCTGCGGATGCGCGGCGGCTTTCACGACCGGCTCCTGCGCGGACCGGTCAGCAGGGCGCGCTGGCCGAATGCGCGGGCGCGCACCACGGTCGCGGCGCCCGCCTGCATGCGGCGCGGCACGGTGAACTCACGGAAACCCGACACCGGTGGCCGCGGGGACAGGCGCGAACGCGACGCTTCGGTCTGCGTGTCGGCGGACTGTCCCCGGGACCAGCGGCGCCACCAGCCGGCCAACCAACCGGACACGCCGCCGCGCGTGGGGAGGGAGGGGGCGGCGGTACGGTCCGGGTTGGCGGCCTTCTCCGCGTCGGCGGGGGAGGATTCCGACGTGGGGGAAAGTGTGGAACGACGGGGCGGGAGACCGATATCCGGATCCTGCGGCGTGATTGCCCGATCCTGCGGGGCCTGCGCACTGGCCCGGGACGGGATGGTCGCGGCCAGGTTCAGCCGCAGGGGCGCAAGCGCCTGTCCGGCGAGCGCGTGGGCGAGTGTCCCGCTCATGGGATGTTTTCTCCCATGTCCGGGACAATCGTGGACGACAGCCAGAACGTGGCCATCGCAGGCGTCCCGCCGTGACCGGCCTCCACCGTTTCCTGCCGACGGCGGGGACGCAGCCGGATTTCCACGCCAGGCGCGTGCCGACCCAGCGCAAACGACCGCATGGCCGAAGTTTCGGGCAGGCGACGAATAGCCAGGGGGAGGCGGGTTGGCGAGGAGAAAAGCATGAGGTCGGTCACTGCGATAGGAGCAGGGCGCCTACCTTATGCCGACAAAGGGGACTTGATTAGTCCAGATTTAGGGGAATAATCATCCCGCTGGCGGTCCAATCCGGACCGACCTCCCCCGGAGTTCCCATGAGCCACGATCTGAACGACACGCTGATCTTCGTCAAGGTGGTCGAGCAGGGCAGCTTCATCGCCGCCGCCAAGACGCTCGGCCTGCCGAAAACCACGGTCAGCCGCAAGGTGCAGGAACTGGAAACGCGCCTGGGCGCGCAGTTGCTGCACCGGACCACCCGCAAGCTCGGCCTCACCGAGGCGGGCAACATCTATTACGAACATTGCCAGCGAATCGCGCGCGAATTGAGCGAGGCCGAGAGCGCGGTCAATCAGTTGCAGGGCGGTCCTCGCGGCTGGCTGCGCTTCACCACGCCGTATTCGATCGGCATCGACAAGATTGCGCCGCTGCTCGGCGAATTCCACGCGCAGTACCCGGAGATCCGGGTGGAGATGCTGCTGAGCAACGAGCCGCTGGATCTGATCGGCGGTGAGATCGATGTCGCCCTGCGGTTGGGCAACCTGCCCGATTCCAACCTGGTCGCACGCCGGCTGGGCGTGCTGCGCACCCAGGTCTACGCGAGCAAGAGCTACCTGGCCCGCTACGGCGAACCACTGGGGCCGGATGATCTGCAGCATCACCGCGCGCTGGCGATGCCCAAGCACCGGCGGGGGGGCGGCAGCTTCTGCTGGAGCCTCAACGATGGCAACCAGGACAAGGACTTCGCGATCAATCCGATCCTGATCGCCAACGATCCGGCCGCGCTGAAAGGCGCGCTGCTGTGCGGCGAGGGCTTGATGGTGGCGGCGGACGTGATGGTCAGGCCGTATCTGGAACAGGGCTATGTGCAGCGCGTGCTGGCCGGCTGGACCGGACCGGAGTTCGAGTTCAACGCGGTGTTCCCGCGTGGCCGCATGATGTCGCCGAAAGTGCGTGCGTTCGTCGACTTCCTGGTCGAACGGTTGAAGTTCGACATGGATTACATGATGGAACACTGCCCGGTCTACCTGAAGCAGCAGGCCGAGGCCTGCGCGAGCGCGCTGGCCGAATCGGTGCGCCGCGAGACCGAGGCGGAGAAAGCGGCGGAAATCGCTGACGGCCGCCGTGTGCTGGCCGAAGTGGTGAACTGAGTTCGGCCCTTCCGCGTCGTCGCCATCCACCGGCTAACATGCCGGCGGTGGCGCGACGCCCGCGCCTTGCCCGGAGGCGAACGATGAAGACGTGGATTCCCCTGATCGCGGCACTGCTGCTGGCCGCCTGCAAACCCGCGGCGGAACCGGTACCCGCGGAACCCGCCGCTGCCGACGCCCCGGCCGCGGATGCATCCGCGCAAGCCGCACCGGAGCCGATCGCGCAGACCCATGGCGGCGCGGCCGCGCCGACGCCCACCGCCGCCGGCGAAACCGACGACCATGCCGAGGTCAACCGGCGCATCGGCCAGATGCTGGGCGATGCCACCCGCTATGAAACCGCGATCCTGGCGTTCCAGCAGGCCGTCGCGCAGAAGGATGCCGCCACCGTCGCGGCGATGATCGATTTCCCGTTCAGGGCCACCGTCGGCGGCGAGCCGGCCACCATCAAGGACGCACCCGAATTCATTGCCCAGTACGGTCGCATCGTCACCCCGGAGATGGCGGAAGTGATCGTGCGGCAGCGCTACTCGGACTTGTTCGTCAACGGCAAGGGCGTGATGTTCGGCAGCGGCGAGGCCTGGATCAACGGCATCTGCGTGGACAAGGCCTGCAACTCGTTCAACGTGCGGGTGGTGGCCTTGCAGCCGACCGGGTAGTCCTGACGTTGGAGCGACGTGAGTCGCGACCTTTGCTATTCTCCTGCCTGGAATGTGGTCGCGACTCACGTCGCTCCTGCAAGGCGGCATCCGGAACAAGACAGGGCGGCCATGGCCGCCCTGTTTCGTCGCGCCGGTACATCCCGGCCGCGCTACTCCACTTTCACTTCCACCCGCCGCGCCTCGTCGGCGTTGCCGTTGCCCTCGGTCTGCACCGGTTTGTCCAGCGCGATGCGTTCGGCGGTGACGCCGTTCACCACCAGCCACTGCTGGATGGCCTGGGCGCGCTGCTTGGCCAACTCCTGGTTGGTCGCCAGATCGCCGGTGGCGTCATGGAAGCCGGACACCCGCGCCTTGCTTCCGGGCTTGGCATGCAGGCTGCCCAGCACGCTGGCCAGGCGCGCGCTGGCGTCGGCCGGCACCACCGCGGAGCCGACGTCGAAATACACCTTGGCCAGATGATCGTTGGTCAGCTCGGAGACGTGCATCGATTCCGCCGAATGCGCGCTGCCCATCGCCGCACCCGCGCCTCCCTTGAACCAGCCATCCACCGGCAACAGCGGCACCAGCAGCAGGGCGACGATGTTGATGATCTTGATCAGCGGATTGATGGCCGGGCCGGCGGTGTCCTTGTAGGGATCGCCGACGGTATCGCCGGTGACCGCCGCCTTGTGCGCATCGGATCCCTTGCCGCCGTGATGGCCTTCCTCGATGTACTTCTTGGCGTTGTCCCAGGCGCCGCCGCCGGTGCACATCGAGATGGCGACGAACAGGCCGGTGACGATCGTGCCCATCAGCAGGCCGCCCAGCGCGGCCGGTCCCAGCAGCAGGCCGACGATGATCGGGATGATCAGCGGCAGCAGCGACGGCACGATCATTTCGCGGATCGCCGACCTGGTCAGCAGGTCCACCGCCTTGTCGTACTCCGGCTTTCCGGTGCCTTCCATGATCCCCTTGATCTCGCGGAACTGCCGGCGCACTTCCTCCACCACCGCGCCGGCCGAACGGCCCACCGCCTGCATCGCGAAGGCGCCGAACAGATAGGGGATCAGACCGCCGATCAACAGGCCGACCACCACCTTGGGATCGTTGATGGCGAAGCTCACCGCGCCTTCGCCGAACTTCTCGCCCAGCTTGTGCGCGTAGTCGGCGAACAGCACCAGCGCGGCCAGTGCGGCCGAACCGATCGCGTAACCCTTGGTCACCGCCTTGGTGGTGTTGCCGACCGCGTCCAGGGCATCGGTGATCCTGCGGATGTCCGGACCCAGTTCACTCATCTCGGCGATGCCGCCTGCGTTGTCGGTGATCGGGCCGTAGGCATCCAGCGCGACCACCATGCCCGCCATCGACAGCATCGCGGTGGCAGCCACCGCCACGCCGTACAGGCCGCCGATCCAGAAGCTGGCGAGGATGGCGATGGCGACCGCGATCACCGGCAGCGCGGTCGACTTCATCGACACTGCCAGGCCGGCGATGATGTTGGTGGCGTGGCCGGTCTCCGAGGCTTTCGCGACCTGCTGCACCGGAGCGTATTCGGTGGCGGTGTAGTACTCGGTGATCACCACCATCGCCGCGGTCAGGACCAGGCCGATGAGCGCGCAGCCGAACAGCGGCATCAGCAGTTCGGCCGCGAACATCGACTTGGTGACGAAGAAGAACGCGATGGCCGCCAGCACGCCGGATACGGCGAGGCCGCGATACAGCGCGTTCATGATCTTGCCGCCTTCGCGCGCCTTGACGAAGAAGGTGCCGATGACCGAAGCGACGATGGATACCGCGCCCAGCACCAGCGGATAGACCACGCCGGCCCAGCCGTAGGTGGCGAAGGAGATGCCGGCGATCAGCATCGCCGCGATCACCGTCACCGCATAGGTTTCGAACAGGTCGGCGGCCATGCCCGCGCAGTCACCGACGTTGTCACCCACGTTGTCGGCGATCACCGCCGGGTTGCGCGGGTCGTCCTCGGGAATGCCGGCTTCGACCTTGCCGACCAGGTCCGCGCCAACGTCGGCACCCTTGGTGAAGATGCCTCCGCCCAGGCGGGCGAAGATCGAAATCAGGGACGCACCGAAGGCCAGGCCGACCATCGGCTGCAGCGCCGCCTTGATTGCCGCTTCGGTGGGCTGGCCGCTCCAAACCACGAGGAAGTAGCCGGCCACGCCCAGCAGGCCCAGGCCGACCACCAGCAAGCCGGTGACCGCGCCGCCGGTGAAGCTGATCTTCAGCGCCTGGTTCAGGCCGTGGGTGGCGGCCTCGGCCGTGCGCACGTTGGCGCGCACCGAGACGAACATGCCGATGAAGCCGGCCACGCCCGACAGCAGCGCGCCGATGGCGAAACCGATGGCGGTGGGCCAGCCCAGCGCGGGCACCAGGCCGATGATCAGGAACAGGATGACGCCGACGATCGCGATGGTGGTGTACTGCCGGCGCAGGTAGGCGCTTGCCCCCTCCTGCACCGCCGCCGCGATTTCCTGCATGCGCGGATTGCCGGCAGGCCGCGAGAGAATCCAGCGTGCCGAGAATATTCCGTAAAGAATTGCCACCGCGGCGCAGACCAGCGACAGCGTCAAACCGTGTTGTTCCAGCATGACCCCTCCCAAGGTTGATGGATGACGTCCGGCGAATGCGTGACCGGTCGAAACCCGGGTGGGGCGGTGATCCCGATGGAGCCTGTCGAACGGGATACAGCCACTGCGGCGGGGCCGCGCGGATACCGACGTGTTCAGACAATCCCTGGAGCAACCCGAGTATGACCCGAGCCCGGTCCGCCCGCCAACCGCGAGGCGGGGTTCAGGCGGGCCGTGCCAGCCTTGCCCGGTCGTTTTTCCGAGGTTGCCCGATGCGTCCGATTTCCCCCCTCGTGCTGGCCGCCCTCCTGGCCACGACCGCCGTCACGCCTGCGTTTGCGGCCGATCCGCAGCCGGAGATCAAGCGGCCCGCCGCCGCCGCCCAGGCGGTGGGTACGGTCCATACCATCCGCCAGATTCCGGAAGCGTGTGCCCGCTTCGAAGGCATGTTCACCGGTGATGCCGCGCAGCCCTACCGCTTCAGCGTGGTCCGGACCAGCGCCCAGTGCCAGCCGCGCGCGCGCCTGCTGGATGCCGCCAAGGCCAAGCCGGACACCGCTTCGGGCTGGCTGCTCAACGATGTCATCCGCATCCCCAGCGCCGCCTGCGCGTCGCAACAGGCGGTGGTGCGCGTCTGGCGCAAGCCGGTCGCGGTCAGCACGCCGGACAAGGACGGCCAGGGCCAGGCCCGCATCTACCTGGAAGACGCCAGGCAGGACATCGCCGCCGGCAAGATCGCGCAGGCGAAGATCCCGCTGTTCGCCACGGAAATGAAGGTCGAGGGCAAGTGCCCGTAAGGATGGCTGGAAACGCCTTGCCGCAAGAAAAGCGACCTCGCCCATCGGCGAGGTCGCTTTAATTTTGCCCCGGGATGCAGGCCAGCTCACGCGTGGAACGCCGCAAAGCGCGGCAGGAGCAGGGCGGTATCAGGATTACCGCCCGACGTGGCTCACCCTTCCCACTTGGGCAACTTCTGCTTCACCGCCACGTTCTTAAGCGCCACGTACTTGGGCAACCCGTCGCGACCGAATTCGGGATAGGCCTCGCCGCGGATCAGCGGCTCCAGGTATTTGCGCGCGGCGGCGGTGATGCCATAGCCGTCCTTGCGCAGGAAACCATTCGGCATCTTCTTTTCGTGGTTGGCGACCTTTTCCAGCGGCGCGGCTTCGATCTTCCAGCGATACGGCGCATCGGAAGTGCGCACGATCACCGGCATCACCGCGTTGCGGCCCTTCAGCGCGTACTGCACCGCGGCCTTGCCGACCGCCTGCGCCTGCTCCCAGTCGGTCTTCGAGGCGATGTGGCGGGCCGAGCGCTGCAGGTAGTCGGGCAGGGTCCAGTGGACCTTGAAGCCCAGTTGATCCTTGACCCGGCCGGCCAGGTAGGACGCGACGCCGCCGAGCTGGGTGTGCCCGAACGAATCCTTGCCGCCGCCGGCGTCGGCGACGAAGCGGCCGTCGGCGTACTGGATGCCTTCGCTGGCCACCACCACGCACCAGCCGACCTTGGCGACGACCTTCTTCACCTGCGCCAGGAACGCGGCCTCGTCGTAGGCGCGCTCGGGGAACAGGATGATCTGGGGCGCGTCGTCCGGCGACTGCCCGGCCAGTCCGGCCGCCGCGGCCAGCCAGCCGGCGTGCCGGCCCATGGCCTCGTACACGAACACCTTGGTCGAGGTCTCGGCCATCGCCGCCACGTCCAACGCGGCCTCGCGCACGGATACCGCGGTGTACTTGGCCGCCGAACCGAAGCCGGGGCAGGTGTCGGTCACGGCCAGATCGTTGTCCACCGTCTTGGGCACGCCGATACAGGTCAGTGGGTAGTCGAAGGCCTTGGCCAACTGGGACACCTTGAGCGCGGTGTCGGCCGAGTCGTTGCCGCCGTTGTAGAGGAACCAGCGCACGTCATGGGCCTTGAACACGGCCAGCAGGCGCTCGTAGCGCGCGCGATCGGCTTCCAGCGACTTCAGCTTGACCCGGCACGAGCCGAACGCGCCGCCGGGGGTCTGGGCGAGGGCGCGGATGGCTGCCGCCGACTCCTTGCTGGTGTCGATCAGCTCCTCGCGCAGGGCGCCCAGGATGCCGTTGCGGGCCGCCAAGACCTTGATTTTACGGGCGCGGGCTTCGCCGATGACGGCCGCCGCGGTGGCGTTGATGACGGCGGTGACACCGCCGGACTGCGCATAAAGTAGGGTGCCCTGGGTCATGGGGGATTCGTTCCGGGTTGCCTGGATGCGGTAAGCTTCACACAGATGACGCGGTGCAGCGAGGCGCGGTGGATCCCGCCGCCCGGCGCCGCCAGCAGGATTCTAGTTCGGGAGTTACACAATGCGATTGGTTCTACTGGGCCCCCCCGGGTCGGGCAAGGGCACTCAGGCAGCGCGTCTGAAGGAATATCTGCAGGTTCCGCACATTTCCACCGGTGATCTGCTCCGCGCCGAAGTGGCCGCGGGCTCCCCCCTCGGCCTGCAGGCCAAGGAGATCATGGCGCGTGGCGATTTCGTCAGCGACGAGATCCTGCTGGGCATGTTGGAGGACCGGTTCGCCCGTCCGGATACCGCCAACGGTTTCATCCTGGATGGCTATCCCCGCAACCTGGTCCAGGCCGATGCCCTGGGCGTGCTGCTGGACAAGATCCGCCAGCCGATGGATTTCGCGGTGCAACTGGAAGTGCCCACCGATCTGCTGGTGGAGCGGATTGCCGGCCGGGCCAAGGCCGAGGGCCGCGACGACGATTCCCCGGAGGTGGTCCGCAATCGCCTGGACAAGTACACCAGCCAGACCGCACCGGTGATCGACTACTACCGCCAGCACGGCCAGTTGACCGTCGTCGACGGCGTGGGCTCGCTGGACGATGTGTTCAGCCGCCTGATCGAGGCGCTGTCGCCGGCCAAGGAAGTCGGCTGAGGCCGGCTTCCGCGGAGTCCGGTTCGCTGCCCGCGCGGCGACCGGCCCGCGCGGGGCGTGGCGCCGGTTTCATCCGGACTCCGGCCCATTCCTGATCCCCGCACCGCGTGCCGGTGCATGACTTCCGCCCGGGTCCGCCCCGTGCCGAAATCCGGGCGCTGGGCTACAGTCTCATCGTTCACCACGGAAGCGTCGTCTTGAAGATCCACATTCTGGGAATCGCCGGTACCTTCATGGGCGGCGTGGCCGCGCTCGCGCGCGAGCTCGGGCATGAGGTCGAAGGCAGCGACCAGGCCATCTATCCGCCGATGTCCACGCAGTTGGAGCAGCTCGGCATCGCGCTCGCGCAGGGCTATCTTCCGCGCAACATTTCCCCGGATTGCGACGAGATCGTGATCGGCAACGCGCTCTCGCGCGGCAACGACGCGGTCGAGACGGTGCTTGACGAGGGACGGCGCTACACCTCCGGCGCGCAGTGGCTGTCCGAGCGGGTATTGCCCGGGCGCGACACGCTCGCGGTGGCCGGCACCCATGGCAAGACCACCACCACGACCATCCTGACCTATCTGCTGGAAGCGGCCGGGCGTTCGCCGGGCTTCCTGATCGGCGGGGTGGCCGAGGATTTCGGTGTATCGGCGCGGGTCGGCCAGGGCCGCGAATTCGTGGTGGAGGCGGACGAGTACGACACCGCCTTCTTCGACAAGCGCAGCAAGTTCGTCCATTACCGCCCGCTGGTGGCGATCCTCAACAACCTGGAATACGACCACGCCGACATCTTTCCCGACGTGGCCGCCATCCAGCGCCAGTTCCACCATCTGGTCCGCACGGTGCCGCGGCGTGGCCGCCTGATCGTCAATGGCGAGGACGAGCGCCTGGCGGAAGTACTGGCAATGGGCTGCTGGACACCGGTGGAACGGTTCGGCTTCGACCCGGCGCTGGAATGGAGCGCGCGCCTGATCCGCGAGGACGGCAGCGCCTTCGCCGTGTGCCACCAGGGGCGTGAACTCGGGGAAGTCCATTGGCCCCTGCTGGGGCGCCACAACGTGCTCAACGGGCTGGCCGCGCTGGCGGCGGTGAACGCGGTCGGTGTGGATCCGGCGTCGGTGATGCCGGCACTGGCGCGCTTCCGCAGCGTCAAGCGACGCCTGGAAGTCATCGGCGAGGCCGATGGCATCACCCTGTACGACGATTTCGCGCATCACCCGACCGCCATCCACACCACCCTGGAAGGATTGCGGGCGAAGGTGGGCGACGCCCGCATCGTGGTGGCGATGGAGCCGCGCAGCAATTCGATGCGGCTGGGCGCGCACGCCGACGCGCTCGCGCCTTCGCTGGCGCTGGCCGATGCGGTGGTATTCCTGCATCGTCCGGAATTGCCGTGGGATGCCGGCAAGGTGGTCGCGGCGATCCGGGGCGATGCGCGCACGGTGGCGGACGTCGATGCCCTGATTGCCGCGCTGCGGTCGATTGCGCGCCCGGGCGACCACGTGGTGTTCATGTCCAACGGCGGTTTCGACGGCGCACCGCGCCGCTTCCTGGCGGCACTGCGCGAAACCGCGTAGGGTGGGCCACGGCCTGCCATTGCATTGATGACCGAGCCACGGCTGGATTCTTCCGGCACGCCACCGTGGACCGTGGCTGATGGAGAACCGATGACCGAAACCCTGCCGCTGTTCCCCCTGCATGCCGTGTTGCTGCCCGGTGCGGGACTGGGTCTGCGGGTGTTCGAGCGGCGTTATCTGGACCTGGTACGCGACTGCGGGCGGGCCGGGCGCGGTTTCGGGGTCTGCCTGATCCTGGAAGGCGAGGAAGCCGGTCAGCCGGCGGTTCCGGCCGCCCATGGCACCGAGGCGGTGATCGAGGATTTCGATACCGGCCCCGACGGCTTGCTGGCATTGCGCGTGCGTGGCGCGCGCCGGTTCCGGGTGATGCGCACGCGGGTGCGCGACAACGGTCTGGTGGTGGGGGAAGTGCAGTGGTGTGATTCCGATCCCGATGACGAACTGTTGCCGCAACACGGCCTGCTGGCGACGCTGCTGCAGAGCCTGCTCGAACAGGCCGGGGCGGATTTGAACCGGATCACGCCGGCGCAGATGGACAATGCCGCCTGGGTAGGATGGCGGCTGGCCGAACTGCTGCCGCTCAGCGCGCAGCAGCGGGGGATGCTGCTGCAGGAGGACAACCCGCACGCGCGCCTGGATCGGCTGCTCGCGGCGATTGCCTGAGCGTCAGCGCCCGGCGGGTGCCGGCGACGGCGACGAAGGCGTCGCGGCCGCGTCATCGGTGCGCACGCGCAGGACCGGCAGCTGCGATTGCGGATGCGGTTCGATCCGGTGCTGCATCGGCGCCGTGGCCGCGCTGACCGCGTGCAGCGCGGCATCGGCCTCGCGCAGCGGTCGCCATACGCCCACCAGGCGGAATGCCTGCTGGTGCTTCAGCACCTGCGCGCTGCCGATCCACAGGGGCGTGTCGCCGGGTTGCAGCAGGGTATTGGCCGGCCACAGGCGCAGCACGAAGCGAAGGCCGGGCTGCGCCCCATCGCGCACCATCAGCAGGCTTTCGGCGCGGGTGTCCAGGGTTGCCGGCAGCACCGGTTGTTCGGCCGGTGAAAGGTCGGTGTCCAGCAAGTTGAGTGCATCCTGCCAGCCGGCCTGCGGCTGCGCCCGCCAACCGGCGGCTTCCAGTCGCGCCTGCAGCGGCGCCAATGGCCCGGCCACCTGGATGTCCAGCGGCCAGCGCTGCTCGTCGTCGAATTCGTTGCGGCGCGCGGGCAGGCGCTGCCAGCCCTGTTGCCACCAGTCGTCCATGCCCATCGACTGCACGATCACCGGCGTCTCGAACTGCGCCAGCATGCGGTCCACGTTGCGTGGCGCGTGCCAGAGCGCGGCGGCGACGAACGCGCCATAGAACAGCCAGCCCAGCGGGGTGATCCAGAACGAGCGCAACATGCGCCGGCGATAGGCGATGCCCAGCACAAGCAGCCAGACGATGCCGAACAGCATGCCGCCGATGATGTCGCTGAGCCAGTGCGCGCCCAGGTAGATGCGGGCGAAGCCGATCAACGCGACCACGATGCCGGAGACCAGGTAGGGCCAGACCCGCTGGCGGCCTGGCAGCTCGCGGGCGATCAGCACGGCGAAGAAACCAAAGGTGATGGTCGCCATCGTCACCGCGATGGACGGGAAGCCGAAGCCGCTGCTGACCGAAGGCGGCTTGGGAATGTCGACCGAGGCGCCGAGCCATGCCGTCAGCGCAAGCCCGAACGCCAGCGCGGCCAGCCAGTGCGCAGCCGCCATCCAGCGTCGGCGCCAGCACAGGTAGACCAGCACCAGTAGCGAGGCCGGCGCCAGCACCTGCTCGTCGCCGAGCGAGGCGATCGCCGCCAGCGGCTGATCGGCGAGCGGATTGCGCAGCGCCTGCATCAGTTCGTGCACCGCCAGATCGATGCCCAGCGGTTCGCCGTGGCCGATGACGATGATCAGGAACGCGAACCACACCCATACGATCGCCAGCAGCAGGATCGCCAGCAGCGCCAGTGGCACCGATTCGCGGCGCCTGGGATCGAACACCGCGGCCGAGTAGCGGCCCAGCACCGGGTGTGCATGCGACCACGCCAGCGCGCGCGCCAGCAGGGCGTCGGCGTGGGCGGCGAACCAGCGGTAGCTGTACAGCACCAGCGCCCAGGCCAAGGCCAGCACCACCAGCAGCAGGCCCAGCACCAGGCCCAGCCGGCCGGCGACCGCGGCCACCGCGTCGTAGGCATGGCCGAAGATCCAGCCCGGCAGCAGGAACAGCGCGGCCCACGAGACCGCCGCCAGCAGGCTGGCCGGCAGATAGCGTTTCATCGGCATCCGCAGCATGCCGGCCACCGCCGGCACGAACGGACGGATGGGGCCGACGTAGCGGGCGATCAGGATGCTCTTGATGGCGTTGCGGCGGAACAGCAGCTCGCCCCGATCCAGCAGCTGCGGATAGCGGCTGAACGGCCAGTGCCGACGCAGTTGCGGTCCCCAGCGATGGCCGACCCAGAAGCTGGTGCCGTCGCCGGCCAATGCGCCGATGGCGGCGCAGATGAGGGCGTAGGGCCCGGAGATCTCGCCCAGCCCGATCAGCACGCCGACCGCGAACAGCAGCGGCAGCGCCGGCACGATCGCGCCCAGGATGATCACCGCGTCGCAGAAGGCGATCGCGAAGATCACCGCCCCCGCGGCCACCGGATGTGCGCTGATCCAGGCCAGCAGCGAGTCGAACCAGGACGGATTCATCGGCTGGATTATAGGGGGCGGTTCATGACTGGCATCCCGTCTGATGGGCGTGGACTTTCAACGTGAAACGTGGCTGGCGGCGTGATTCCGGCCCCCGGATCCGACGGTCCGTCCCCGCCGCCGCCGACCCGCCGTCCGGCCGGGGTATCCTGAAAGGCATCTCCTTTCAGCGTCGGACGCAGGACCTCCATGGCCAGCTTGCAGGGCAAGACTCTCTTCATCACCGGCGCGTCGCGCGGCATCGGCCTGGCCATCGCCCTGCGGGCGGCGCGCGATGGCGCCAACGTGGCGATCGCGGCCAAGTCCTCGGTGCCCAATCCCAAACTGCCCGGCACCATCCACAGCGCCGCCCAGGCGGTCACCGAGGCGGGCGGGCAGGGCCTGGCGCTGAAATGCGACATCCGCGAGGAAGACGACGTGCGCGCGGCGGTGGCGGCGACCGTGGACGCATTCGGCGGCATCGACATCCTGGTCAACAACGCCAGCGCGATCTGGCTGGCCGGGGCGCTCGACACGCCGATGAAGCGCTTCGACCTGATGAACCAGGTCAACGCGCGCGGCAGTTTCCTGTGCGCGCAGGCCTGCCTGCCGTACCTGCGCCAGGCGGCCAATCCGCACATCCTGACCCTGGCGCCGCCGCCCTCGCTGGATCCGCGCTGGTGGGCGCCGCACACCGGCTACACCCTGGCCAAGATGGGCATGAGCTTCGTCACCCTGGGCCTGGCCGGCGAGTTCGGTCCGCAGGGCGTGGCGGTCAATGCGCTGTGGCCACGCACCATCATCGCCACCGATGCGTTGAACATGATTCCCGGCGTCGAGATCGCGCGTTGCCGCGCCCCGGCCATCGTCGCCGATGCGGTGCACGCGGTGCTGACCCGGCCCGCCGCGGGTTTCCACGGGAATTTCCTGATCGACGAAGCGGTCCTGCGCGAAGCCGGCGTGGAGGACTTCTCCGGCTATGCGGTGGATCCGTCGCAGCCGCTGCTGCCGGATCTGTTCCTGGATCCCTGATGGACTGCATCTTCTGCGCCATCCTCGAAGGTCGTGCGGCGGCCAGCCGGGTGGCCGAGGATGCCGATGTGGTGGCGTTCCTGGATCTGCGCCAGCCGGTGCCGGGGCATGTGCTGGTGGTGCCGCGCGCGCATGTCGAGACGATCTACGAACTGGCGCCGGACACCGCCGCCGCGCTGATGCGGATGGCGGTGCGGATCGCGCGGGCCCTGCGCGCGGAGTTCGATCCGCCGGGCCTGAACCTGTGGCAGTCCAACGGCCACGCCGGCGGCCAGGAAGTGCCGCACGTGCATCTGCACGTGCAGCCGCGCCAGCATCGCGATGGCCTGTTCCGGATGTATCCGCAGGGCCTGCCCGTGCCCGCCGCGCGCGCCACGCTGGATGCGCTGGCCGCGCGCCTGCGCCCGCATTGCGACATCGCCTCCTGAAGTTGAAGTTTCGGACCGATTTTCCACAATGTCTTTCCACCGGAGCATTCCGATGACCGCTGACGCTTCCTCCATCCGGCAAGGCCTGATCCTGATCCGCTGCGTCCTGGCCGCATTGCTGTTCATCCACGGCGCGGCCCGCCTGGGCGCGGGCGGCGTGGTGCCGTTCGGCCAGTTCCTGGACGCACGGGGATTCCCGTTCGGCGCGGGCATCGCCTGGTTCATCACCGTGTTCGAACTGTCCGCTACCCTGTTGCTGGCGTGGGGCCGCTGGGTCACCCCGCTGGCACTGGTATTCGGTGCCATCTACGCCTGCGGCATCTGGCTGGTGCACGCGCAGGAAGGCTGGTTCGTGGTGGGCCTGGGCCGCAACGGCATGGAGTACAGCGTGTTGATCCTGGCCTGCCTGCTCGGGCTGGCCTGGGCCTACCGGCCTCGGCGTTCCCGGCTGTCTGCCGATGCCGTCCACTGAGATGTTGCCCACTGATCCGATTCAACGATTCAAGAGAACGACATGAAATATCTGCACGCGATGATCCGCGTCCACGACCTGGACGCGACCAGCAAATTCTTCACCGAGGGCCTGGGCCTGAAGGAAACCCGGCGCATGGACAACGAGGCCGGCAAGTTCACCTTGGTCTATTTCGGGGCGCCGGCCAACCCGGAGTCGGAAATCGAGCTCACCTACAACTGGGGTTCGGACGAGGACTACGGCAGCGCCCGCAACTTCGGCCATTTGGCCTTCGAGGTCGACGACATCTACGCCACCTGCGCGCACCTGCAGTCGCTGGGCATCGCCATCAACCGCCCGCCGCGCGACGGCCGCATGGCCTTCGTGCGCACGCCGGATCTGATCTCCATCGAACTGTTGCAGAAGGGGGCTGCGCTGCCGCCGCAGGAGCCGTGGACTTCGATGGCGAACGTCGGCGTATGGTGAACGCCACAACGATGGCGGTCGCCGCGACGCGGGGAGCGCACTTGGATTCGTCATCGAGATCGGGGAAGCTGTGATCCCGCGATGACATGACGGATCCCCGATGAGCCTGGCGCTGCTGGTGATTGATGTGCAACGTGGTTTGTTCGAGACGGAGCCGCCGCCCGCGGATGCCGGGCACGTCGTTTCCCGCATCAACGATCTGGCCGCGCGGGCGCGCGCGAAGGGCGTGCCGGTGATCTATATCCAGCACGAACACGCCGGCGGCATGGAAGCCGAGTCGCCAGGTTGGCAGTTGGATCCGAGGCTGGACGTGGAGGCTGGCGATCGGCGCATCCGCAAGAGCACGCCGGATTCGTTCCTGCGCACCGGCCTGGATGAAGTACTGGCGTTCCTCGGGGTGGAGGAACTGGTGCTGTGCGGCTATGCCACCGAGTTCTGCGTGGATACCACCACCCGCAGCGCCGCCGCGCACGGATACGCGGTGACGCTGGCCGCCGATGCCCATACCACCCACGACAAGCCGCATGCGAGCGCGGCGCAGATTCGTACCCACCACAACGCCACCCTGCCGGACATCACCAGTTTCGGCACCCGGATCCAGGCCTTGCCGGCGGGGCAGATCCTGTTCGCCTGAAACCGGCGGGACCCGGTGCCGGCTGGCGCCGCCCGGGTCCCCGTCCTGCGCGCGGATCAGCGACAATGACGGACTCGCACATCCCGTCCGCCGCCGCCATGACCGCCAGCCCCGCGTCCGAACTGCTCGCCAAGGGCAAGCAGTACTACCTGCCCATCTACCGCCAGCGCGAGCTCGTGCTCGAACGCGGCCAGGGTGCGCGCATCTGGGACAGCGAGGGCCGCGAGTACGTCGATCTGTCCGCGGGCATCGCCGTGTGCGGCCTGGGCCACAATGATCCGGACCTGGTGGCGGCGCTGGTCGAGCAGGCCGGCAAGCTGTGGCACACCAGCAACGTCTTCCACAGCGAGCCGCCGCTGCGGCTGGCCGAGGAACTGGTCGCGTCCTCGCGCTTCGCCAGCCGCGTGTTCCTGTGCAATTCCGGCGCCGAGGCCAACGAAGCGGCGATCAAGCTGGTCCGCAAGTGGGCCGCCGGCCAGGGCCGGACGCCGGACAAGCGCGTCATCGTGACCTTCCGCGGCAGCTTCCATGGCCGCACCCTGGCCACGGTCACCGCGACCGCGCAGCCGAAGTACCAGGAAGGCTACGAACCGCTGCCCGGCGGCTTCCGCTACGTCGATTTCAACGACCTCACCCAGCTGGAAATCGCGATGGCCGCCGGCGACGTGGCCGCGGTGATGCTGGAGCCGGTGCAGGGCGAAGGCGGAGTGATGCCGGCGGCGCCCGGATTCCTGAGCGCGGTGCGCGAGCTGTGCGATCACCACGGCGCGCTGCTGGTGCTGGATGAGATCCAGTCCGGCATGGGCCGCACTGGCACCCTGTTCGCGCACTGGCAGGACGGGGTCACGCCGGACATTGTCACCCTGGCCAAGGCGCTGGGCGGCGGCTTCCCGATTGGCGCCATGCTGGCCGGCCCGAAGGTGGCCGAGGCCATGCAGTTCGGCGCCCACGGCACTACCTTCGGTGGCAATCCACTGGCCGCGGCGGTCGCGCGTGCCGCATTGCGCAAGCTGGCAGCGCCGGCCATCGCGAACAACGTGGCGCGCCAGTCGGCGGCGTTGCGCAAGGCGTTGGCCGGGATCGATGCCGAACTGGGCCTGTTCTCGCTGGTGCGTGGTCGTGGCCTGATGCTGGGCGCGGTGCTCAAGCCGGCCTACGCCGGGCGCGCCAGCGAAATCCTCGACCATGCCGCCGCCCAGGGTGTGCTGCTGCTGCAGGCCGGCCCGGACGTGCTGCGCTTCGTGCCGGCGCTGAACATCAGTGACGAGGAGTTGGCCGAGGGCTGCAGGCGCCTGCATGCGGCGCTGCGCCAGTTTGCCGGGAAATAACGGCAAATGCAGGAGCGACGCCAGTCGCGACCGCCGACCTGGAACGTCCCTGGAACGCGCCTTGAACGGGACCGGACATGTGCAGGCACGGGCGGTGCCGCCGGGAGTCCGTCCCGCCGGCAGGTATTGACGTGATGGAAGCTGTCCGGATGCCGTGTATATCGCGGTCGCGACCGACGTCGCTCCTACAATCCAGCAGGTGTCAGGCCAGCCGGTAGCGCTTGAAGACCTGCCGCAGGCTCGCCGCGTCGCTGACGGTCTCGGCATGCAGGCCCACGCCGCGCGCGCCCTGGACGTTGGCGAACACGTCATCGACGAACAGCGTGCGCGCGGCATCCCAGCCCAACCGTTCCATCGCCAGCGTGTAGATCCTCGGCTCGGGCTTGCGCAGCTGCAGCGCGCCGCTGCACAGCACACGGCCCTCGATGCGTGGATGGATCGGCGCGACGATGCGCGGGATGGCCTGCGACATCAGCAGGCCGTTGTTGGTGAGCACGCCCAGTTCCAGAGCGGGATCCAGGGCGAGAATCTGTTCCAGCACCGCCGCATCGGCATGGCTGCCGGCCATCCGCGAGGCGATCCAGGTGTCCTCGTCGATCGCCCGCGCGATGCCTTCGCCCAGTCGCGACAGGTATGCCGCCGTGCTGATCCGGCCGCCGTCGTATTCGGTTTCCAGTCCGGAGGTGAACAGCACCTCGCGCACGCGTTCGTGCTCGGCGCCGGCGTAACCGGCGAGGTGGGCGATGCGCTGCTCGTGATGGTAGTGCGCCAGGACCCCGTCGAAGTCGAACAGGATCCGCTCGATGCGCGGCGGCACCATCATCCCGCCGCGACCACCTTGAACGCCTCGCGCGCGGAGGCGATGGTCTGCTCGATGACCGCCGGATCGTGCGCGCTGGACATGAAGCCGGCCTCGAACGCCGACGGCGCAAGGAACACGCCGCGCTCCAGCATCGCGTGGAAGAAGCGGTTGAACGCGCCGATGTCGCAGGCCACCGCCTGCGCATAGGTGTCCACGTACTGATCGGTGAAGAACATGCCGAACATGCCGCCGACGCGGGTGGTGGTGAATGGGACGCCAGCGTCGCGCGCCGCCGCTTCCAGGCCATCGCACAGCGCGTTCGTCGCGTCCGTCAGTCCGGCATGGAAGCCCGGCGCCTGGATCAGTTCCAGCATCGCCAGGCCGGCGGCCATCGCCACCGGATTGCCGCTGAGCGTGCCGGCCTGGTAGATCGGGCCGGCCGGAGCGATCTGCGACAGCAGTTCGCGACGGCCACCGTAGGCGCCGACCGGCATGCCGCCGCCGATGACCTTGCCGAAGGTGCTCAGGTCGGGCGTGATGCCGTAGTGCGCCTGCGCGCCACCGAGGGCGACGCGGAAGCCGGTCATCACTTCGTCGAAAATCAACAGCGCGCCATGCTGTGTGCACAGCGCGCGCAGGTGCTGCAGGTAGCCCTCGCGCGGCGGCAGGCAGTTGGCGTTGCCGACCACCGGTTCGATGATGAGGCAGGCGATTTCCGGTCCGTACTGTTCAAACAGCGCGGTCGCGCCATCGAAATCGTTGTAGCTCAGCGTCAGGGTCAGCTCGCTCAGGCCCGCCGGAACGCCCGGCGAGGTCGGCACGCCGAGGGTCAGCATGCCGCTACCGGCCTTGACCAGGAACGAATCGCCGTGTCCGTGGTAGCAGCCTTCGAACTTGACGATCCGGTTGCGGCCGGTGGCGCCGCGCGCCAGCCGGATCGCCGACAGCGTGGCCTCGGTGCCGGAGTTGACCATGCGCACCATCTCGCAGGACGGCACCAGCCGGGTGATGGTTTCGGCCATGGTGACCTCGGCCGGGCACGGTGCGCCGAACGACAGGCCGTTCTGGATGGCGGCCTGCACCGCCTCGCGCACCGCCGGATGGTTGTGGCCGACGATCATCGGTCCCCATGAACCCACGTAGTCGATGTAGCGGTTGCCATCCACGTCGTACAGGAAGGCGCCGTCGGCGCGCTGCACGAAGAAGGGCTCGCCGCCGACCGACTTGAACGCGCGCACGGGCGAGTTGACGCCACCGGGGAGCAGTTGCTGGGCGCGGGAGAACAGGGCGTGGGACTGATCGTGGTTCATCTGGATTCCAAACAGGCGGGAAGGCGTCCGGTGGGAGCGGCCTGGGCCGCGAAGGAACGCCGGGAAAGCTGCATCGCGACGGGCGTCGCTCCCACAGCCGCGCGCCGGCTAGCCGGCAAAGCCCCGACGGTAGGCGCGCACCGCGCCGACAGGGTCGACGGCGTCGAAGACGCCGCCGATGACCGCCACCAGATCGGCGCCGGCGGCGGCCAGCGCAGGCGTATTGTCCGGGGTAATGCCGCCTATCGCCACCCGGGGCACGCCGAGGCTGGCGGCGTCGGTCAGCAGCGCCGGCGACGCCCGCCGGGTGGTGGCCTTGCTGCGGGTCGGGAAGAACGCGCCGAAGGCGACGTAGCCGGCGCCGGCCGAGACCGCGCGACGGGCGCGGTCCAGGTCGTCGTAGCAGGAGGCGCCGACGATGGCGGCCGTGCCCAGGCGCGCGCGCGCGGCGGCCAGATCGCCGTCGTCCTCGCCCAGGTGCACGCCGGCCGCGCCCACGGCAACGGCCAGTTCGACGTCGTCGTTGATGATCAGCGGAACCCCGGCCTGCGCGCACAGCGCCTGCAGGGCACGGGCCTGTTCCCGCCTGAGCGCGGCGTCGGCACCCTTCTGCCGGTACTGCAGCCAGGTGACGCCCTCGTCGAGCAGGGGCGCGACCCGCGCGAGCAGGCGCGCGGTGTCGGGCTCCTCGGGAGTGATCAGGTAGAGGCCGCGCGGCGGTTGGTCGCGGGCCGAGCCTTCCGGCCAGGGGGAATTCATCGGCGAAACTTCCGGTGCGGGAGCGGGAGTGGGACAATCAACGGCCCACCCGCACGCATTATCCGATGACCGACGCCACCGCCACCACCTACCGCACCTGGATGTGCGTGGTCTGCGGCTTCCTCTACGACGAAGCGGCCGGCTTGCCGGAAGAAGGCATCGCGCCCGGCACGCGTTGGGAGGATATTCCCGACACTTGGACCTGCCCGGACTGCGGCGTGACCAAGGATGACTTCGAGATGGTCGAAGTGCCGTAGAGCCGGGCTCGCCCGGGTCCCGGGATGGAGGGCAGGAAAGGCGGCGTCCAGGGCAGCGGAGCAAGCTCCGCTCCACGCGGATGCGCTGACTCCCGTCAGAAGGTCAGGCTTCGAGTCCCCAATCCCCGCCCTCAATGCATCCGCGAAGGCGGGGCGGCGTTCAGTTCGACCAGGCGCTCGCGCAGATCGACGGCGTCGTTGGCTTCCGGCGCCAGTTGCAGGTAGCGCGCCAGATCCTGGCGAGCGCCGCCGAGGTGTTCCATCTTCAGGTAGGCCAGGCCGCGATCGCGCAGGGCCTCGGCCTGGTCCGGAATCAGTTTGAGCACGCGGTCGGCGCTGCGCGCGGCGCGGTCCCACTCGTCGCGTTCAGCGTACACGCCATGCAGGTTGCGCAGCACGCGCACCAGGATCGCGCGGTGGCTGGCGGGATCCAGGATCCGCAGCAGCGCGTTGTCATCGGGAATGTCGCCGCCCAAGTGCGGACGGGCGCGCTCGCGCAGCTCGTCGGCGCCGAGCGGACGCCCGCCGTTGAACGGATCCATCACCAGCAGGCCATCGTCCACCGGCAGGCGCACCAGGAAATGACCGGGGAAGGAAACGCCGTCCAGCGGCACGCCCAACCGGCGCGCGACTTCCATCTGCACCATCGCCAGCGAAATGGGATTGCCCAGGCGGCGCTCGAACACCTGGTTGAGGTAGCTGTTGCGAGGATCGTAGTACTCCTCGTGATCGCCACCGTAGCCCAGTTCTTCGAACAGGTGGCGATTGATCGCCGCCATCTTCAACGGCCAGGACGCGATCGCGTCTATCTCGTGGCGCAGGTGGGCGACGTGGCTCTGCACCAGCGTGTCGTACAGATCGGCATCCAGGTCGGGATATTCGTCGCGCGCGATCAGCAGCGCGGTTTCCAGCAGCGGCAGGGCCTCGTCGGCGCAGGTCGCCAGGCTGCTCCAATCCGGCAATGTGAGGTGTTCCCCCATGCCGCCAGACTGGGGCTATTTCTTCCCGCAATCAAGCCCTAGCGGGCCGGCGCGATGCCCTTGCCCAGATGCAGTTCAGCGCCGTCCTCCAGCTTGAGGCGATCGGCTTCGCCGGCGTTCAGTTCCAGCACGTAGCGGGCCGGCGCATCGCTCGGGTAGGACGGGCAGGCGTCACCGGCCGAGCAGGGCGGGGTGTTGCGGCGCTGGGCGACCAGCTTGCGCTCGTCGTCGAAGTACAGGATGTCCAGCGGAATCCGGGTGTTCTTCATCCAGTACGCCTGCGGTTCCTCGCGGTCGTGGATGAACAGCATGCCGGTGCCATCGGCCAGGACGTCGCGGAACATCAGGCCACGCGCACGCTCGGCATCATCGTCGGCGATCTCCACCTGGTAACGCTGGCCGCCGATTTCCACCCAGCGGCCATCGGCGCTGGCGCATCCGCTCAGCGACAGCGATCCACCCAGCGCCAGCAATCCGGTAACGAGAATACGGTAGAGCATGCTGCCTCCTGCGGGCGCGGGACGGAAAAGGGGACTACAGCACCTGCGGCGGTTCGCCGCCGATGATCACCACGTCCGCCGGACGGCGCGCGAACAGTCCGACGCTGACCACGCCGGGGATCTGGTTGAGTTCGCGTTCCAGCCCGACCGGATCCACGATGGACAGGTTGTGCACATCCAGGATCCAGTTTCCATTGTCGGTGGTGACGCCGTCGCGCCAGACCGGCTGGCCGCCGAGCTTCACGATCTGCCGCGCCACGTAGCTGCGCGCCATCGGGATCA
>NZ_JANJUE010000299.1 GCF_024710765.1 Pseudoxanthomonas sp.
ATGTCATACTTGCGGGCGACTTCGCCCTGGGTATCGGCCAGGAGCGGGAAGTTGAGGGCCGAGCCCTGGGTTTCCTCGATATCCTTGGCCCAGCCGGCATGGTCCTCGAGCTTGTCGACGCTGAGGCCGAGAACCTTGACACCGCGCTCGGCGAATTTGTCCTTGAGCTTGGCGGTATAGCCCAATTCGGTGGTGCAGACGGGGGTAAAATTCTTGGGGTGGCTGAACAGCACCGCCCAGGACCCCTCGATATGGTCATGGAAATGGATGGTGCCCTCGGTGGATTCGAGGGTGAAATCGGGAGCGGTATCGCCAATCAGGATCGCCATTGTCGTCTTCCTTCGCCCGTTTTTTGCCGGGTCCGCTATTTGTCTATGAAGGAAGAATATCGTGCTCCGCACCGCCACTTGAAGCGGTCACGGGCGAAACGCTTTTGCCTTGTTGACCGCTATTGCGGCAAGGCGTTCCCGGCACCCTGGCCGATGCAGAACCGGCGTCAGGTAATCATGGCAATGAGCCTGGCTGGTGCATTGGGGTTCTGCATCCAGTAGAGCACCAGCATGGGCAGCGCGGCAAAGCCCAGGGCGATGGGCGGCGAGACCTTGAGCAGCCGCGCGACGAGGTAGCAGATGAGAAAGAAGGCCACGCTATAGGCGATGTCGGCGGCATTGGCCGCCAGGTAATCGAGCACGGATCGCATCGGTCCCTCCCGGCGAACCAAAGGCCGGATCAGGATGCGATTGGGAAATTTCCGTAGTCTCTCAGCTTTGCCTCGCCTTTTCGTCGAACTTGCTGCAAATGCAGAGGAGCTTGCCTACTGCACCAGGACCGAGCCCTGAATCTCCTGGGCGGCCGGCGCGCCATTCTCCCAGGTGACGTCGAGCCCGTTGAGCGGCACGACCGAGAGGCTCATCTTGCCCGAACCCTGCTGGATCTGGCGGGCATGGGCCAGGTAGATCAGCGAATTGTTGGCGGCGTCATAGATGCGGGTGACGCGCAGCGACTTCCAGATCAGCGAGCGGCCCTGCTGGAAGATCTCCTCTCCGCCCGGACGGGTGGAAATGTCACCCACGGTGATCGGGCCCACGGCC
>NZ_JANJUE010000302.1 GCF_024710765.1 Pseudoxanthomonas sp.
CACCGCGCCGGCCTGCGCCGCCTGTGCGCGCTGCAGATCAAGGACGCGCTCAAGTACCTCGAAAAGAACATCCCAGATTTGCAGAAGATGGCCGTGGCCTACATGCCGATGGGCACGCAGGAAGAACTGCGCGCGCAGATCATCGACGTGGCGCTGGACCGCGCCTTTCTGCTGGACCCGCTGCCCACCAATGCGCAGGACTTCGAGCGCCGTGTGCAGGAAGGGCGCGGCCGCCTGACGCTGATCGCCAACGAGGTGGCGCGACTGGCGCTCACCATCCTGCAGGAATACGCCGCTGCGGCGCGCAAGATCAAGGACACCAAGGGCGCGCCCGAGGCCACGCAGGATGCGCAGCAGCAACTGCAACGCCTGGTACCCAAGAACTTTCTGGCGGCGGCGCCCTGGCCACAGCTGGCGCACTTTGCGCGCTACCTCAAGGCCATCGTGCTGCGCCTGGACAAATACCGGGCTGACCCGGTGCGCGACGCTACAAAATTGGCCGAGCTGCGCCCGCAGGAACAGCGCTACTGGCGCCTGGTGGCTGAACGCAAGGGCCAGGTGGACGCACGCATGCAGGAGCTGCGCTGGCTGCTGGAGGAGCTGCGCGTGAGCTTCTTCGCGCAGGAGCTGCGCACGCCGCAGCCCGTAAGCACCAAGCGATTGGACAAGCTGTGGGCCCAGATCAACAGTTGAAGTCGCGCAACCCGGCCTCGCTCATGCGCTGGGGCACGCTGGGCATCCTGGCGTTCTGGCTGGCCGTGATGGCCGTGCTGTATGTGGTGATGGATCGGGTGCGCCAGCCGCGTGCAGCGGTGGTGGCGGCCGATGGCGCGCTGATCATTGCGCGCGGCAATGACGGCCACTTTCGCGTGCCGGGCAGCATCAACGGCCAGCCGGTGGTGTTCATGGTGGACACCGGCGCCAGCCTGATCGCCGTGACCGATGCGCTGGCGCAGCGGGCGGGCCTGACGGGTGGCGAGACGACGCAGTTTCGCACTGCCAATGGTGTGCGCCAGGGGCGCACTGTGGCGGCGCAATCGGTCGTGGTGGGGTCGTTTGTGGTCTCTTGTCTGCGCGTGGGCACTTGTTACACCGGCGACGCGGTGGGTGACGCGCTGCTGGGGCAAAACTTTCTGCATCACTTTGATGTGCAGATGCAGCGCGACCGCATGGTGCTTCGGCCGCACCCGTGAGGGGTTGAAAAGTTCAAGCGATTTAGGCCTCCAGCGCTTGCTGTAAAAGCGCTAGCAGCTATACCTTTTGAATATTTTCGGTGTGCCTTCATGGCTGATTTGCACAGAAACGGAGTGTGCAGCGAAGGCAGTTTGGCGGGACGCGGAGAATTTTAAATAAGAGTTGTTCTCATTTATACTGTCTCAAAATTCTTGATCCGTCTTTGTCCATGCCTATGCCCAGCTTTTGCCCTCTTGCCGACCCCATACCTGCCGAGCACAGTGCCCTGTGCCGCGAGTACGCAGCGGTGCAGGAGCGCTGCAGCCGCATGCTGGCCCAGCAGCGGGCTGAAATCGACCGCCTGCAGGCCCAGGCCATGCGGCTGCGGGCGGCGGTCATCGTGCGT
>NZ_JANJUE010000043.1 GCF_024710765.1 Pseudoxanthomonas sp.
CTCGTCGCGACCGACGTGGCCGCGCGCGGTATCCACGTCGACGACGTCTCCCACGTCATCAACTTCGACCCGCCCGAGGATCGCGAGGGCTACGTGCACCGCGTCGGGCGCACGGGCCGCGCCGGGCGCAACGGCGTCGGGGTCACGTTCGTCAGTCGCGAGCACGCGCCGGACGTGGCAGTGATCGCCGGCGCGCTCGGGCTCGAGCGCGAGTTCGAGGCATCGGGGCACGTCGTCGCGGCGCGGCGATCGGGACCGGTCAAGGGCTCGGTGCGTGGCGGCGGCGGGCGCTCCGGCGGACGCTCCGGCGGCGGCCGGGCGGGCGCAGGCCCCGGCGGCGGACGCGGCGGGCGTCCCGAAGGCGGACGCGGGGACGGCGGCGGGCAGGACGGGCGCCCGGCCGGCGGACGCGGAAGCGCCGGACATGGCGGGCACTCCCGAAGCGGGCACGCGGGTGGCGAGTCGAGCCACACCGGTGGACGACCCGCCGGTTCCAAGCCGCGGCGCACCTCGGGAGCGAACGTCGCCTCCGCGCGGCCCACGGGCCGCGGCCAGCGCTCGCGCGGGCGCTGACGGCGCGGGCCCGGATCGAGCGCCGCGCGCGCTCGCAGCCGAGCCCCTATCCTTCGTCGTCGCGTCCGGGCCGGGGGCCTCTACTCCGACCGGGCGCGACCTCGCCGACGTAGCTCAGCTGGTAGAGCACTTCACTCGTAATGAAGGGGTCCCCGGTTCGAGTCCGGGCGTCGGCTCTCAGGGAAGCCCCTGCTTGCGGCGGCTTTTTGCGGCGATGCGTGGGACGCGCCGTATTCAAATCGAACTGGAGTGGCCCGACGATCAGGGCGCCCGTCGCGACGTCGAGTTCCTGACGATCGCCGAAGCAGCGAAGCGCGTGCGCTACTGCGAGCGGACGATCAAACGTGCGATCGACGGCGGGACGCTGCGTGCCGGCCACATCCGGGGCGCCGAAGGCTTGTGCGGCGGCTTTTGCGTCGGCCCGGCCGATGCGGCTCGCACTCGAGCAGTCGCGCGGCGTCGGCCCGGCCGTCGCCGCGCCGACGAGCGAACGCGGGCTGACCTTGGCCGAGTTCTGGCCGACCTGGCGCGGCGACGCCGGAGTCGACTCGCGCCCTCGACGCTCCGCGAGTACGAGCGCCTCTGAGACCGGCGCCTGCGCGAGCGCTTCGGTCCTCTGCCGCTCAACGACATTCGGCCGCGGATGTTCTCTCAGTGGCGCACTGAGCTGCTCGACGATCCTCCGGTCGACTGCGGACCGCGAGGCTGCGCGCCTTCAACAGGATGGCGCCGAGCAGCGTCGGCCGCCGCAGCCCGACGCGCTCCTACACCGATCACCATGTCAACGCGCTCGGAGCGCGTCAGCGCCTGGCTGCCACCCGGGATCTGGATGGTCTGCTTGCCGCCTCCGGTCATCGCCGGGCGGCCAAGGCCGTCGGGGCCAATACGTCGACCACCAGCCCGCGACCTCGAACCGGAAGCCCTCTTGTCGAGTCGCTTGGCGACGTCTGCCACCGCGCGCTAGTGCCATCGTGCCAGCACGTCAATCCGGATCTCGGGAACGGCGGCGGTGCTCACGTCTCGGCGGCGATCCCGTGGTTGAGCGGCTCGAGCAACTCGGTGCCGAACCGCCGAGCTACTTCGCGATGATCGGCGGGATCCGGAGCCTGCGGGTCTCTGCGCCCGTGTTGCGGTCGATCATGACCAGGTCGAACCACATCGCGCCGCGGCTAACGATCTGGACCGCACTCGATTCAGCGTCGGGACGTTCGTCGATGAGACGCACGATCTCCTGAAGCTGGTCAAAGCCGATGCCGATGCTGCACCCTTCGATCGCGACGTCTTCGGGGCCAGCCGGAGCGGGATGGGAATGGTCCGTCATTTCTTCCCGTCGTTCTTGCCGCTGCCGTTGATCTTGCTCGTAACGACAGCGCCGACAGCACCGCTGACGCCACTGCTCACGATCTGAACGACAGCGTCCGCCACCGCGCCGCGCTTCCCGACGACTGGGCGCGCGTCGGTGTTCTTCTTGGCCTCGTTGCTCATGGTCTGTCCGATGAATATGTAGGGTTGTAGAGGTGAAGAGCGAATTGTGTGGGAAGGTCGAGGTTGCAGCCCCGACCCTCCCGGTCCAGCCGATTATTTCTTGTGCTTCGTCCTGTCAGGACTCCCGTAGCCCATCCCGGACTGCGGCGTAGGGGGGAACGGTTTACCCTTCGTGACCGTTACCTCCCGTCCCTGACCTCCGCCGCGGGGGCCGACCAGCGGGTACTGACCACTGGCCGGAGCCTTCTCGCCCGGGCGATGCTTAGGTGTCGACATGTATTCACCTCCTTTCAGCATTGGGGGTAACAGCGAATCCTTTCACCGGTGCCGGACGGAACCGTTTCTGCTGATTACCCGACATCAGAGGACGCGAGCCCAAGCGCCCGAGAATCCGTAACGGCGCCGGGCGCCCGAACGTCAGAGCAGATCCCGAGATCCGCCCCGCGATCGAGCCCGCGACTGCGGGGGCGCATCGTTCGAGCGGTACCGGATCGCGTGCGATCCGCGGCGCTGACAGGCGGGTCACGATTGTCTCCGTGAATCGCTTGCGCAGTCGGCCATCTCGCTTTCGATGTGCTCGGCCGCACGGTGTGAGCCGGCGGCGCGGTCAGCGAGCTCGCGCCGGACGGCCCGTCGCAGCAGCGACGTACTCTCGCGCTCGGTAGCGGGTGCGCTCACGGCGGCGGCGCATCGCGGTGTAGCTTCATTCGCGGTACTGCTCGTCGGAACCGAGCACGAGCGCTCGGTCGACGGTCGCGCCCCGGGGCACGGTAGGCTGTCGAGAGGTAGCCGTGGTCGAGGTGCTCGGCGACGCAGTCGCCGGGAAGCCGGACGTCGCCCCCCCTCGCGGAGCCGTACGTCGAGGTGGCCGGCTGCGAGCTCAACGGCCTGACGACGGATCTCTGCGTGGTACCTGCAGGACTCGGAAGCCTCTCTCACTGCCGAGAGACTCCAGAAACCCAACCTCCGAAGGTCGGGGTTTGATCCCAATCGCGGCGCCGACCGCGGCGCGCACCGCCCGGGAGGCAATGGCCGACGCCGGCTGGGATGCGCCGGTCCTGGAACGGATCGTCGATATCGTCGACTGCCGCGCGGAGTGGCTTGTCGACCTCACGATGCCGACGGCACGGACCGCTTGACGCGCGCCGCTGCGCTCTGGGCGACCTGAGCGGTTCGCCTCCCGCCTCCGGGGAACGGAAGCGGTCCAGGGCCCGCGCACATCACCCGATTCGGACGATGCCGGGCGGCGGTGTCTGGGCCTAGCGTCCGTGGCGATATACGCGAGCCCTGCGCCCGGGCCGGCACCTCCGTTGGAGCGCTTGCTCGGGGACCGGTGGCGATCGGCCGGGGCTACGCGGACCGCGCGCGACGAACCAGGGAGCATCGATGAGCCACGAAGACCTCGGGCCGTACGACGAGATGGGGCCGATCGACTACGTCGTCCTGGAGTGGACCGGCAAGCGCCCGGAGCCGGGCGAAGTCGCCCCCCTCCTCCTCGACCTCGTGGACCGCGGCATCATCCGGATCCTCGACGTCGCCGTCCTCGCGAAAGACGAGGACGGCGCGGTCACGACCCTCGAGCTGGCCCATCTCGGTGGCTCCGCCGGGGCCTTCGCCGACTTCGAGGGCGCCTCGTCCGGGCTCTTGGACCCCCAGGACGTCCAGGACGCCGGCGGTGCGCTCGAGCCCGGCACGTCGGCTGCCGTCATCGTCTGGGAGAACCGCTGGGCGGCACCGGTGGCGATCGCGCTTCGCCGGTCCGGGGGCCAGCTCGTCGCCAGCGGGCGCATCCCCGTCCAGGCCA
>NZ_JANJUE010000122.1 GCF_024710765.1 Pseudoxanthomonas sp.
GGGTCAGTTCGGCGGTTTCCTTGGCGAAGTCCGTGTCGCGGATGCGGCTGCGCGAGGCGGCCAGGTTTTCCGAACTGGTCTGCAGGTTGGCGACCACCGAGGTGAAGCGGTTCTGGATGGCGCCCAGGTCGGCGCGCGCGCCGTTCACCGCGGTCAGCGCCTTGTCGACGATCTCCAGCGCCTGCTGGGCGCCGGCGAAGGAGGTGATGTCCAGATCCTTGACGAAGCTGCCGGTGACGCCGGTCAGGGCACCGCCGTTGGTGCTGGTCTGGGTCAGGCCGATGTTGGCCAGGGTCGCCGGCGTGGCGCCGGTCACCGTCGGGCCGGCGAAGGCCAGGGCGAAGGTCTGGCCGGCCTCGACCGAGGTCAGGTTCAGCACGCCGGACTTCACGTCGGCGTACACGCCGGTCTCGCCCAGCTTGGCGTTGATGGCCGCCGCGGTCGCCTGGGAGATGGACTGGCCGGCCTTCACTTCGAAGGCGCCGATGTTGACCGTGCTGGCGGCGCCGCCACCCGGCGGGGTCACCGTGAGCTGCAGCTGCGAGAAGACGGTGTCGGTGGTGGCCAGGTCTTCGTTCACGCCCGCGGTGCCGGCGTTGTCCAGCGCGGTGCCCACGTAGACGTTGGCGAACTGCACGCCGCCCAGGGTCTGCGAGCGGGCGTCGACCACCTTGTCGATGGCGATGGCCTGGCCGGCGTTGGCGCCGACCTGGAACAGCTGGCTGGTGAAGGTGCCGTCCAGCAGCTTGGTGCCGTTGAAATCGGCCTGCTTGGCGACGCGATCGATTTCCGCGCTCAGCTGCTTGACTTCCGCGTTCAGTGCCGCGCGGTCGGTCGAGGAGTTGGAGGCGTTGGCCGACTGCACGGCCAGTTCGCGGATGCGCTGCAGGTTGTTGCCGATTTCGCTCAGCGAGCCTTCGGCGACCTGTGCCAGCGAGATGCCGTCTTTGGCATTGCGCACGGCCACGTCCAGGCCCCGGATCTGGGTGCTGAAGCGTTCGGAAATGGCCAGGCCGGCGGCGTCGTCCTTGGCGCTGTTGATGCGCAGGCCGGAGGACAGCCGTTGGATGGTGGTGGCCAGTGAAGTGCCGCTGGTGCTCAGGTTGCGCTGAGCGTTCAACGACATCGTATTGGTGTTGATTACCTGTGCCATGGGTCGTCTCCTCTTATTTGGGTCCCGGCGTTGATGGAAAGAGGGTGCTGCCGGTTTGTTGGTTTGTTGGCTAGTCGCCCTCTGCTTGCGAAAGGGATAACGGCGTTGCCCTGGAAACCTTTAGCCCCGGGATTGAAATTCCGTGCGGGGAATGCGATGGCGGTCGCGCGATGGCGCGCCTTATTCGGCCGGTCGCGGCGGAACTTTAGGGACGGAAAAAACCGCCGCCGTACATGGGGCGGAGCCGGCTCCGTTGCCGGGATGCGTCGGGCGTGAAAGCCATCCGCGGTCGCGCAAGCCCGACCCCGTGCCGGGGACCTGCCGCCTGCGGAATCACGCGCCGGACGCGCGGATCGAAGCCTGCTTCTCGGCGCTACCCATCGGCCGCGAAAGCGCGCCGCCGCCGGGCAGCCTGGACCCTACGGAGTCGGCGGCACCGGCGCCTTGCGCCAGGCGTCTTCGGGATCGTCGAGCAGCGACAGATCCGGCAACCGGTATTCGCAGCCGATCAGCACGCGCTGCCGCAGGCCGGGACGATCCTCGGTGTACAGCACCAGTGCGTGCTGGTCGTCGAGCGGGCCGGACAATGGCGTCGCGTCACTGTCGGACAGGCTCGCCTCCAGGGCGCGGGCCACGGCATCGGCGCTGCCGTCCACCACCATCAGTACCCGATTCGCGGTGATGACCACCGCATCGCTCTGCTGGCCCCAGGCCTGGATCGGGACTTCGAGCCGATACAGATCCATCGGTGGATCCGCGTACTGCCGTTCGGTCTGGGTGAAGTCATTCGGTTGGTCGCGCCGCAGGCGCGGCAGCAGGCGCGCGATTTCCGTGCCGCTGCGGCAGGTCAGGGCATCGAACAACGGGTCGCCGGTGTCCGTGCCGCCGTCCTGGAGGGTGACCGCGGCGGCCACCGGTGGCGATGCGGAGTCCGATACCGCAGGGACCGCCACGGGTGCGGCCTGACGCTGTTGCGCCTGCGCCATTCCCCCCGTGCACGCCAGCAATACCGCCAACGCGGGGAGCCTACTCGAGCTGCTCGTTCGCATAACGGGCATCGAGGGCCTCCATGGCGTCGCGCGGTTTCAGCTTGCCGGCCTTCTCGAAGGCCGCCGCCGCCGCATCTTCCTTCTTGTCGCCGTACAGCAACAGGAGCACGTTGGCGTGCTCGACGTGGGCAATGGGCGAATCGGGCGTCAGCTTCAGCGCGGTCTTGATGTGCGACTCGGCCTCGGCGGCCTTGGCGCCGTAGGTCAATCCGCCGATCATCGCGCCGATCTTGTCGATGATCTCGGCGTGGTAGAGCGCCAGCGCGGTATGCGCCTCGGCATGCCTGGGCGCCAGCGCCAGGGTGGTGTCCAGCGCCTCGCGCACCTTGCCGGCGATACCCTGCTTGAGCGCCTTCACGATGCTGAGGCCCTGGCTGTAGCGGCCCAGCGCGAACGCATGACGGTAGTGGCTGTTGGCCTCGTCCGGCAACGCCTTGACCGCGGCTTCGGCCAGTTTGGCGGCCTGTTCGAAGCGCTTGAGTTTCTCGTCCTCGTCCTCGACCAGATAACTCGCATGGATGCCCAGCGCCTTGACCGCGACCGACGCGCCCAACGGGCCGAGCGCCTGGCCGGCCTCGAACGCGGCCTGGAAATCACCACGATGGAATGTCCGCCAGGCGTCCTGCAACGCGGTCGCCAGCGAGGCCGCGTCCTGGCCCTTGGCGGCCTTGCCGGCCGCGTCGATCAATGCCTGGGCGCGCTTGGCGTCCGGATAGGGTTCGGTATCGCCGGCATGCAGGGCCGGCCAGGCCTTCTTCAGCGCATCGCCGGCATAAGCGAACGCCTTGGCGTCCAACGGAAACGGCGCCCATTTCGCCTGCTTGCCTGCCATGCCGACTGTCTCCCTGGTTGGTTCGAATGAGCATGGCCGCAGCCATTGCCGCTGACAAGCCCCGCGCCGCTAGTGTGTTTGCTCGATGCCCCGGCGTCAGCATCGTCGCCGGAAGCCTGCCACCGTGGCCGGCGTCGAGGAGTCTCCCCCATGACTGCCAGGAAGAAGACCACCCCGCGGGCCAAGGCCCCGGAACCGAATCTCCGCCACGTGTGGCTCGCCGGCCTCGGCGCGGTCGCCATCGCACGTCGCCACGGCGCCCGGCGCCTGACGGCGGCGAAGCAGGACATTGAACGCATCGTGCAGCGGGCACAGGCCACGTTGCGGGATGTACGCATGCAGGGCGGGGCGGGCGTGGAGCGGTTCAGCGCCGATGTCGAGGCGCGGCTGGGACCGGTGCTGGAGAAGCTGGGCCTGGGCGCGGGACAGGTGGCGCCGAAGGGGCGCCGCACGCCGGCGGCGGCGAAGCAGACTCGACCGGCGCCGCGGAAGCGGGCGGGTGCAGCGCGCAAGGCGACGGCACGCAAGCGCGCTTGATTCGTAGAGCGAAGCTTTTGCTTTGCTGTTTTCTTGAAACTGCGCGGCAGCACCTGTGATGGGTTTTCGGGCGCTGGCGCGTGGGGTGTCGTCGGTTTTCACCGATGGTGCGCCTGCCGCGGGGCGTCACTTTGACCAGCCTTCGGCTGTTGAGAAGCGCCTCTTTGCTTGTGCAAAGAAAAGTAACCAAAAGAAACACACCCCGTCCTCGCGCCCCAGCCGCTGCGCGGCTGGGGTCCGTGTCGCCGATGGGAATTTTGGGACGGCACATCCATGTGCCGACCAAAAACGCCGCGCGTCGTGCGTGGCGCCCTGCGGGTTTGCCCACCGTCGCCACCACTGCGGGTGGGTGCCCTCGGCAGTGACAGCAAAGGCCATGGTCTTTGCTGGGCGCTGACGCGCAGTGTTGTTGTCGGTGGCCATAGATGGTGCGCTTGCCGCGGGGCCTTACTTTCTTTGCTTGTGCAAAGAAAGTAAGCAAAGAAAGCACACCCCGGTCCTCGCGCCCCAGCCGCGAAGCGGCTGGGGTTCGTGTCGCCGATGGGAATTTTGGGACGGCACATCCGTGTGCCGACCCAAAACGCCGCGCGTCCTG
>NZ_JANJUE010000352.1 GCF_024710765.1 Pseudoxanthomonas sp.
GCGACGGTTCAGCAGGCCGGTCAGCGAGTCGTGATCGACCAGGAACTTCAGCTGGCCCTCGGCCTCCTTGCGCGGCGTGATCTCCTCGATCCAGCCTTCGTAGCGGTCGGGCTTTCGCACGGCACGTACGTGGAACCAACGCCGCTTGTCGTCGGCGCGATCGATCGCGATCTCCGTGTCCATCATGCGATCGCTCGCCGTCAATTCCTTGAGAGCCTTGAGCGCATCGAGGTTCGTCAGCTCCACGAGGTTCATCCCGACCTTCGAACCCCGGCGACCATTCACGGGAAACATCTCGGCGAAGGTCGGGTTATGTTCGATGACCGTACCGTCATGCCTGATCGAGAAGATCCCGACCGGCATGGCGTTGTAGTTCTCCCTGAAACGCTGAAGGGCGTTGACGGCGCTGCTCTGGGCGAGGATTCGAGCGTTTCTCTCGAGTTGAAGTTTGGCCGCAAGCGCGATGCCCGCCAAGACTGCGGCAGAGACTGCCGCTACCTGGCTATTCATCACCTTGGTGATTGAGCCGGAATAGCCAAGCGCGTTCGCGATCTCGCCTGAAATGCCGAACCCGGTCACGAACCATGAAAGCGCATACCAGATGGCCACGGGAGAAGCGTCACTGCGAAGAATCCTCGCGAGAAAGTAGAAGATAGTTCCCGTCGTAAAGACCCCAAGCGCCCAGATCAGGACGATGCTTGCGTGTGCTGGCAGCACCAGAGTGAGTGCTCCGGCGAGCAGATACGCGAGATAGAGGCACGCCAGAACGCGCTCCGCCAAGCCGCGCGGAAGTTGTCGATGAAAAATCTCCTGAAACAGTGCAACAGTCAGCACCATATGAAGAAGGAGCGTGGAGTTTTTTATAAGGGGGACATAGCGCTCTTCCACCTCCCAGCCGATCCACTGCAGGTCCCAGCCAAAATTGAATCCGGCGACTCGGAGGCTTGTGACTAGAAGAGCCGCCAAGAGAAAGAACGTTTTATCCCGGCTTAGTACGGAGACGATGGCGCCGAAAACCGCCAGACCGAGCATGCCGCCGAAGAGAAGGCCGCCAAGCCTATCTGATGCAATTAGATGATTCTCGAGCGTGGGGCCTGGCTGCAAGACGACCTGCGGCTTTACGACAGACTCTCCGCGAATCCGGCCAACTAGACGCAGTGCTCCGCTCTGCACGGACAATCCCTCGAACGCAATGCCGCTTCGAGTCTGCGTGACACGCACGCTGCGGAGCTTGTGGGAGCTAGAGGCCGTTGCTGCCGTTTCGATTTGCCAGAACTCTGCACCCCTACCTCGCAGCTGACGCAGTTCAAGTGATACTTGAGACAAGTTTGAATCGACTTCAGCGGTGAGGAAGATCCAGAACGCGCCCTCGGGCGTGAGCCCTCGGCTAGGCTTGATAGAAGCCTCATCGGCAAGGAACTGATCAGCCGCTGCTTCAGGCCGAAGTTGTCTGACAGTATCGTCGAGGTAGCGAAGTGTGACGGTGCCGGTTGGTTCAACA
>NZ_JANJUE010000207.1 GCF_024710765.1 Pseudoxanthomonas sp.
CGCAACTATGTCGGCACCCATTTCGGCGGCAGCCTGTTCTCGATGACCGATCCGTTCTGGATGATCCTGGTGAAGGAATGCCTGGGCGGCGACTACTTCGTCTGGGACAAGGCCGGCGAGATCGAATTCGTCAAACCCGGCAAGGGCACCGTGCACGCCGAGTTCCGCGTGGACGAGGCGATGCTCGATGACATCCGCGCGGAAGCCGCCAACGGCGAGAAGCACCTGCGCTGGCTGCCGGTGGAGGTGATCGACGCGCAGGGCGAGGTGGTCGCGCGGATCCGCAAGCAGATCTATGTGCGGTTGAAGCCAAGGGCGCGCAACGGCGACGCCGCGGAGTGACACGCGGCGCTGTCGTCACTGCAATGCCTTATGCACGGGTAGCTCCCAATAAGGGCCATCCCGCTGATCGAACACCGGGATGCGCAGGCGACCGTCCACGACCTGGATGTCCCGTCCTTGCCGCAGCTCCACGGGACGCATCGCCACGCGCCGGGAAAGCCCGAGGCCGTCCACAGGCTGCTCGCGCAGCCACAGCAGCGTCGCGATCAGGTTCAGGCGTGCGCGCTGGTCCTGCAAGCGATGCTGGTAGCCGCTCATGCCGGGGTACTCCATGTCGGCCACCATGCAGCCGAACGCGTTGGCAGCGCATTCCAGTCGCCACGCGGACGACGGCGGGCGTGGGGTGACTGGCTGATCGGCCAGCACCTGACGTCGTACCGTTGCACCGCAATGCCATGCCCTGGCCTCGGCTACCATCGCCAACGTCGCTTCGGGCCGATAGCCCAGTGAAACCAGCCAATCCGGCTTGCCCGGCTGTATCACCATCCCGTCGCCGGCAAGTTCGAACAGCGACCGCGTGAATTCGAACTCGCGCCGGGCGACCTTGCACAGCGAACTCCCCGCCAACGGAGGCGGTTCGCGCAACGACGCGCACTCCGCCGGCAAGGCAACGTCGGCCGGAAGCGAAGCCAGCATCTGCCCCTGCAACGCCAGCCAGCCACGCAACGCCGCGTCACCCATCATCAGGTCGAGCAGCAGGTCCGGATGTCGCATCCAGCGCCGCCAGGCCACCGTCGCCCGGCAGGTCTCGGCCAGCGCGGGGACATGCTCGCCCCGTGCGTAGGCCCGGGCCGCGGCGGTGCGCATGAGGCGCGCGCCATCGCTCAGGCCCGCGATCGCGAAGGGCGTGTCATAGGACAGCCGAAACGGTGTCCTCAGGTAGTCGTTGCGTTCGAGTGCATCGCGGGTGCGTTGTAGCAGGCCGGCGTGCGCGGCGAGGATCGCATCGACCCTTGCCGGCGCAGCGCGCACTTTGCCCAGGCAATCATCGTCGATGATGTTGCAGAGCAGGCGCCCGGGATCCTCGAGTTTCTCCTGCGGATAGCGACCTTCCGCCAGGGACACGAAGGCCGGTGCGTCTTCAATAATCCTGCCGTCAGCGGCGAAGCCGGGCGCGCCACGGCGGTTGAAGCGTTCGACATCCCCGGCGGCGATACGCGCCCGCTCGCCATCCGCCAGGTCATACCGCAGCAACCAGACGTCCGCGAATGCGTTTCTTCCCGCGGGCATCGGCACGGGTGCGGTCATGTCGGCCAGCGCCTGTTGCTGGGCGCGGGTGGGCCAATGCAACCGCGAGATCGCGAACAGCGTTCCCGCAAGCATCAGCAGTGCCAGCCCCCCGCCCCACACCACCCGCAACATCCGTTTCATATCGCTCCCCACAGCGTTCCCGCAACCAGCGTAGCAAAGCGCCGCATCCGGCCCGGACTAGGTCCTACAATAGCCGCCATGCCCCCCGACCCCGCCTCCCGCCCTTCCCTGCAGCGCCTATTCCTGACCGGTCTGCTCACCCTGCTGCCGATCTGGCTGACCTGGGTGGTGGTCAAGTTCGTGTTCGTGCTGCTGTCCGATATCAGCAAACCCTTCGTCGGCCCGATCTCGCACCAGATCGCCGCCTCGTTCCCGCAGGCGCTCGGCTGGTTCAACGCACAGTGGGTGCAGAACACCATCGCCCTGGCCGCCACCCTGCTGGCGATCCTGGCGGTCGGCATCCTCGCCCGCCGCGTGATCGGCCAGCAGTTGCTGCGCTGGTTCGAACTGCTGGTGCTGCGCATCCCGCTGGCCAGCACCATCTACACCAGCGCGCGCCAGCTGCTCGACATCCTGCAGACCAAGCCCGGCAGCACCCAGCGCGTGGTGCTGATCGACTTCCCGCATCGCGACATGAAGTCGGTGGGCCTGGTGACCCGGGTCATCCGCGAGGAAGGCACCGGCCGCGAACTGGCCGCGGTGTATGTGCCGACCACGCCCAACCCGACCTCCGGCTACCTGGAAATCGTGCCGGTGGAACTGCTGACCCCGACCGACTGGACGGTCGACCAGGCGATGAGCTTCATCATTTCCGGCGGCGCGGTATCGCCGGAATCCATGCCCTTCACCCGCGCGGGAGAGCGCTGACCGATGGCAGTGACGAATGGCCGTACCCTCGACGATCGCGCGGTACGGCTGTTCATCGCATTGGCGGCGTTCTTCTGCGTCAACGCGGTGCTGGCCGAATTCATCGGGGTCAAGATCTTCGCCCTGGAGGACACCCTCGGCATCGCCCCGCTGGAATGGAACCTGTTCGGCCAGAGCGGCTCGCTGAACTTCACGGTCGGCACGCTGCTGTGGCCGTTCGTGTTCATCCTCACCGATACCATCAATGAGTTCTTCGGCCGTCGCGGCGTGCGCTTCATCTCGTGGATGGCGGTGGCGCTGATCGTCTATGGCTTCGTGTTCGCCTTCCTCGCCATCGCCACCGCACCGGCCGGCTGGTGGGTGAAAGCCGCCGAGCACCAGGGCGTGCCGGACTACCAGGCCGCGTTCGCCGCGATCTTCGGCCAGGGCATGTGGTCGATTGTGGGCTCGATCATCGCGTTCCTGATCGGGCAGTTGATCGACGTGGCGGTGTTCCACCGCATCCGCGTCGCCACCGGCGAGCGCATGGTCTGGCTGCGCGCGACCGGCTCGACCGCGATCTCGCAACTGGTCGACAGCTTCGTGGTCATCTGGATCGCCTTCGTGCTGGGGCCGCAGAAGTGGCCGACCTCGCTGTTCCTGGCGGTCAGCTCGGTCAACTACGTCTACAAGATGCTCGCGGCGATCGCGCTTATCCCGCTGCTGTACCTGATGCGGCACGTCATCCGCCGTTACCTGGGCGAGGACCGCGAGCGCCAGTTGCGGCAGGAAGCGGCGGCGGACTGAGCCTCCCAGGTAGAAGGCCACGGCGAAGCGGGCTTCGCTTCCCCCGCCCTTCCGCGGCGCCCTTGCCGCCGTGCCCGCTGCGCGTCCCGCCCGCAGCGGCTATGCTCCGCCTTCCATTCAATGCGGGGAGAGCCTGGATGAACCTGTCGCGGACCGTGCGCGTGCTGCCGTTGCTGCTGATGGCGGCGCTGTCCCTGCCGACGCCCGGCCATGCGCAGGCCGGCAAGCCCGTCGGCGCGGACGCAGGGCGCGACGCCGCGATCGCCGCCCTGATGCAGCGCTACGACGGCCAGGTACCCGGCGCGTCCCTGCTGGTGCTGAAGGACGGCCAACCGGTGGTCGAGCGCGGCTTTGGCCTGGCCAACCTGGAAGACCGGATACCGGCATCGCCGGAAACGAACTACCGACTGGCCTCGGTGAGCAAGCAGTTCACCGCCGCCAGCATCCTGCTGCTGGCCGAGGACGGCAAGCTGCGGCTGGAGGATCCGATCAAGCGCTGGCTGCCCTCGCTGCCGGCCGCCGCCGACGCGATCACGATTCGCCATCTGCTCAGCCATACCTCGGGCCTGATCGATTACGAGGAGGTCATGCCCGCCGACCCGAAGGGGCAACTGCACGACATCGACGTCCTGCGCATCCTGGAAGGACAGGATCGCACCTACTTCGCCCCCGGCAGCTCGTACCGCTACAGCAACAGCGGCTACGCGCTGCTGGCGCTGATCGTCGGCAAGGCCTCGGGACAGGATTTCGCCGGCTTCCTGCGCCAGCACATCTTCCTGCCGCTGGGCATGGCCGACACGGTGGCGCTGGAGGAGGGCATCTCCACCGTGGTCAACCGCGCCTACGGCTACAGCGAAACCGATGGCCGCTGGCAACGCACCGACCAGAGCCCGACCAGCGCGGTGCTGGGCGATGGCGGCATCTATTCGTCGATCAAGGATCTGGCGCGCTGGGACGCCGCACTCTATGACGAGCGCCTGCTCAAGCAGTCATCCCTGGATCTTGCGTTCAGCCATGCCACGCCCACCGACGAACCGGACGTGCCGTACTACGGCTTCGGCTGGCGCATCAACGGCGACGCGGTCTGGCATTCCGGCGAGAGCATCGGCTTTCGCAACGTGATCGTGCGCTATCCGAAGGAGAAGCTCACCGTCATCCTGCTCAGCAACCGCAACGATCCGGAGCCCTATCGCACCGCCCTGCAGATCGCCGCCTTGTTCCGCGCGCGCTGAGCGATCACTTCAGATCCGCCAGGACCACGCGCGCCGCGTTGTGGCCCGGTGCACCGGTCACGCCGCCGCCCGGATGGGTGCCGGCGCCGCACAGGTACAGGCCGGGAATGGCGCCGCGGTAACCGGCCTGGCCCAGCATCGGGCGGGCGCTGAACAACTGGTTGAGCGAGAGCGCGCCGTGGAAGATGTCGCCGCCGATCAGGCCGAAGGTGCGTTCCAGATCCAGCGGGCTCAGGACTTGCCGGCCCAGTACCGAAGCGGCGAAACCGGGCGCGAAGCGGTCCACGGTGGCGATCATGAGATCGGCAACCTCGTCGCGGTGATCGTCCCAGCCGCGTCCGCCCGGCAGTACCGGCGCGACATGCTGGCAGAACAGGCTGGCGACGTGTTGCCCCGGCGGCGCGAGTGAATCGTCCAGGGTGGAGGGAATCAGCATTTCCACGATCGGTTCGTTCGACCAGCCCTGCGCCTGCGCATCGCGGTAGGCGCGGTCCATGTAGTCCAGGCTCGGCGCGAGGATGATGCCGGCGGTCAGGTGATCGCCCTCGCCCGGCAGCGCGGTGAAATCCGGCAGCCGCGACAGCGCGACGTTCATGCGGAAGGTGCCGGAACCACAGCGCCAATGCGCCATGCGCTCGCGGGTCGGCGCGGGCACGTCGTCCGTGCGCATCAATTGTTCGTACAGCAGCTTGGGATTGACGTTGGCGACCACCGCGCGCGCGCGCAGGGTTTCGCCCCCGGTGGTCACCACGCCGACCGCACGGCCCTGCTCGACCAGCACTTCGCGCACGCCGGCCCCGGTGCGCAGTTCCGCGCCGGCCGCGCGCGCGGCGCCGGCCATTGCCTGGGTGATCGCACCCATGCCGCCAATCGCATGGCCCCAGGCGCCCTTGACGCCGTTCACCTCGCCGAACACGTGGTGCAGCAGCACGTAGGCCGAGCCGGGCGTGTACGGACTGGCGTAGTTGCCGACCACGCCGTCGAAGCCGAACAGCGCCTTCACCGGCTCGCTTTCGAACCAGCGATCCAGATACTCGCCGGCCGAGATGGTGAACAGGTCCAGCAGTTCCTGGCGCAGGGTCTCGTCCAGTGCATGCAGCTTGCGTCCCAGCCGCGCCGTGCGCAGCAGCTCCGGCAACGCCTTCCACCAGCCGCCGTCGGTCAGGTTGGGCGGCGGTTCCAGCGCCAGTGCGCGCAGCACGTCGGCGATGGCGTCCAGCCGGGCCTCGTAGGCCGGCAGGCGCTCGGCGTCGCGGGCGGAGAACCTGGCGAATTCGGCGCGGGTCTGGCCGCCACCGGTCAGCAGGTAGCCGCCCTCGGGCAGCGGCAGGAAGTTGTTGCGCCGGCGCTCGACCACGCGCAGCCCATGGCCGGCGAGATCCAGATCGGCGATGACCCGCGGCTGCAGCAGCGAGACGGTGTAGGAAGCGACCGAGTTGCGGAAGCCGGGATGGAACTCCTCGGTGACCGCCGCCCCGCCCAGCACCCCGCGCCGTTCCAGCACGGTCACCTTCAGGCCGGCCCGCGCCAGGTAGGCGGCGCAGGTCAAACCGTTGTGGCCCCCGCCAATCAGCAGGACGTCCCGGACGGCCTGGCTCACGGACGCTCTCCGGCCAGCCTGCCCAAACGGAAGCCGGGACCGGTACCGGCCACTGCCTGGCGGCAGGCTCGCCTATAATTGTGATTCAGCACGCAAACGGGATGGCAGGGGACAGGCTTGGCGATCATGACGTTCGTCCGGGGGATGGGAATCCGCGCGGGGCTGTTGCTGGCCCTGGCGTCGGCCTGCGTCCCCGCCTTCGCCGAGGACTGGGTCTATCGGGTCCGGCCCGGCGACACCCTGTGGGATCTCGGCGGCGTCTATCTCAAACCCGGAGTCGACTGGCATCGGCTTCAGCAGCATAACCGCATCGTCGACCCCTACCGGCTCGCGCCGGGTAGCCGTTTGCGCATTCCCTTGACCTGGTTGCGCCAACAGCCGGCGCAGGCACGCGTGATCGCCCTGGTCGGCCAGGCGACCGCAATCACCTCCGCCGGCGCGGAGCGCCCGGTCAGCGAAGGCATGGAACTGGGCACCGGCAGCCGCCTGCTGACCGCGCTGGGCGCCTCCCTGAGCCTGCAGTTCGCCGACGGCTCCCGCCTGCGCCTGCGCGAAAGCAGCGAGCTGGTGCTGGATCGACTGACCCGCTACGGCCGCACCGGCATGGTCGACACCCGCGTGCGCCTGCAGCGTGGCCGCATCAACAACGAGGTGCGTCGCCTGCGCGGCGCCGGCGACCAGTTCATCGTCGACACGCCCACCGCTTCCTCGGCCGTGCGCGGCACACGCTTCCGTATCCACACTGGCGAACAGGGCATGCAGGCCGAGGTGCTGGACGGACGCGTCGCGGTCACCGCCGGCCAGCAGGCGACGCTGCTCAAGCCGGGATTCGGCACCCGCGCGCAGGCCGGCGGCGGCGATCGACTTGAACCGATCGCGCTGCTGCCGGCGCCGGATCTGTCGGCGATTGCCGCCGAACAGGACAGCGTCCGCCCGCAGTTCGCCTGGCCTGCCGTTGCCGGCGCCAACGGCTACCGGGTCCTGATCAGCCGCCATCCTGATTTCGCCGCGCTCATCGCGGATCTCGTCGCACCCGACGCTTCGGCCACCGCGCCGGCGCTGGAGCCCGGGCAATACCACCTGCGGATCAGCGCGATCGATGCCCAGGGCCTGGAGGGACGCGACGCCGACGCCGCGTTCCGGATCGAGGGACGCCCGGTGCCGCCCTACGCGGTCGCTCCCTCGGCGGGCAGCCTGGTCCGCCAGGACCGCCCGGCGCTGCGCTGGACACAGGCCCCGGAAGCCCATCGCTACCGCTATGAAGTGGCGGACAACCCGGGGTTCCGCGATCCGATCGCGCAGGGCGACGATCTACGCGGAGAAGCGATCACCGTCGCAAAGCCGCTCGCTCCCGGCGCGTACTATTGGCGCGTGGGCAGCATCGATGCCCAGGGGAAGAAGGGGCCGTTTGGAGACGCCATCGAATTCACGGTCAGGCCGCTGGATCCGATCGACGACATCGATCTGGGCAAGGATGGCGCACGCGCCGACGGCATCACCTTCCACTGGCGCGCCGGACAGCCCGGCCAGCGCTACCGCTTCCAGATGTCGCGCTCGCCCTCGTTCGAGCGGCTCGGCGTGGACGAGGTGGTCGAACAACCCGAAATCACCCTGCCCAAGCTCGCGGGCGGCACCTGGTACCTGCGCGCGCAGGCCATCGATACCGATGGCGAGGTCGGCGAATTCGCCCCCGCCCAGAAGATCAAGCTGCCCTGCCGCCTGTGCCGCGTGGGTGCCGGCGCGGGCGCGCTGCTGATCCTGCTGAGCCTATGATCACCTCGCCCTCCACGCCCAAGCCGAGGAGCCGCCTGCTGATCGCGCTGGGCGCGTCGGCGATCGTCGCCTGCCTGATCCTGACCGGACTGGCCGCGCGCATGGACCAATGGCTCTACGACCGGCTCAGTCCCCTGGTGGCGGAGGAAGCGGACAACCGCATCGCCATCGTCGCCATCGACGAGAAGAGCCTGAGCGAGCTCGGACGCTGGCCGTGGTCGCGGCGCCAGCACGCCCGGCTGGTCGACGAGCTCGGCCGGATCGGCGTGCGCGGCATCGGCCTGGACCTGTTGCTGTCCGAACCGGCGCTGTTCGATCCGGAAGGCGACGCGCTGCTGGCACGGGCGATGAGTCGCCACGGCAAGGTGGTGCTGCCGGTGCTGGCCGAGTCCACCCAGGTCAACGGGCCGCTGGTGGAGCTGCTGCCGATTCCGGAATTCTCCGCCTCGGTGGCTTCGCTGGGCCATGTCGACCTGGCCGCGGACGAGGATGGCGTGGTGCGCAGCGCCTATCTGCGTGCCGGCCAGGGTTCGCCGCGCTGGCCGGCGCTGGCCCTGGCCCTGAGCCAACTGGACCAGTCGCTGCCGCAGAACGACGATCTTCCCGGCGAGCGCCTGTCGGATCCGGAGCAGGCATCGCCGCAGCGCTGGGTGCGCGACCACCGCGTGCTGATTCCCTACGCGCGTCCGCCCAACGGATTCCCGCAGGTTTCCTACACCGACGTCATCCACCAGCGGGTACCGGCCTCGTTGCTGCGCGGGCGCTGGATCCTGGTCGGCACCACCGCGATGGGCATGGGCGATACGGTCAAGGCGCCGGGCCAGGACGGCGGTCGCGGGCTGACCGGCGTGGAGTACGAAGCCAACGTGCTCAACATGCTGATCCAGGGCAACGCGATCACCCCGATGTCGCTGGGCGGGCAATTGCTGCTGTCGATCCTGCTGGTGTCGCTGCCGATGCTGGTCTGCGGGTTCCCGGTGTTCCGCCAGATCTGGCGCCCGGCGCTGGCGACGATCGCGCTCACCCTGCTGCTGTCATTGCTGCTGCTGCAGTTCGCGCGACTGTGGTTCCCCGCCTCGGCCACCCTGCTGGTGCTGGCGATCGGCGCCTCGGTCTGGGTGTACCGCCTGATCCGTCGTACCCAGCGCGCCGCGCAGACCGATCCGCTGACCGGCCTGGCCAACCGCAACAAGTTCAACCACGCCCTGGAACAGGAACTGCGCGCGATCCAGCGCACCCACCTGCCGATGTCGCTGCTGCTGCTGGACATCGATCACTTCAAGCAGCTCAACGACAGCCAGGGCCACGCCAGTGGCGACGCCGTGCTGCGGCTGCTGGCGCGGGTGCTGCGCGGGCGCGCGCGCCGTCCGCGCGACGTGATCGCACGCCTGGGCGGCGACGAATTCGCGGTGCTGCTGCCGGAAACCTCCGCGCAGGCGGCGGCGACCATCGCCACCACCATCCATGTCGACCTGGCCAACCTGGCCGCCCGCACCGAACGCGCGCTGGATGCGCCGCCGTTCACCGCCAGCATCGGCATCCACACCACCCAGGCCGGCGACAACCTGGATGCGGCCGAAGTGTTCGAACGCGCCGACGCCGCGCTGTACCAGGCCAAGCAGGCCGGCCGCAACCGCAGCGTCAGCCACGCCATCGCGACGCCCTGATCCCGGCCTCGCGGCGGGTCTCAGACCTCCAGCCGCATGCCCGGGCGCGCCAGCTCGACGTCCACGCCGAAGCGTTCGCCCAGTTCGCCGGCCAGCGCCTCGCGCGCGCGATCCTCGCCATGCACCAGCACCACCGGCGGCGAAGGTTCGAAGCCGCCGTACCACGCCAGCAGGCCGGCCTGATCCGCGTGCGCGGACAGGCCACCGATGGTGTGGCAGCGCGCATTGACCCGATGATCGCGGCCATGGATGCGCACCCAGCGCGCGCCATCGACCAGCCGCCGTCCCAGCGTGCCCTCGGCCTGGTAACCGACGAACACCACGTGGGTGCGCTGGCGTTCCAGGTTGTGGGCCAGGTGATGCTGGATGCGGCCGCCATTGGCCATGCCCGAGCCGGCGATGATGATCGCGCCATTGGCGATCTGGTTGATCGCCATCGACTCGGCGGTGCTCTCGGTGACGCGCAGGTTGGGCAGGCGGAACGGATTGGGCGAACCGCGCCAGACTTCCTGCGCCTCCGCATCGAACAGTTCGTGGTGGCGGCCGTAGATCCCCACCACCTTGCCGGCCATCGGGCTGTCCAGGAACACGCGCCAGCGCGACATGTTCCATTCGTCCCAGAAGCGCGCGAACCAGTACAGCAGTTCCTGGCTGCGGCCCACCGCGAACGCGGGAATCAGCACGTTGCCGCGATCGGCCCAGGCTTGTTCGAGGATCTCGCCCAGCTCGCGCACGGTGGCCGGACGCTCCCGGTGGTTGCGATCGCCGTAGGTGGATTCCATCAGCAGCAGATCCGCCTCGCCTACCGGCGAGGGATCGCGCAGGATCGGCGTGCCCTTCTGGCCCAGATCGCCGGAGAACACCAGCTTGCGTCCGTCCGCCCATGCTTCGACGATGCTGGATCCGAGGATATGGCCGGCATCCCGGAACGCGATGTCCACGCCCGGCAGGATTGACTGGCGCTGTTCGTATGGCAGCGGGCGGACCTGCGCCATCGCCGCCTGCACGTCGTCGCGGTCGTACAGCGGCCGTGCTTCCGGTTCGCCGCGGCGCCGGTGCCGGTTGGCGCGATCGGCATCGGCTTCGGCCAGCGAGGCCGAATCCATCAGCATCACCGGCATCAGTTCGGCGGTGGCGGCCTGCGCGTATATCGGGCCGCGGAATCCGCGCCGCACCAGCAACGGGATGCGGCCGATGTGATCGATGTGGGCATGGCTGACCACCAGTGCGTCCAGCGCGGCCGGATCGAACGGGAAGGGATCGGCGTTGCGGGCCTCGGTCTCGCGGCTGCCCTGGATCATTCCGCAATCCAGCAGGATCCGCTGGCCCGCCGCGTGCAACAGGTGCATCGAGCCGGTCACCTCGCCGGCCGCGCCATGGAATTCGATCCGCATTCTCGGCTCCCGCAGTGTCCGCCCCACCCTAGCATGGCCCGACGCCGCGGCCATGACGCTCCGCCAATGGCCTGCCCCGTACCATGACCTTCGACACCCCCCGCCCTTCCGGGCGGGGGAGTAGAGTCCGCGCACGTCCGTCTGGACAGACCTATCCCAATGCCCTCCCGGGCCGGAGTTGAAAGTGACCTTCCGTAAACCGCAGATGCTTCTCTTGTCCCTGGCCGTCACCGCGGCCCTCGCCGGCTGTTCCAAGCCCAACGAAGCCGCTTCCCCCGACGCCGCCGCCAAGGCCAGCGCCGACAGCGGCGAACTGCAACTGAAGCTGGACGAGAGCAAGCTGCCGCCGGTGAACCGCTTCCTGGTGGCGGATCTGGACACCAGCAAGAACGCCTGCGCCGACTTTACCGGTTACGCCAACGGCAAGTGGCTGGCCGCCAACACCATCCCCGGCGACCGCACCAGCTGGGGCGCGTTCGAAATGCTGGATGAGCGCTCCACCGCCGTGCAGCGCCAGTTGGCCGAACAGGCCGCCGCGCACGCCAACGCCACCGGCGTGGAGAAGATCGTCGGCGACCTGTGGGCCACCGGCATGGACGAAGCCAAGGTCAATGCCCAGGGCATCGAGCCGATCAAGGCCGACCTGACCGCGATCGACGGCCTGGCCAGCAAGGAAGCGATCGTGGACTACCTGAGCGCCAATGCCGCCAAGGGCCGCAACTTCCTGTTCGGCTTCGGTGGCGAGGCCGACTTCAAGGATTCCTCGATGGTGCTGGCCTATGCCTCGCAGGGCGGCCTGGGCCTGCCGGATCCGGAGTACTACACCAAGGCCGAGAACAAGGAAAAGCTGCAGGCCTACGAGACGCACATCGCCAAGGTGCTGGAGCTGTCGGGCGTGGCCGTCGCCGATGCCGCCAAGCAGGCCAAGGACGTGGTCGCGTTCGAGACCCGCCTGGCCAAGGCCTCCAAGACCAGCGAGGAACTCTCGCGCGACGTGTCGCTGTACTACAACCCGGTCACCCTGGCCGACGCCGACAAGCTGACCCCGAACTTCTCCTGGACCCGGTTCTTCGAATCGCAGGGCGTGAAGGCGGACAAGTTCTCGCTGGCCATGCCTGGCTTCCACCAGGAAGTGAGCAAGATGCTGGGCGATACCGATCCGGCGACCTGGCGCGCCTACCTGCGCTTCCACACCGTCGATGGCGCGTCGCCGTACCTGAGCGACGCCTTCGTCAACGAGAACTTCAACTTCTACGCCAAGACCCTGCGCGGGCAGAAGGAAATCAAGCCGCGCTGGAAGCGCGTGCTCGACACCGTGGAAGGCGAGGCCGGCGAAGCGCTGGGCCAGATGTACGTGAAGGTGGCCTTCCCGGCCGAATCCAAGGCCAAGATGGAAACCCTGGTCGGCAACCTGCGCACCGCGCTGAAGAGCCGCCTGGAGAACCTGCCGTGGATGAGCGCGGAAACCAAGCAGAAGGCCATCGCCAAGTGGGAGACCTTCACCCCGAAAATCGGCTACCCGGACAAGTGGCGCGAGTGGACCGGCCTGAGCACCAGCCGCGACAGCTACATCGGCAACGTGCTGGCCGCGCAGGAGTTCAACTACAAGTGGAACCTGGGCAAGATCGGCAAGCCGGTGGACAAGACCGAATGGGGCATGCCGCCGCAGATGGTCAACGCCTACTACAACCCGCTGCAGAACGAGATCGTGTTCCCGGCCGCCATCCTGCAGCCGCCGTTCTTCGATCCCAACGCTTCGGATGAAATGAACTACGGCGGCATCGGCGCGGTGATCGGCCACGAGATGATCCACGGCTACGACGACCAGGGTTCGCGCTTCGGACCGACCGGCAACATGGAAGTGTGGTGGACCGACGGCGACGCCAAGGCGTTCTCCGGCCTCACCGGCAAGCTGGTGAACCAGTTCAACGGCTACACCACCGAAGGCGGCGGCAAGGTCAACGGCAGCCTGACCCTGGGCGAGAACATCGCCGACCTGGGCGGCCTGGCGACCGCGTACGAGGCGATGAAGAAGGCTACCGAGGCCACGCCGGATCCGAAGACCGACGGGCTGACCCGCGACCAGCGCTTCTTCCTGAACTGGGCGACGGTATGGCGCCGCAACTTCACTCCGGAAGAACTGACCGTGCGCCTGAAGACCGACCCGCACGCGCCGGCCAACTTCCGTGCCATCGGCGCGCCGTCCAACCTGCCGGCGTTCGCCGCCGCCTTCCAGTGCAAGGCCGGCGATGCGATGGTCCGCGACGGCGACAAGCAGGTGGTGATCTGGTAATCCGGACTACATCCGGCGGTACCCACGAAGGCCCGGGAAGTCCCGGGCCTTCCTCGTTTCCGGACCCACCCGGGAAGTGTGCGCCGCGTTCAGGGAGGCCCCGCCCTGCTTGCTAGAATCCGCCAACTCCAACACCCCGGATTTCCTGATGTCGAAGACCCGCGCCGCCCTTGGCCACCCCTCCCTGCTCGCCTTCGCCCTGATCACCGCGCTGGGCATTCCGCAGGCCGAAGCCGCCAAGAAGAAGGCGCCGCGCGCTCCCGCCGTCAGTGCTGCCTGCAGCGACTTCTACAGCCACGCCAACGCCGACTGGCTGAAGGCCAACACCGCCCCGGGCGCCAGCGCGCTGGGCCAGCTGCGCGAGCGCACCGAACAGCAGCAGCGCGATCTGTTGCAGGCGGCGATGCAGTCGCCGCAGGGCCACGTGCAGAAACTGCTGGGCGATTTCTGGGCCAGCGGCCTGGATGAAGCCGCGGTCGAAGCCGACGGTGCCAAGCCGATCGCGCCGCTGCTGGATCGCATCAACGCGATCAAGAAGGCCAAGGACGTCGCCCCGGCGATCGCCGCGCTGCACCAGGTCGGCATCCCGGTCGCGTTCAACTTCAGCCCGGACGTGGACCTGCGCGCGCTGGATCGCCACATCGGTTATTTCATGCAGGGTGGCCTCGGCCTGCCGGACCCGGCCTACTACACCCGTACCGACGCCGACACCAAACAGGTGATGGATCGCTATCGCGCCTACGTGAAGCAGGTCCTTGCCCTCACCGGGACCGCCCAGAACCGCCTCGATGCCGACGCGCAGGCGGTGCTGGATCTGGAAACCCGCCTGGCGCAGGTCTCCAAGCCGCTGCTGGACCTGCGCAACCCGCTGTCCAATTTCGCCCCGGTCGCCACCAAGGACCTGGGCAAGCAGTACCGCAACCTGCAGATCGACGCCTTCCTCAAGGCCCAGGGCGTCAACGACGACACCGTGTCGATCGCCGATCCGGCCTTGTTCAAGCAGATCGACGCGCTGGTCGCCAGCCTCAAGCCGGATCAGTGGAAGGCCTACCTGCGCTGGCGCGTGGGCGATGCGATGGCGCCGTACCTGGCCAAGTCGTTCCGCGATGCCGAGTTCGAATTCCGCGGCAAGCTCCTGCGCGGCGAGAGCACGCCGCCGGCGCGCTGGCAGCAGGTGCTGGGCGCGATCAATCTCGCGGCCGGTCCGATGCTGGGCAAGGAATACGCCGAACGCTACCTGCCCAAGACCAGCGATCAGCAGGCCGAGGCGATTGCCGGCCAGGTGCGCGACGCGCTGGGCCGTGCGGTCGAACGCGCGGCGTGGCTGAGCGAGGGCGCCAAGGCCGAGGCCAAGGCCAAGCTCGGCAAGCTGAAGATCGAAGTCGGCACGCCGCACCGCGACGTCGACTACAGCGTGCAGCCGATGGGCCGCGGCAGCTTCGGCGGCAACATGCTGATCGCCTCGACCTGGCGCCACCGCGAGGAGATGAAGCGGATCGGCAAGGGCAACGCCGATCGCCGCTGGGACGTGCTGCCGCAGCAGCCCGCGCTGGCCTATGACCTGGCCCAGAACCGCCTAATCGTCACCGCCGCGGTGCTGCAGCCGCCGGTGTTCGATCCGCAGCGCGACATCGCCGGCCAGTTCGGCGCCTACGGCGCGCTGGTGGGACACGAGCTCAGCCGCGGCTTCGACAGCAAGGGCCGCATGGTCGACGCCAAGGGCGAGTTGCGCGACTGGTGGACCGCCTCGGACCTGACCGCCTGGAACGATATCGGCGCGAAGATCGCCGCGCAGTACGACGCGTTCGCCTATCCGGAACTGAAGAACGTCAAGGTCAACGGCAAGCGGGTCCAGGACGAGGCGCTGGCCGATCTGGCCGGCGTCGAACTGGCCTGGGATGCCTACATCACCCGCGAGCCGCAGGCGGCCACGCCGGCCAGGCAGTCATTCTTCAACGCCTGGGCGCAGCTGTGGGCACAGCGAATGGACGCCACCGAAGCCGCCGAGCGCGCCGCCACCGACGTGCGCGCGCCGGGCCTGTGGCGCACCAATGCCCCGCTGTCCAACCAGGCCGCCTTCGGCCAAGCCTTCAGCTGCAAACCGGGTCAGCCGATGCAGCGCAAGGACACCGACCTGCTCGGCCAGTGGCGCTGAATCGCCACGACGGAAACCCATAAAAAAACGGCGCGGAAACGCGCCGTTTTCTTTTCGCGGATGCCCCTGGCCGGAGCGGTGTCCGCCTATTTGACGATCCGCATCCGCGGGCCCGGTGGCCGGCGCTTGCCGAATGGCGGCTGCCCGCGCCAGTAGCGGATCATCAGCCAGCCGAAGATCATGCCGCCGAGGTGGGCGAAATGGGCCACGCCCGACTGCATGCCGGTGATGCCGAACAGCAGCGTCAAGGCGCCGTAGATGATCACCAGCGTGCGCGCGCGGATCTCCATCGGAATCGGAAACACGATCATGCGCTGGTTCGGGAACAGCATGCCGTAGCCCAGCAGCAGGCCGAAGACCGCACCCGAGGCGCCAAGTGAAGGAACCGCCGGACCACCGCCGGACAGTACCCACGAGCTCACCAGCAGCTGGCACAGGTTGGCGCCAACCAGGCAGACGAAGTAGTAGGTGGTGAAACGCTTCTCGCCCCAGGTGGCTTCCAACGGCGAACCGAACATCCACAAGGCCAGCATGTTGAACAGCAGATGGGTCAGGCTGGCATGCATGAAGCCGCTGGTCAGCAGCTGCCACGGCATGAAGGCATAGCGTCCGAAATCGCCGGCATTGCCGGTGAAGTCGATCGGCCATTGCAGGAACGGAAGCGTGATGGCCTCGCCCAGGAAGCTCTGGAGCAGGAACACCACCACATTGGCGATCAGCAGCGCGCGGGTAACCGGCAGCACGGGAGGAAACATGGCTCGCATCCTTCGGGAACGCCGCCATGATAACCGCGGAGCTTCAGCCGCCCGGAGGTCCCCAAAGCGCCTCGTCCAGCGTCCGTGCAGCTTTCACCCCGCGCACCCGCCCCTTTTCCACCCGCACGCCTTCGGCGCGCAGGCGCTGGCTCTGCTCGCGATAGCCCTTTGAGCCTTCGGGAAACGCGATGCGGCCATCCGAGCGCAGTACCCGGTGCCAGGGCAGGCGCGCGTCGTCGTTGTTGCTGAGGATGCGCGCGACCAGGCGGGCGCGCCCGGGCAGGCCCGCGCGACGCGCGACCTCGCCGTAGCCGGCCACCTGCCCGTGCGGAATCGCGCGGATGGCGGCGAGGATCTTCGCTTCCGGCGTGGCTTCCGCCATGGCGGGTGTTTCCGGTCGGGGGATGCCGGAAGTGTGGCGCCTGCCCCGTCCGTTGGCTACCCCGACCACCGCAAACCGGCCTACCATACGGATCTGGAATTTCCCGAGTCCGCCACGCCATGAAGAACTTCGAACAGATCCGCAGCCACCTGACCACCTCCGGCTACCGGGTGTCGGTGCAGGAACCCTATGTGGCCTGCGTGGAACTGTCGCTGGACAGCGGAAGCCGGCACCAGGCCATCTTCCTGTCCGAGCTGAGCAACGACGACGAGCGCAGCTACCTGCGGGTGAGCACCGTGATCGCACCGATCACCGGCGTCGACGCCCGCCGCGCGCTGGGTTTCAACTGGCACAGCAGCGTCGGCTACCTCGCCATCGGCGACCTCGACGGCGTGCCCTACCTGCAGTTGTGCGAGAACCGTCCCTACGACGGCCTGACCCCGGCCGAAGTGGACCGCCTGGTGCTGGAGATCGGCGGCCTGGGCGACCGCATGGAGCGCGCGCTTTCCGCCGAGGGTGATTTGCTCTGAAGGCGGGGATTGGGGATTCGGGATTGGGGATTGGGGATTCGTTGAAGCGGATCCGGTGTTGGAGCATCAAGGCCGAAATTCACCAAGTGGAATTCAGGATCGGGACGCGCTCAGGCCGCAAGCAGTACGCCTTCGCTCCTGCCAATCCCGAATCCCCAATCCCGAATCCCGGCCCCTCAGGCCCAGCCCATCGCCTGCAGCAGCTTGAGCAGGCCGTAGGCGATGCCGCCGGCGGCGGGGATGGTCAGGATCCACGCCCAGATGATCCGCTCGACCACGCTGAACTTCAGCGCGCGCGGGTTCTTGGCGAAGCCCACGCCCATGATCGCGGTCGAGATGCTGTGGGTGGTGGAGACGGGCATACCGAAATGCGCGGCCACGGTGAGGATCGTCGCCGAGCTGGTTTCCGCGGCAAAGCCGTTGATCGGATGCAGCTTGACCATCTTGTGGCCGAGGGTCTTGATGATCTTCCAGCCGCCCGAGGCGGTGCCCAGCGCCATCACCACCGCGCAGGTCAGCACGATCCAGGTCGCGATGTCCTGTTCCCCGGCACTGCCCGGATGCAGGAAGGCCAGCCAGCCCGGCAGTTCGTCGAGCGCGCCGGACGCCTCGGCGCCGAACAGGGTCAGCGCGATGATGCCCATGGTCTTCTGCGCGTCGTTGTGGCCGTGCGCATAACCCATGTAGGCCGCCGACAGGATCTGCGCCTTGCCGAAGAACTTGTTGACGAAGTTCGGCCGCGCCAGTCGCCCCAGCCAGCCACCGGCGCGCGCGAACAGCACGATCAGCCCCCACAGCAGCAGCATCACCGCGATGCCCAGCAGGAAGCCGGCGATCGGCGAGCTGATCATCGGCAGCACCACCTTCCACAGGATGCCCTTGTTCTTGGCCCAGCTGCCGACGCTTTCGGACCAGATCAGCGCGCCCCAGTTGTTGTGCGCGGCGGCCAGGGCGGCGCCGCACAGGCCACCAATCAGCGCGTGCGAGGACGAGGATGGCAGGCCTTTCCACCAGGTGATCAGGTTCCAGACGATGCCGCCGAGCAGCGCGCACAGGATCACCTGCGAGGTCACCTCGACCACGCCGGTATCGATCAGGCCGGAAGCGATGGTCTTGGCCACCGCCGTGCCGGTCAGCGCGCCGATCAGGTTGGTCAGCGCCGCCAGCATCACCGCCTGCCCGGGGGTCAACACCTTGGTGGCGACCACGGTGGCGATGGAATTGGCGGTATCGTGGAAGCCGTTGATGAACTCGAACACGAGCGCGGCCAGGATCACCACCAGGACCAGGGTCAGCATGGTGCGGTCCTCAGCTGTTCTTCAGCACGATCTGGTAGGCCACCACGCCGGCTTCGCGGCAGCGGTCGATGGCTTTTTCCAGGATCTCGAAGAACTCCTTCAGCAGGAACATCTGCAGGTGGTCCAGGCGTCCCGAATAGATGTCGCGGTACAGCTCCAGCATCAGCCGGTCGGCCTCGTTCTCGATCGCGCGCAGCTTCTCGTTGAGCGCGGTCATGCGATCGATGTTCATCTTCTTCAGCTCGTGGACCATCTCCACGACCACCGCGGCGGCCTGCTCCAGCATCGCCGCGCGGGGCGCGAAGTCGATGCCTTCCAGGTGCTGCAGCGCCAGCGAGTAGCGATCGGCGAACTTCTCGATCTGCTTGGGAATCTTGTACAGGGCCGAACCCAGCGCCTCGATGTCCTCGCGCTCGATCGGGGTGATGAAGCTGTCGACCAGCGCCTGGCTGATCTTGTCCGAGGTCGCGCGCTCGCGCAGGCGGGCCAGCTTGAAGGCGTCCAGCGCCGGCTGGCGGTCGCTTTCCTTCATCATCGCGTGGAGGGCCTTGGCGCTGTCCAGGGCGGCCTGGGAAGCCTCCTCGAGCAGGGTGTAGAACTGCTGGCCGGAGCCGAAAATGGTCTGCAGCGAGAACATCGGGGGAATCCCGCCGTCGCGGGGCGGACGGCTTTAGGGGCGGAATTATGACTGTTTAGTGACCATCCTGGCGACGCCCCCGGCCTCGCCGGGCCCGCCCGGGGCCCATTCCACGGCCCCCGGGCCGGGGTTTGCTACACTCCGCCGGCACCCCAGGGTGCACCCTATGGAAGACGACCCTACCTCCCCCTCGCATAGTCGCCCGCGATACGCGTTCCCGGCGGCGCCCTCTCCGGCCATGACGGAGGGCCGCCGTGCTTGAACTGCTGATCGTCATCGCCCTGATCATCCTGAACGCCTTCTTCGCCCTGTCGGAGATGGCCCTGATGACCTCGCGCAAGCTCAAGCTCAAGCAGATGGCCCAGGACAGCCGCGGCGCCCGCGTCGCCCTGCACCTGGCCGAGCATCCGGACAACCTCCTGTCCACGGTCCAGATCGGCATCACCCTGATCGGCATCCTGGCCGGCGTGTTCGGCGGCGACGCCATCGGCGCGATCATCGCCGGCTGGCTGGCCGAACTGGTGCCGGGCGTCCAGCAGTACGCCCGCCCCATCGGCATCGGTACCGCGGTCACCCTGATCACCGCGGGCTCGGTCATCTTCGGCGAACTCATTCCCAAGCGCCTGGCGCTGACCAATGCCGAGACCATCGCCTCGGCGGTGGCGATCCCGCTGGACTGGCTGTCGCGCATCGCCCGTCCGGTCGTGTTCGTGCTGGGCGCGATCAACCGCGCGGTGCTGCGCCTGCTCGGCATCCGCGACGACAACCGCGGGGCGGTGACCGAAGAGGAAATCCGCCTGCTGGTGACCGAGAGCCACGAGCAGGGCGTGATCGACGTCGACGAGCGCAACATGATGAACCGGGTGCTGCGCCTGGGGGATCGCACCGCCGACAGCCTGATGACCCCGCGCAAGAAGATCGTCTGGCTGGATACCGCCGCCGGCTACGAAACCAACCTCCAGGTCATGCGCGAATCGCAGTTCTCGCGCTTCCCCGTCTACCGCGCCGGCGACCAGGACGTGGTCGGCGTGCTGGAAGTCAAATCGCTGCTGGACCGGTTCGCCGATCGCTCGCCGGAAATCTTCCGCAACCTGCGTGAGCCGCTGTTCGTTTCCGAATCCACCCACGCGATGAAACTGCTGGAAATCTTCCGCGAGGAGCAGCAGTCGCTGGCGCTGGTGGTGGACGAATACGGCGAGATCCAGGGCCTGGTGACCATCAGCGACCTGATGGGCGCGGTGGTCGGGCGCCTGCAGGCCGCCGAGAACACCGAGGACGACGCGCTGGTGGTGATGCGCGACGACGGCTCGCTACTGGTCGACGGCTCGCTGCCCAACGATGACCTGCGCGAACTGCTGGGCGGTGTGAACCTGCCGGACGACGACGAATACAACACCATCGCCGGCCTGGTCATCGAGCACTTCGGCCGCATTCCGCACGTGGGCGAGGCCTTCGAACTGGACGGCTGGCGCTTCGAGGTGGTCGACCTGGACGGCGCCCGCGTCGACAAGCTGCTGCTGCAGCGGCTGCCGGAAGAAACCGGCGAGGACGCGGCGGCCTGAGCACCATGGATGCCTCCCAACGCCCGCCCCACGCGGGCATCCGAGCCCTGCTGGATGACTTCGCGCTGGGCGATCCCAACCAGGTCCTGCGCCTGGGCGACCTGCTGTCCGGCTTCGGCCAGAGCGCGTTCGGGCTGCTGCTGTTCATCGCGGTGCTGCCCGCCTTCATTCCCATTCCCGGCGTCGGCGGCGCAATCGGCGGACCGCTGGTGATCCTGGTCGGCGCGCAGCTGCTGGTCGGACTGTCGAAGTTGTGGCTGCCCGGCTTCATCGCCCGGCGCGGTCCGCACCGCAGCGCGCTGATCACCTTCCGCACCCTGCTCTCGCCCTGGCTGGCACGGTTGGAAAAGCTGATCCGACCGCGCCTGCACGCCATCCTGGACCACAAGCTGGCGCTCTCCTTCACCGGCCTGCTGCTGGTGCTGCTGGGGCTGCTGCTGGCCTTGCCGATTCCCTTCACCAACTACGTGTTCGGCGTGCTGCTGCTGTTGTTCGCGCTGGCGCTGCTGGAGCGCGATGGCGCGCTGATGCTGGTGGCCTGGGTCGCCGGCGGCGCCGCGGTGATCGTGTTCGGCTTCCTGTCCGGACACCTGGTGGCCGCCACCACCGAATTCCTCGGCCGCTGGTTCTCCTGACCCGCAAAAGCCTCTTGTAGGAGCGACGTGAGTCGCGACCGTCACCCCAAAGGGGCCAGGAAAACCGGACACCGTTCCAGACGAGCAGGTCCAGGCGCGCGGTCGCGACCCACGTCGCTCCAGCACCCGGCGCGGCTCAGGCAATCAGCTGGGCGAACTCGGCGGCGGTGACCGGATAACCCAGCCAGTAACCCTGGGCCAGATCGCAGCCACGCTCGCGCAGGATGTTGAACTGGCCTTCCTTCTCCACGCCCTCGGCGACTACGGTGATGCCCAGCGAATGGGCCATGGCGATGATCGCGCTGGTCAGGGCCAGATCGTCCGGATCCCGCAGCATGTCGGCGATGAAGCTGCGATCGATTTTCACACCGTCGACCGGCACCCGGCGCAGGTGGCTCAAGCCGGAGAAACCGGTGCCGAAGTCATCCAGCCAGACCTTCACGCCGGTGCGGTGCAGGGTCGCCAGCAGTGCGCTGGCATGCGCCTCGTCGGCGATGACCGCGGTTTCGGTCAGTTCCAGGTGCAGGCGCGAGGACGCCAGCCCGGTCTCGCGCAGGCATTCGGCCACCACTTCCGGCAGGTCGCCGCTGCGCAACTGGCGCGGCGACACGTTGACCGAGACGAACAGCTGGTCCATCGGGTCGCGATCCGCGCTCCAGCGCGCGGCCGCGGTGCAGGCGGCGCGCAGCACGCGCGGGCCGATGCTCTCGATCAGGCCGCTCTGCTCGGCCACGTCGATGAAGACCGAGGGCGCCACCATCCCCAGCTCGGGATGCTGCCAGCGCAGCAGCGCCTCGGCGCCGACGATGCGGCTGTCGGACAGGCGGAACACCGGCTGGTACAGCAGGCTCAGCTCGCCACGCTCCCACGCGCCGCGCAGTTCCTGTTCCATCCGCACCCGTCGCTCCACCGCCTGGTCCATCGCGCGGCTGTAGAAGCGATAGCAGTTCTTGCCCGCCACCTTGGCCTGGTACATGGCGATGTCGCCATTCTTCATCAGCGCGGTGGCGCCGGACGCGTCTTCCGGGAACAAGGTAATGCCGATCGAGGTGCCGAGGAACACCTGGCGATCCTGGATGACCAGCGGCCGGCCCAGTTCAGTGACCAGTTGCTCGGCCAGGCGCGTGGCGACCGCGCGCACGTCGCCGTCCTGGATCAGGATGACGAACTCATCGCCGCCGAAGCGGGCGAGCAGGGCATCGTCGCCCCCCAGTTGCTCGACCGCCTCGCGGATGCGGTTGGCGAACTGCTGCAGCACTTCGTCGCCGGCCTCGTGGCCAAGGGTGTCGTTGACCCGCTTGAAGTCGTCGATGTCGGCGAACAGCAGCGCCAGCTGGCGGCCGGCGCCGCGCAGCATCATCAGGCGGTGATCCAGGCTCTCGCGGAAGGCCAGCCGGTTGGTCAGGCCGGTCAACGAGTCGGTATAGGCCATGCGCCGCACGTCGCGATCGTGGCGGGCGATGCTGTCGCTCATGCTGCTGAACGCGCGGACCAGTTCGCCGACCTCGTCGTTGCGATGGCTGACCGGGCGCTCGCTGTTGTAGTTGCCCACTTCGATCGCGTGCGCGGCTTCGGCCAGCTGCCGGATCGGGCGGACCAGGGTGCGCTGGGCATACACCATGATCGCCACGCATGCGGCGACCAGCGCCGCCAGCAGCGCCCACACCCAGATCAGGTGGCGCTGGCCCAGGGCCTCCAGGCGTCCCCGCGCGGCGGCGACCGCGCGATCCTCGTGGCCACGCACCGAATCCAGCGAGTAGCCCACCCGCACCCCGCCGATGCGCTGGTTGCCGATCATGATCGGCTCGGAGATGTCGACGATCTGCGGCGACCACTGGGTATGCAGCTCCGGCGAACTGATCGCCTCGTAGGCCAGCGGATCGCTCATCTGCTGCCCGTAGACCGCGATCTCCTCGGAGCCGTCGTGGATGATCCGGCCCTGCGGGTCGTAGACCAGCACGTAGCTGACATCCGGCTCCTTCTGCGCGGAGCGGACCAGCGTGCCGATGGTGTCCATGTCGAAGTAGTAGAGCGGGTTGGCCAGCGCGTCGGCGAGCTGGTCGACGGTGGCTCCGCCGTGCCGGCGCAGGCTGTCCTCGGCCATGCCATGCATCGCCTCTCGGGCCACGCCGGCCACTTCCTGCTGCATCGCCTTCTGCCGGTGCAGCAGGGTCGCCAGCAGGCCGATCACCACCGCCAGCATGACCGCCATGGCGGTGAGGAAACGCGCCTCCAGGCCGAAACGGATCTTCTTCATTCGACCTGCTCGCGTACCCGGCCCACGCCCTGGCGCAGATGCTCCAGGGCGCGCCGGGAATCGGGATCCACCGGCAGGAAGGCGGTGGTGCGGAAGAACAGCCGCATCGCCTCGCGTGCCTGCGGGTCATTGGCTGCCTGCAGCAGCACCTCGCGCAGGCGAGCCTCCACCTCCGTCGCCAGATCCCCGCGCACCATCTCCAGTGCGCGCGGATACTCCGGGGTTTCGTGGATGATCCGGAAATCGTTGCGGAACGAGGGCGGGATGCGGCGCACGTCGTTCCAGTCCAGGCTGCTCACCACGCCGGCGTCGACCAGGCGCTTGTGCACCCAGGCGGAGATGTTCAGTTCGGTCCTGGCGAACACGTAACCGACCGAATCCGGCGCCGGGCGGTCCATCGGCGAAAGCAGGATTTCCAGCCGCTGGCCGGCATCGAGCAGTTCCACCGCCGGCGCGAAATAGGCGCTGGTGGACGCGGTGTTCTGGAACGCCACCGCGCGCCCCTTCAGGTCCTGCAACGTCTCCAGTCCGCTGTCGCGGCGGACGAAGAACACGCCGTGGTAGCGCCCCACCCCGCCGCGCTCGGTCAGCAGCAGCGGACGGGCGCCGGCACGATCCTGCAGGCGCATCGCGGTGCCGGCGGTCTCGGTCACCCAGTCGACCCGGCCGCGGCGCAGGTAGCTGATCATCTGCTGGGTGTCGCGCGCCATCAGGATCCGGCCCTCGGTGATGCCGACGTCGCGCATGCGCGGGATCACGTAGTCCAGCAACGGCTTGAGCTGCTCGTAATGGGCCTTGGGATCGTCGCTGATACGCCCCAGGACCAGCACGTGATCATCGCCACCGGCGGCGTTGGCCGGCGCGACGGTGCCCGGTGAAAGGAACGCCCCGAGCAGTGTCAGGACGAATGCGAACCGGGACCTGGGCAACGAGGAAGTCCTTCGAAAAGGTGGTGGGAGCCTAGCCGAAAATGTGACGTAGCAACAGTAGATTACCCACGCCCCTCCGCCAGCCGCGCCATCCGCTGGGCATCGGCCAGGATGCCGCGCAGCAGCCTGACCTCCTGCTCGCTCGGCTGCGCGCGCAGGAACAGGCGGCGCAGTTTGCGCATTGCCGAATCGGGCGTGCGGCCTTTATGGAAATCGATCTCGTCCAAGGTCTGCCCCAACTGGGCGAAGAAGCCTTCCAGTTGCGCGTGGCTGGCCGGCGCCTCGTCCGGGTGGCGGGTCTCCGGCGTGGCGGGCGGGGCGTGCTCGCGCAGCGCCAGGCGCAGTTCGTAGGCCAGCACCTGCACCGCGGCGGCCAGGTTCAGCGAGCTGTATTCCGGGTTCGCCGGGATGTGCACGGCGGCATGGCACAACTGCAGTTCCTCGTTGGTCAGCCCGGTCCGCTCGCGCCCGAACACCAGCGCGACCTCGCCTTCCGCGGCCATCGCCACCGCCTGGGCGGCGGCCTGGCGGGGTTCGAATTCCTCCAGTTGGACCCGTCGGCTGCGGGCGGTGCAGCCCAGTACGTAGCGACAGTCGGCCACGGCATCGGCCAGGGTCGCCACCACCCCGGCATCGGCCAGCAGGTCGTCGGCCCCCGCCGCGCGCCGGAAGGCTTCATCCGCCGGGAACTGTTCGGGCGCGACCAGGACCAGCCGGGCCAGCCCCATGGTCTTCAGGGCGCGCGCGGCGGCGCCGATGTTGCCGGGATGCTGGGTGCCGACCAGCACGATGCGCAGCCGGGTGGCGGCGGGAAGCGGAAATGCGGGAGTGTTCATGGGCGCAGATGTTAAACTGTGCGCGCCGGCCTCTGCGCCGAGCCGCTCTTTTCCACCGTCCATACCGCCCCCCTGCCTGTTCCGAGGTCCGAAGCCATGCAGAAACCCGCCGTCACCGTCATGGTCAAAGCCGCCCGCCTGGCAGGCAATGTCCTGTTGCGCAACATCAACAAGCTGGACGCGCTGAACGTGGTGCAGAAGGACCGGATGGACTACGCCAGCGAAGTGGACGCCGATGCCGAGAAGGTCATCGTCAAGGAACTCCGGCGCGCCTACCCGGACTACGCCGTGGTCGGCGAGGAAGGCGGCATCCAGGGCCAGGGCCGCTACACCTGGGTCATCGACCCGCTCGACGGCACCAGCAACTACCTGCGCGGCTTCCCGCACTATTGCGTCTCGATCGCCCTGGTCGAGAACGGCGAGCCGACCGACGCGGTGATCTTCGACCCGCTCCGCAACGACCTGTTCACCGCCAGCCGCGGCGCCGGCGCCCAGCTCAACGAGCGCAAGATCCGGGTGGCCGAGCGCAAGGACCTGGCCGGTACCGTGATCTGCACCGGCTTCCCGCCGCGCGAGCGCGCCCGCGCCGGCGCCCAGCTCGAATGCGTGCGCGAACTGCTGGTCCAGGCCGAGGACGTGCGCCGCACCGGCTCGGCCGCGCTGGACCTGGCTTACGTCGCCTGTGGCCGCCTGGACGCCTACTTCGAGGCCGGCGTGAAGGACTGGGACATCGCCGCCGGCGTGCTGCTGGTGCGCGAGGCCGGCGGCCGCATCTGCGATTTCCGCGGCGCCCCCACTCCCCGCCTGGACGGCCGCGGTCCGGCCTCCCGTCAGATCGTCGCCGGCAACATCAAGGTCGCCGAGACGCTGCAGAAGGCCATCGTCTCCTCCGGCTACGCCGCCAGCTTCGATCCGCCGAAGGGCTGAGCCCGGCGCCCGCCGCCAGCGACCGGAACGTCAAAAGAAAAAGGCCGCGCGATGCGCGGCCTTTTTTTCTTCCGGGAATGGAGACTTCTCGAATCCCCAATCCCGAATCCCGGCTCTCAAGGCCTGCGCGCCAGCGCCGCCTCGTCCTTGGCCTTGGGCATCAGGTCCTGCTTGGTGACCTTCATGAAGCCCATGGTCAGCAGCGGGCAGGCAATGAAGATCGAGGAGATGGTGCCGATCACGATGCCGATCATCTGCGAGATCGCCATGCCTTCCAGCGAACCGCCGCCGTAGATGTACAGCGCCAGCACGGTCAGGAACGCCACGAACGAAGTGATGATGGTGCGCGACAGGGTCTGGTTGACCGAACGGTTCAGGACTTCCACCGGATCCACCCGCAGCGAGCGGAAGTTCTCGCGCACGCGGTCGAACACCACGATGGTGTCGTTGATCGAGAAGCCCATCACCGACAGCAGGCCGGCCAGCACGGTCAGGTCGAACTCGCGCCCGGTGAGGGCGAAGAAGCCGGCGCAGATCAGCACATCGTGCAGGGTGGTGAAGATGGCCGCCAGCGCGAACTTCCATTCGAACCGGAACGCGATGTAGATCAGGAAGCCCACCACCACGAAGATCAGCGCGTACAGGCCGTTCATGGCCAGTTCCTTGCCAACCTGCGGGCTGACGATCTCGCTGCGCAGCTTGGTCGCGGGATTGTCCGCCGAGGAAGCCAGTTTCACCACCTCGGTGGCAGTGCGGTTGGCGGCTTCCGAATCGGTCTGGCCTTCGCGGGGCTGCAGGCGGACCAGCAGATCGCGGCCGGTGCCGAAGGTCTGGACCTGTGCGCCCTGGTAACCCGACGCCTCCAGGCGCTCGCGCACGCTGTCCACGTCAGGCGGGTTGTCGAAGCGCAGTTCCACCATGATGCCACCGGTGAAGTCGAGCGCGTAGTTGAAGCCCTTGAACGCCATGGCGCCGACGGCGACCACCGCGAGGATCAGGGCCACCGCCAGCGACACCCAGCGCAGGCGCATGAAGTCGATGTTGGTGTCGTTGGGGACGAGATGCAGCGGGAAGAGTTTCATGGTTCGGTTGCTCTCGTCAGATGGCCAGCGACTTCAGCTTGCGGCGGCGGCCGTAGATCAGCGTGGCCAGCGCGCGCGAAACGGTGACGGCGGTGAACACGGAGGTCAGGATGCCGACGATCATGGTGATGGCGAAGCCCTTGAGCGGACCGGTGCCGAAGGCGAACAGCGCCACGCCGGCCAGCAGCGCGGTCATGTTCGAGTCGAAAATGGTGCCGGACGCCTTGTCATAGCCGGTGGCGATGGACGCCAGCGGCGGCACCCCGGCTCTCAATTCCTCGCGTATGCGTTCGTTGATCAGCACGTTGGCGTCCACCGACATGCCGATCGACAGCGCCAGGCCGGCGAAGCCCGGCAGGGTCATGGTGGCGCCGAACAGCGACATCACCGCCACCACCATCACCAGGTTCAGCAGCAGCGCGATGCAGGTGAGCAGGCCGAACATCCGGTAATAGACCAGGAAGAAGGCCAGCGCGAACAGGAACGAGAACATCACCGCCTTGGTGCCGCGTGCCACGTTCTCCGCACCCAGGCTGGGGCCGACCACGCGTTCGTTGATGAAATCCATTGGCGCGGCCAGCGAACCGGCGCGCAGCAGCTTGGCCAGGCCATCGGCCTCGGTCTTTTCCAGACCGGTGGTGATGAAGTTCTTGCCGAACACGCCGTTGATGTTCGCCACCGAGATCACTTCCTCCTTGATCCGGGTGCTGCGCACTTCCTCGCCGTTGACGATGTCCACCTGCGGGATGCGCTCGATGTAGACCACCGCCATCGGCTTGTTCACGTTGGCGCCGGTGAAGTCGAACATGCGCTGGCCACCGATGTTGTTCAGCGTCACGTTGACCGCCGGCAGGCCATTCTGGTCGGTCGAGGACTGGGCGCCGACCATCTGGTCGCCCGAAACGATCACGCGCTTGTTCAACAGGATCGGGACGGGTTTGCCGTCCGGGCCCGTTTCGCGGCGGTAGTACACGCGCGCTTCCGGCGGCACGTTGCCGCTGGCGACCGCGTCATAGGCATTGCCATCGACCACCGCGCGGTATTCCAGGGTGGCGGTAGCGCCAATCATGCGCTTGGCCTCGGCGGTGTCCTGCACGCCCGGCAACTGCACGACCACGCGGTCGTTGCCCTGGCGCTGGATGATCGGCTCGGCCACGCCCAGTTCGTTGACGCGGTTGCGCAGGGTGGTGATGTTCTGCTCGATGGCGCTGCCGGCGATCTGGTTCAGTTCGCTCTCGGGCAGGCCGATGGTGATGCGTTCGCCTTCGACGTCGTAGGTCAGGGCGCCGCCGCCGACCAGCGCGGCGCCGCCGGCGTTGGACGAGGCGACCAGCGTCTTGGCCAGCAGATCACGCGCCTTGTTGGCGTTCTCGCCCGGCGCCAGGGTGATGGCGATGCTGTTGTCCGGACGGCGTTCGACCGACTGGTACTTGATGCGGTTGTCGCGCAGGGTCAGGCGGGCGTCCTCGACGTACGCATCCACGCGCTTGTCCAGGGCCGCCTTCTGGTCCACCTGCAATTCGAAGTGCACGCCGCCCTGCAGATCCAGGCCCTGCACCATCGGGCGCGCGCCGAACCGGCTGAGCCAGTCCGGAACGGTCGAGGCCAGGTTCAGCGCCACCACGTAGTTCTCGCCGAGCGCGCCGCGCAGGACGTCATTGGCCTTGGTCTGCGCATCCAGGCCCGGCAGGCGGACCATCAGGCTCTTGCCGTCCTGGTCATCCAGCGCCTTGGTGGCAACGCCGGCCTCCTTGAGGCTGGCTTCGACCTTCTGGCGCAATGCCGCGTCGATCGCGTAGCCGCGGTTCGGCGTGATCTGTACCGAGGGATCCTGCGGGTAGATGTTGGGCAGCGCGTAGAACACGCTCAGCGCAACGACCAGCAGGATGACGACGTATTTCCAGCGAGGGAATTCAAGCATTGCGGCAACCCGCGCACGCCCTGGCCGGGCGCGCGCTCAACGGTGGTTGGAAAGGAATGTCAGGCGGACTTCAGGGTGCCCTTGGGCAGGACGTTGCCCACGGCGGCCTTCTGCACGCGCACCCGCACGTTGTCGGCCACTTCGATGGTGACGAAGTTGTCACCGATGTCGGTGACGGTGCCGGCGATGCCGCCGGTGGTGATGACCTCGTCGCCACGCGACAGCTTGTCGAGCATGGCGCGATGTTCCTTCGCACGCTTCATCTGCGGGCGGATCATCAGGAAGTACATGATGGCGATCAGGATGATCGGCATCAGCAGGCCGAAACCACCCAGGCCACCCTGGGGAGCGCCGGCGGCCTGGGCGTGGGCCGGGGCGATCAGAAAGTCGAGCAGATTCATGGAGTTATCCGTTCCTGTGCGAAAGCAGCCGGGAATTATGCCACGCGCTGGGCATCCCCGTCCCGGCGCGGTGCCGGCCCCGACGGGCGCCAGCGTGGACGTGTGGAGACCGCCGCCCGTCCGAAAGGTTCCGCATGCCGCCCCGGCATTTCATCCGGGACCGGCGGATCCGGGGCTCAGGCCGGCGGCGTGGCCGCCCCGCGGGCGGCGTAGAACGCCTGGCGGAAATCGTCGAAGCGACCCTGCTCGATGGCCGCGCGGATATCCGCCATCAGCTGCTCGTAATACCAGAGGTTGTGCAGCGTGCCGAGCATGGGAGCCAGCATCTCGTTGCAACGGTCCAGGTGGCGCAGGTACGACCGGGTGAAGCCGTTGCGGCAGGCGTAGCAGCCGCAGCCCGGTTCGATCGGCTGCATGTCCTTCTCGTATTTGGCGTTGCGGATGCGCACGGTGCCGAACGAGGTGAAGTAGTGGCCATTGCGGGCATTGCGGGTCGGCATCACGCAATCGAACATGTCCACGCCGCGCGCGACACCCTCGACCAGATCCTCCGGGCGCCCCACCCCCATCAGGTAGCGGGGACGGTCCTGCGGCAGGATCGGGTGCATGTGGTCCAGGATGCGGTTGCGCTCCTCCTCCGGCTCGCCCACCGCCAGCCCGCCGATCGCGTAGCCGTCGAAGCCGATCGCCTGCAGGCCGGCCGCCGACTGCTCGCGCAGCGGCTCGTGCACGCCGCCCTGGACGATGCCGAACAGCGCCGCGTCATTGCCCTCGTGCGCGCGCCGGCTGCGTTCGGCCCAGCGCAGGCTCAATTCCATCGACTTGCGCGCGACCGCCTCGGTGGCCGGATACGGCGTGCACTCGTCGAAGATCATCACGATGTCCGAATCCAGCACCTTCTGGATGCGCATGCTCTCCTCGGGGCCGAGGAACACCTTGCTGCCATCCACCGGCGAGGCGAAGGTCACGCCCTGCTCGGTGATCTTGCGGCGATGCGCCAACGAGAACACCTGGAAGCCGCCGGAGTCGGTGAGGATCGGCCGCTCCCAGCGGGCGAATCCATGCAGGCCGCCGTGCTGGGCGATGACCTCCAGGCCCGGGCGCAGGTACAGGTGGAAGGTGTTGCCCAGGATGATTTCCGCGCCCAGCGCCTCGATCTGATCGGGCAGGATGCCCTTCACCGAACCATAGGTGCCGACCGGCATGAAGGCCGGCGTTTCCACCGTACCGCGCGGAAAGGTCAGCCGGCCGCGGCGGGCGCGTCCATCGGTGGTCTGGAGCTGGAACTGGAGTCGGGACATGGGAGGCCGGGAACTGGAAGAGGGAGTAGCGGATTGCAGCCTTGGTTGTGGGAGCGACGTCAGTCGCGATGGTTCCAGCACACCGGACACGTCATCGTCGCGACTGACGTCGCTCCCGCCATCACGGTGCCTGCGGAAACAGCAGCATCGCATCGCCGTAGGAGAAGAAACGGTAGCGCTCGCGCACCGCGTGCGCGTAGGCGGCGAACACGCGCTCCTTGCCGGCGAAGGCGGACACCAGCATCAACAGCGTGCTTTCCGGCAGGTGGAAGTTGGTGATCATCGCGTCCACGCTGCGGATGCGGTAACCGGGGAAGATGAAGATGCGGGTCTCGCCGGCGAACGGCTGCAACCCGCCATCGCGCATCGCCGATTCCAGCGCGCGCACCACCGTCGTGCCCACCGCGATCACGCGGCCGCCACGGGCGCGGGTCGCATGGATGCGTTCGATCAGCGCCGCGCCGACATTCAGCCATTCGCTGTGCATCTGGTGCTGGCGGACGTCGTCCACCCGCACCGGCTGGAACGTGCCCGCGCCCACGTGCAGGGTGACGTGGCCGAACTCCACGCCGCGCTCGCGCAGCGCCGCCAGCAGCGGTTCGTCGAAATGCAGGCCGGCGGTGGGCGCGGCGACCGCGCCCGGTTCGCGCGCGAACACGGTCTGGTAGCGCTCGTCGTCGTCCGCGCCGGCCTCGCGCTGGATGTAGGGCGGCAGCGGCAGGCGGCCGGCCCGCAGCAGCCAGCTTTCCAGCGTCGTCGGCAGGTGGAAGCGCAGCCGGTAGAACTCGCCGTCGCGGCCCAGCACCTCGGCTTCGCCGCCGGCGTCCAGGGCAATCCGGCTGCCCGGCTTGGGCGACTTGCTGGCGCCCACCTGGGCGCGCGCCTCGTTGTCCGGCAGCAATCGCTCGATCAGGATTTCCACCCGTCCGCCGGTTTCCTTCTGGCCGAACAGGCGCGCCGGAATCACCCGCGTGTCGTTGAACACCAGCAGATCGCCCGGCGCCAGCCACTCGGGCAGATCCCTGACCTGGCGGTCGGCGAAGGCGGCATCGCCCGGCGGTACCACCAGCAGGCGGCTGGCCGAACGTTCCGGCAGCGGCGCCTGGGCGATCAGGGCCTCGGGCAATTCGAAATGGAAATCGGATTTCTTCACGGGGAGCGGCTCGGGGAAGCCCGCCATTGTAAGGGACCCGGCCAGTACGGGCGTTTTCGCCGGTGGCCGGAGCCCCGTCGCGTTCAGCGCTCGAACTTGGTCGACAACACGATCGAGGAGGTGGTGCGTTCGACGCCGTCGATGGCGCCGATGCGGTCGGTCAGCAGGTCCATTCCATCCACCGACGGCACCACGCCCACCGCGATCAGGTCGTAGGCGCCGCTTACCGACTGCAGCAGGCGCAGTTCGGGCATGGCGCGCAGGGCCGCGACCACCGAGGTCATCTGCTTCGGGTGCACCGTGATCATGATGTGCGCGCGGATGTGCCCGCGCTCGTAGTCGTCGTGTACCCGCACGGTGTAGCCGCTGATGACGCCCTCGCGTTCCAGCCGCTCGATCCGGCTCTGCACCGTGGTCCGCGACAGGTTGAGCCGGCGCGCGATCTGGGCGGTCGAGGCGCGGGCGTTGTCGCGCAACAGGCTGAGCAGCAACTGGTCGGTCGCGGAGATCTTCATTTCAGGGCATCCGTCTCGTCGATTCGACGAAATCTACAGAAAATTCGTGCAAATCATAACTGTCAAACGACGAATTTATCCACATAATAGAGGTTTGCCGTCCATTCGGAGAACACCATGGCCCTCCTCGACCTGCTCGCCCCCCTCCGCGCCCATGCGGGCAAGCGCCTGACCACCGGACTGGACGACGCCACCCTCGAACGTTTCGCCGCCGGCCATCCGGACCTGGTGGCCGCCATCGAGGCCGCCGCGGCCGAGCACGCCCGCCTGAAGGGCGAGTTCGCCGACCTGCTGGATCTGGACGAGGAAGCGCAGCTGCGCGCCGTCCAGGCCGGCTACGTCAACTTCTACCCGGATGACGCGGTCAATCCCTACATCGCCCTGGCCGCGCGTGGCCCGTGGGTGGTCACCCTCAACGGCGCGGTGCTGTACGACGCCGGCGGCTACGGCATGCTCGGCTTCGGCCATACCCCGGAGCCGATCCTGGCGGCGATGGCCCGCCCGCAGGTGATGGCCAACATCATGACCCCCAGCCTCTCGCAGCTGCGCTTCGAACGCGCCCTGCGCAAGGAAATCGGCCAGACCCGCGGCGGCTGTCCCTACGCGAAGTTCCTGTGCCTGAATTCGGGTTCCGAGTCGGTCGGCCTGGCCGCCCGCATCGCCGACATCAACACCAAGCTGCAGACCGATCCGGGCGCCCGCCACGAGGGGCGCGCGGTCAAGCGCGTGGTCGTGAAGGGCAGCTTCCATGGCCGCACCGAGCGCCCGGCGCTGTACTCGGATTCCTCGCGCAAGACCTACCAGCAGCACCTGGCCAGCTACCGCGGCGAGGATTCGCTGATCGCCATCGAGCCTTACGACGTCGAGGCGCTGAAGCGCGCGTTCGCCGACGCCGAGACCAAGGGCTGGTTCATCGAGGCGGTGTTCCTGGAGCCGGTGATGGGCGAAGGCGACCCGGGCCGATCGGTACCGCCGGCGTTCTACGCCGCCGCGCGCGAGCTTACCCGTCATCATGGCAGCCTGTTCCTGGTCGACTCCATCCAGGCCGGCCTGCGCGCCCACGGCGTGCTGTCGATCGTCGACTACCCCGGCTTCGAAGGCCTGGACGCGCCGGACATGGAAACCTATTCCAAGGCGCTCAACGCCGCGCAGTACCCGTTGTCGGTGCTGGCGGTCAACGAACGCGCCGCCGGCCTGTACCGCAAGGGCGTGTACGGCAACACCATGACCACCAATCCGCGCGCGCTCGACGTGGCCTGCGCCACCCTGGAACAACTCACCCCGCAGATCCGCGAGAACATCCGCGCGCGCGGCGTCGACGCGGTGGCCAGCCTGGAAAAGCTGAAGGCCGAACTGGGTGGCCTGATCACCAAGGTCCAGGGCACCGGCCTGCTGTTCTCCTGCGAACTGGCACCGCAGTTCAAGTGCTACGGCACCGACTCCACCGAGGAATGGCTGCGCCGGCACGGCATCAACGTCATCCACGGCGGCGCCAATTCACTGCGCTTCACCCCGCACTTCGCGATGGGCGCGGACGAACTGGAACTGCTGGTCAGCCTGGTCGGGCGCGCGCTCCAGGAAGGTCCGCGCAACGCGCAGGCCGTCGCGGCCTGATCCGGCCGCAAGCGTTTTTCCTCGTGGGCGGGCCCCCTGGCGGTGCCCGCCCTTTTTCTTGCCCGCCATCGCGCAGGACCGGGCCTGCTCCGCCGCAGGAAGCGCCTGCCCGCCAGGCGATCGGCGCTACGGCGCGCGCTTTCCCGCGCCGGCCGCCTCGTCAAACCGTGCCATCGCCGCCCGGATCAGCCCCCTGGCTTCCGTGGCGTCGCCGTAACCGTTCAAGCGCACCGGATTGCGCCCCTTCGGCAGATCCTTGTAGATGCGGAAGAACGCTTCGATGCGATCGCGCTCGATGGCTGGCAGATCGGACAGATCGCGGATCCCGGCGTAGGTGGGATCGACCTTGTCCGTCGGCACGCCGATGACCTTCTCGTCGGCCTCACCGTCATCGACCATCCGCAGCACGCCGATGGGCCGGAACCGGATCAACACACCTGGATGCAGCGGCTCGCGGGTCAGCACCAGCGCATCCAGGGGATCCCCATCCCCCGCCCGTGTGCGCGGCATCGACCCGTAGTTGGCCGGATAGGCGACCGGCATCGACTGGAAGCGGTCCACGAACAGCAGACCCTCCTCGTTGATTTCGTACTTGGTGAAACTGCCGGCGGGAATCTCCACCGCCAGCACGGCTTCCTCCGGCGCTTTCGGCGACTGCGCGGCGAGGAACGGGTGGACCACCGTGTCGCCGGCATGCGCCAGCGACACCGCCATCAGCCATCCCAGCAGGGTCACCGGAACGCGGCTCATTGCGCGGGTTTGCAGGCAGGCAGCTTCAGCGCCCGGGCGATCGCCTGCCAATCGAACGCGGCCACGGCCTTGTCATCGTCCACCGCATAGAACACGCCCTCGGGGAAACGCTTGTCGACCGTCTGGTCGAGCCACACACCGTCGGTGTTGGCGGTACGTTCGCCGGTGAACGCGCCCAGGTGTTCCAGGCTGAGGCGGTCGAACACATGGAACACGCTGCGGTCCTTGAACTGGTCGGTGGCGATCCAGTACCCGGTTCCACCCGCGCATTGCGCCAGCGCCATCCCCTCGGCCTGCGCCTTGAACAGATCCGCGCCGATGTCGCGGCCGCGGTAGCGGCCGTCCAGGCCGTATTCGCGCAGGCGGGTGCCGGTGGCGACATCCTCTTCCGCCAGCAGCAGGCGATCGTTGGCGACATCACCGAATACCGACTCGGCGATGCGGATGGCGCCGGCCTCGGTCGTATCGCCAAAGGTGCCGGCCAGGCTCGCCTGCCAGCCCTGCGGCGCGCGCCGCAGCTGGTAGCGCTTGAACCGGCGATCCAGTTCCGCCAGCGGCGGCGGAAGATCCTCGTTCTGCGGCGACATGTAGTTGTCGCTGACGATGACCTCGTAGCTATCCTTCTGCGGACGCACCCACAGGCCATAGGGCTGTTTCAGGTCTTCCGCGCCGAAGCTCAGCAACGGCTGGAATCCCGGCAGCTGGAACACCTGCACACGATGGTTGTCACGTTCGACCACCAGCACCAGATCATCGATGACGGCGATGCCGTTGGGACGCTGGAGCTGGCCCGCGCCGGTGCCCGGTCCCCCGACCGTGCGCAGGCGCTCGCCGCTGGCGCCGTCGTAGACGATCAACTGGTCGGTCGCCTTGGCGGTGGCGATCAGCCAGCGCTTGCCGTCCGGGCTGCGCCAGCTGGCCGGCGAATCGACATTGTCGGCCGGCGTGTCCGCGGTCAGGAAGGCCTCGGGAACGACCACGTGCGGAATCTTGGCCTCGCTCAGCAGCGGATCCTTCTCCACGTTCTCGTCCGGCTCGCGATCCACCGGCGCGGTGGTGGCGCAGCCGGCCAGTGACAGGATCACCAGCAGGCTGGCGAGTGTGTTCGAGCGATGCGACATGCGATTCCCCCTGGAGCGATGGACGGTCAACAAACCGCAATGTTCTACGCGCCGATTGTGACGCTTTGGTTGCGCCGGAACGCATTCGCCATCCTGCCATCCACCGGTCACATTCCCGCCATCTAAGCCCCGTAGAAATCGCCGTTTATCTTCACCTGGGGAAAACACGACGATGAAACGCACCGCCCTGGCCATCGGCCTGTCACAGGCACTGCTCTGCGTGGGCATGATTGCCGCCAGCCCGCTGGCAAGCGCGCAGGCCATGCCCGACGGCAGCGCCGCGGCCGCCGCGCCGGCCGAGGACCCCAAGCAGCTGGACACCATCGTGGTCCAGGGCGAAATCACCTATCGCGACCGCACCGACGACATCGCCCCCACCCTGTCCTACGACCTGGAGTACTTCCAGCGCTTCGAGCCCAACACCGTGGGCGACATGCTCAAGCGCGTGCCCGGCGTGACCTTCGTCGGCTCCGACATCATGGAATTCGACGGCGCGATGATGCGGGGCATGGCGGCCGGCTATACCCAGGTACTGATCAACGGCAAGAAGGTCCCGGGCGCCGGCGACGACCGCTCGTTCTGGGTCGATCGCATCCCGGCGGAGATGGTCGACCACATCGAGATCCTGCGCAGCAACAGCGCCAACCGCAGCGGCGACGCGATCGCCGGCAGCATCAACATCGTGCTGCGCGATGCCTACGTGTTCGACGGCAGCTACCTGCGCATCGGCGTCAACCGCTGGTACGACGGCGAAGTGAATCCGACCTTCGGCGCGGTGACCAGCTTCGACGCCCTGGGTGGGCGCCTGTTGGCCGGCATCAACGTCCAGGACCGCTACCGCTCCAAGGTCAAGCGCTCGGACCGTTTCGCCGACCCGACCCGCCAGGAACTGGTCAGCTGGGAAGACCAGACCGAAGTGAAGGATGGCCGTGACTATTCGGCCAATCTCTCCTACACCGCCGATGTCGGCGAGACCGGCCGCATCAGCATCGACGGTTTCTACGTCAAGACCGACCGCGACGTCACCGAGGTCTCGCATGAGGTCGAATACGACGACGGCGACATCATCGATTCGCGGGTGCCCGGCCTCAACCCGATCGACCAGCGCAACTGGGGCATCGGCGCCGAATACAAGTTCGACATGGCCGGCGGCACCACCGAACTCGATCTCGATTACGCGCGGTTCGAGGACGACAGCGCCGAGAGCGAGGAGAAGCACGAGTATGTGAACGGCGAATGGGATGCCTCCGAGGCCGAATCCCAGGCCGTGGACGCGCAGGACGCCGAAACCAGCTTCAAGATCGCGCACCAGCGCGCGGTGGGCGCGAGCGAACTCGAATTCGGCGTGGACTACCGCCGCAAGAAGCGCGACGTCACCTATACCAACTACGCCTGGGAAGCCGAGGAAGAAGGCGACCTGGTGGCCTACGAACCGGACGGCGTGATCGGCTCGCAGATCAAGGAAACCCGCGTCGATCCCTACCTGATGCTGTCGGGCAAGGGCGAGGCGTTCTCTTGGGAAGCCGGCCTGCGCTACGAAACCACGCGCTCGGACATCCGCTACCAGGAAGACGGCGACGTCGCCGGGTCGGCCAGCAAGGACTACAACGAACTGCTGCCTTCGCTGCACCTGAAATGGGATCTGGACGAGGCCACCCGCATCAGCCTGTCGCTGGCCAAAAGCGTGAAGCGTCCGAACTTCAACGAACTGATCCCGGCCCTGCTGGACGGCGAGTTCGGCGACAACGACTACATCGGCAACCCGAAGCTGGATCCGGAAACCGCCAACGGCATCGATCTGGGTTTCGAACGTCGCCTGGGCAAGCATGGCGTGGTCGGGTTGAACTTCTTCTACCGCGACGTCAAGAACCTGATCGAGCTGGTCAATACCGGCGAGATGAGCGAGGACGCGCAGGACAACTACGCCGACGACCTGGAGGAATTCCTGGCCGAGAATCCCGGCGCGACCGAGGACGACTTCCAGTTCGATCCGGAAAGCTGGCTGTTCACCTCAGCCAACATCGGCGACGGCAAGGTCTATGGCGTCGAATTCGATCTGTCGACGCCGCTGACCGCGCTGGGCATGCCCAATACCGGCGTGTTCCTGAACTACTCCTACCTCAACAGCAAGGTCACCGATTTCCTCGGCGAGCGCCGCTTCAACGACCAGGCCAGGAGCGTCTACAACGTCGGCTTCATCCAGGACCTGCCCTCGATCGGCGCCAGCTTCGGCGCGACCTACCGCAAGCAGGGCGATGCATTCAGTCGCATCCTGGCCGAGGAAGTGACGGTCAAGTATGGCGATGACCTGGAAGTGTTCGTCGAGAAGCGCTTCGGCAAGACCCTGTCGGTGCGCTTGACCGCCGCCAACCTGCTGGACGCGTCCAAGGACGAGTTCTTCCACAAGTTCGACAACCAGGCCGACCAGATCGCCCGCGACTACGACGAGTACGAACTGGAAACCGAAGAGGCCGGACCGAGCTATCAGCTGGTCATGCGCTGGGCGTTCTGAGCACGGCCCTCCCTGTGCCTGGGTGGAAGCCGGCGCAAGCCGGCTTCTTTTTTTGTGGGACGGGCGGGATTGATGCAGACTTTCGCCATCCGTCATCGCCCCAGGCCGCCATGAAGACCGTCGAAGTCCGCCATCCCCTCGTCCAGCACAAGATCGGCCTGCTGCGCGACGCCTCCCTCAGCACCAAGGGTTTCCGCGAACTGGTGACCGAGCTCGGCACCCTGCTGGCCTACGAGGCCACCGCGGACCTGGAAACCGAGCAGGCGACCATGCCGGGCTGGGCCGGACCGGTCCAGGTGCGCAAGATCGCCGGCGCCAAGATCACCCTGGTGCCGATCCTGCGCGCCGGCCTGGGCATGCTGCCGGGCGTGCTGGCGCTGATTCCGGCCGCCAAGGTCAGCGTGGTGGGCCTGCAGCGCGACGAGGAAACCCTGCAACCGGTACCGTACTTCGAACGCCTGACCGGGCGCCTGGACGAACGCGACGCGCTCATCCTGGATCCGATGCTGGCCACCGGCGGCACCCTGATCGCCACCATCGACATGCTCAAGCGCGCCGGCGCCAAGCGCATCAAGGGCATCTTCCTGGTCGCCGCGCCCGAGGGGCTGGCCGCCCTGCAAGCGGCCCATCCCGATGTCGAGGTCTATACCGCCGCCATCGACGACCGCCTCAACGACAAGGGCTACATCCTGCCGGGCCTGGGCGACGCCGGCGATCGGATCTTCGGCACCCGGGTCGGCTGAGCCTCAGCGGCGGATCCACCGTTCGGCGTCGGCCGGGCCGGCGGCGTCGACCGACAACATCCGGGCCGCTTCGGCGTCATCCAGCACTTCCGCCTTGAGAAAGGCGGTGCCGATGTCGCGCGCGCGCCGGTACTGCGCTTCCGGCTGGCCGCCGATCAGGTTGTGATCGCCCCCCGCCAGCACCACCGCGTACTTGTCGCCCGCGGGCGCGCTTTCGACCGGATACAGATGGTCGCGCGCATCGTTGACGAAACCCGGCACCAGGTCCTTGTCGCCGGTCACCAGCATCACCGGCACCGCGACCGACGCATAGGCCGATGGCGTGACCAGTCCCGGAATCCTGCCCGGCGAGGAGTAGCCCACCACCGCCACCACGCCGGGATCGCGCAGCGGTCCGAGTTCGGCCAGCGCGCCGCCCAGGACCAGCGACACCAGCGTGCCGTAGCTGTGCCCGGCCGCCGCGACCGGCACACCGGGCCAATGCGCGGCGACGTAGGCACTGGCCGCCTTCATGTCAGCCAGCCGTTCGCCGAAACCCTGCTGCATGGAGAACTTCTCGCGATCCGGATACTTGACCGAGTCCACGTGCAGCGGCGCGACCACCACGAAACCGGCGTCGCGCCAGGTCTGCAGCAGATCGTCGTAGCGTTCCGGCCACGAACCGTGCCCGCTGGAGAACAGCACCACGCCGCGAACGGTTTGCGGTTCCCATACCGCCATCGAGGTGGCGCGCTGCGGCGAGACCTGCAATGGCACCGTGGCGGTCGGTGCGGCGAAGGCCACCTGGGCGCCTGCAAAGGACAACAGCACGGCCGCCATCACGCGGCGGAACAGGAAACGCTGGCTCATCTGGAAGATCCCGCTGGAAAGTGGGATCAGTCTGTCGGCACCCGCCGCTCCGGACAGGTGCCTGTTGTCATCACTCCGCAGTGCCGGAAGTCACTTCATGCGGCCAGCGCGCGGGCGTGCAGTTCCGCCACTTCGTGGGCCACGCCGAACTTGCCTCGATCGTCGCGGGTGACCTGGGCAAGCGCGCACTCCGGATCATGGGTGAAGAACAGACGCACGTTACGCGTCAGCTTGTCTTCCAGGAACACGCGCTTCTCGTCGATCAGCAGTTCCGCGTTGCGGTCATAGCCCATCGTGATCGGCACGTGCACCCACGAACGTCCGGGAATGAGATCGGCGCAGAACACCACGCCGCCATGCGCCTGTCCGTCCACGCGCTCCGGGCCGACGATTTCGGCCAGCATCAGGCCCGGCGTGTGGCCGTCGCTGAAACTGAAGCGCACGCTGTCGCCCAGCGCCTGCGAATGTTCGCCATCCACCCGCTCCAGCCGGCCGCTGGCCTCCAGCAGGCCCTGCAACTCCGGGATGAAGCTGGCGCGATCGCGCGGATGCGGCTTCAACGCCCGCTGCCAGTGCGCCCGGCCGACCACGAAGGTCGCGTTGGGGAACAGCAGTTCCGGCGCCTTGCCCTCCGCCCACGGCGCCAGCAGGCCACCGGCGTGATCGAAATGCAGGTGGCTCAGCACCACCACGTCGATGTCCTCGTGGCCGAAACCGGCTTCGCGCAGCGAATCCAGCAGGACGTGCCGCTCCTCCTGCACGCCGAAACGCTCGCGCATCTTCGGGTCGAAGAACGCACCGATGCCGGTCTCGAACAGCACCGTCTTGCCGTTGAGCGGACTGGCCAGCAGCGCGCGGCAAGCCAGCGGCACGCGGTTCTGCTCGTCCGGCGCCAGCCATTTGGACCACATCGCGCGCGGCGCGTTGCCGAACATCGCGCCGCCGTCGAGCTTCTGGGAATTGCCGAGGATGGACCAGAGTTTCATGGTGCTGATTGTACGCCCCGGCAGGCAGGGCAAGCCTGAAGAGGGGCTCGGTCACGCCGGAATCGCTGCCCCCGCATGGACGAACCATTCGCCCAGCGGAGCGGAGCAGGCTCCGCTCCGCCACGGGAATCCGGATCAGCGCTCGGCGGACCCGGTCAGTTCGACTTCCGCCTTGCCCACCGGATTGCGCGGATCGGCGCCGCCGGTAAGCGTGTTGGTCGCGCGATCCCAGAGCACGGTCTGCAGGTTGCCCCAGACATGGCTGGAACCACGGCCGCCGGCGGCGGTGTCACCGGGCAGGTCGACCTGGTGGCCCATCGCCCGCAACGCCTCGGCGACCTGCGGCGTGAACGCGCCGCTCTCGGCGGAAATCACGTCCGGCAGCCACTGGTGATGGAAGCGCGGCAGCGCCGCGACCTGCTGCGCGCCCAGTCCCTGGTCGTAGCCGAGCATGCCCAGCAGCACCATGGTGATGATGCGGCTGCCGCCGGGCGTGCCGAGCACGGCGACGCGGTCGGGCGACTCCATGAAGCTGGGCGTCATCGAGCTGAGCATCCGCTTGCCGGGCTTCGGCGCGTTGGCCTCGAACCCCATCACCCCGAACGCATTCGGCGTGCCGGGCTTGAGCGCGAAGTCGTCCATCTCATTGTTGAGCAGCACGCCAGTGCCCGGCGGAATCAGGCCGGAGCCGAACAGCAGGTTGACAGTCTGGGTCGCCGCCACCCGATTGCCGTCCGCGTCGATGATCGAGAAGTGGGTGGTCTCCTCGTCCTCCAGCGGCGTCGGCTTGCCGGACAGCAGATCGCTGGGCGTAGCCTTGTCCGGGTTGATGGTCGCACGAAGGCCGGCCGCGTAGTCACGGCTGGCCAGGGTCTTGAGCGGGATGTCGACGAAATCGGGATCGCCGAGGTAGAAGGTGCGATCCCGGAATGCGCGGCGCATGGCTTCCACGGTCAGGTGGGTGCGATGGACATCGTCGAGCTTGGCCAGATCCCAGCCTTCCAGGATCTGCAGCATCTGCGCGATCGCCACGCCGCCGGAAGACGGTGGCGGCGCGGTGGTGATCTGCCAGTCGCGGTACTTGAACTTCAGCGGCTCGCGTTCGCGCACCTGGTAGGCGGCCAGTTCCCCGGCGGTCCAGCGGCCGCCCTCGGCCTTCACGCCCTTGATCAGCTTGCTGGCGACCTCGCCCTTGTAGAAACCGTCGTGGCCACGCTCGGCCAGCAGTTGCAGCGTGCGCGCCAGATCCGGCTGCTTGAGGGTCTCGCCCTCCTTGGGCGGATCGCCATCGGCCAGGAACACTCCGCGGGTGCCGGGATAGCGTTCCATCACTTCGCGGCGCGACGCATAGCCACGCGCCAGCCGGCCATACACCGGAAAACCGTCGCGGGCGATGCGGATGGCCGGGCCGAGCGAGGTTTCCAGCGGCAGCTTGCCGTAGTTCCGCGCCAGGTGGACCAGCGCGGCAGGCAGGCCGGGAATGCCGGCAGCCCACGGTCCGTTCTCGGCGCGATCGCGGTTGAATTCGCCATTGGCCAGCAGATAGGCCTCGGGCGTGGCCGCCGCGGGCGCGGTCTCGCGCGCGTCGACGAACACGTCCTTGCCGGTGCGCGCGTCATGCAGCAGGAAGAAGCCACCGCCGCCAATGCCCGAACTGATCGGTTCGACCACCGACAGCACCGACGACACCGCGACCGCCGCATCGAAGGCATTGCCGCCCGCGTGCAGGATCTCGAATCCGGCTTCCGTCGCGAGCGCATGTGCGCTGGCGATGGCGGCGCCGGGCGGATGGCTCGGCGGACTGGCGGAACGCTGGCCGGCGTCGGCGGCGTGCAGCGCCGGGATGAAAAGACAGAGCGCCAACAACAGCGCGGTGGCTCGGCGTGCTTTCACGACATCTCCTGAAGGGTACGCAATGGGCGGCCCTCCCGCGTCAGCCGCCCTGCAGCTGGCGCAACTTGGCCAGCAGTTGCTCCTGGGTCTCAGGATACGCCGGATCGGGGTCGATGCACTCCACCGGGCAAACGACGACACATTGCGGTTCGTCATGATGGCCGACGCATTCGGTGCAGCGCGCCGGATCGATCACGTAAATCGTTTCGCCCATCGAGATGGCCTGGTTGGGACAGGCCGGCTCGCAGACATCGCAGTTGACGCAGAGTTCGTTGATCTTGAGTGACATTGCGGGGGACTTCTCGATTCCGGGAGCCCCGCTTTCACGGGGGCGCGATGCCCCCGCGAAGGCGTGGCCGCGATGGCGGCCACGCGCGGAGCGTATTACTTGGCTTCGACGAAGACGTAGTCCACGCCGGCCGGGGCCACGGCCGCCTTGACGCGTTCGCCGTCGGCGGCATCACCGATGAAGACCACGCGCACGCCCTTCATGGTGTCCGGCTCGACGCCCTGGAACGAGGCGACCACCAGATCTGCCATGCGTGCGGATGCCGAGGAACCGAAAGCCAGCAGGTTGCCGCCGACGATGCCGCGCGCAATCGCGTTCTTGGCCTGCTCCAGCGAGCGATCGTACTTGGCCTGGAATTCCGGATCCGATTCCGGCGGGAGGTAGTACAGGAACGGGGTGTTGGTGATGGTGCCCATGTTGCGGGTCACCACCTCGGACAGATACGTGCGCCAGCCGGCGTCATCGTCCTTGGCCGGCACGACCAGCGCCGCCTCGGCGGCTTCGACCGGCTTGGCCTCTTCCTTCTTGCACGCGGCAAACGGCACGACCAGGCAGGCGATCAGCAGCAGTCGTGTGGCGATGTTGGTCATGGTTCTGTCCCCTCAATGAGTCGATGTAGGAAGGATCGTGCCACAAAAGCACGCGGTTCAGGTGCGCCGCCACTGTGCCTTCATGGCGGCAGCCACGTCGGCGGTGACGAAGCCGGACACATCCCCGCCCAGGCGCGAGATTTCGCGCACCAGCGAGGACGAGATGAAGCCGTACTGCTCTGCGGGGGTGAGGAACAGGGTTTCCACTTCGGGAATCAGGTGCCGGTTCATGCTGGCCAGCTGGAATTCGTACTCGAAATCCGAGACCGCGCGCAGGCCGCGCAGCAGCACGCCGCCGCCGATGTCCTTGACGAAATGGGCAAGCAATCCATCGAAACCGCGCACTTCCACGTGCGGGTGGTGCGCCACCGCCTTGCGGGTCAGTTCGACCCTCAGCTCCAGCGGCAGCGCGGGGCCCTTGCCCGGGCTCTCCGCCACGCCGATGATCAGGCGCTCGAACAGCGGCGCGGCGCGATCGATCAGGTCGATATGCCCGTTGGTGATCGGGTCGAACGTGCCGGGATAGACCGCGGTACGGGTACGGGACACGCTCATGCGGAATCGGGTCGATGGGAGTCGCCGCGCAGTGTAGCAGCGCCCCGCCCGGCGGGGACCCGGTAGAGCGCGTAGCGGACGTCGCGGGTCTGGCTCTCGCGGTGCGGCAGCCAGTCCGGTGGCACCGCCGGCGCCTGTTCCCGCGGGGATTCCACATACACCCAGGCATCGTCCGCGAGATGGCGCGGCAACGCCCGCAACGCGGCGTCCCACAGGCCATCGGCGAACGGTGGGTCCAGGAACACCAGGTCGAACGGCTCCGCGGGCGCATCCGCGAGCCACGCCAGGGCATCCGCGCCCTCCACCCGCACCTGCGATTCGGCGCCCAGCCGGCCGACTGCCTGCCTCAACGCACCGGCCAGGCCGACATCGCGCTCGATCAGCACGGCTTGCGCGGCGCCACGCGAAACCGCTTCCAGACCGAGCGCGCCGCTGCCGGCGAACGCATCCAGCACACGCGCACCGGCCAGTTTCGGCATCAGCCAGTTGAACAGGGTTTCGCGCACCCGATCCGAGGAAGGGCGCAAACCGGGCCGATCCGGCACCGGCAGGCGGGTATTGCGCCAGCGTCCGCCGATGATGCGGACGCTGCCGGTGGGCTCGGTGGCGCGCGGACCACGCCCGGCGGGAGTACGGCCGGGTTTCATCGGGGCGGACAGGAGGCGGGTGCTACCATGGCGCCCATTCTCCGCGATTGTCCGTGTCATGGTCAGCTGGTTCCGACGCAAGAAGCCTGACGCGCCCGCGAGCCTGCCCGAGACGCAGCGCCCGGCGCCCCAGGATCCCGTTCCCGACAACGCCCCGCCCGTTTCCGCCGTCGCGCCGGACACCGCCGATCCGGTGCCCGCGTCGGTCGTGGTGGAAGCGCCGGCGCCGGTTCCGGCCGCGCCGGACAACGCTCCCGCGCCTGCTCCGGCCGGCAAGCCGGGTTGGCGCGAGCGCCTGCGCAACACGAGTTTCGCCCGCGGACTGGGCGGCCTGTTCTCGCGCAATCCGCGCCTGGACGACGACCTGCTCGACGAAATCGAGACCGCGTTGCTGACCGCCGACGTCGGCGTCCCCGCCACCACCGCGCTGATCGAAGGCCTGCGCAAGCGCATGAAGGCGCGCGAGTTCACCGATGCGCGCGCATTGCTGGCGGCGCTGCGCGCCGAATTGATCGCGATGCTCGCGCCGGTGGCCAGGCCGCTGGAGATCCCGCGCGACGTCCATCCCTTCGTGCTGCTCACCGTCGGCGTCAACGGCGTGGGCAAGACCACCACCATCGGCAAGCTGGCGCGCCGCTTCAAGGATGAAGGCCGCAACCTGATGCTGGCCGCCGGCGACACCTTCCGCGCCGCCGCCGTGGCGCAATTGCAGGCCTGGGGCGAGCGCAACGGCGTGCCCGTGGTCGCGCAGGGCCAGAATGCCGACGCCGCTTCGGTGGCGTTCGACGCGCTGCAGGCCGCGCAGGCGCGCGGCACCGAGGTCTTGATCGCCGATACCGCCGGTCGCCTGCACACCCAGCAGGGCCTGATGGCGGAACTGGGCAAGATCAAGCGCGTCCTGCAGAAACTGGATCCGGCGGCGCCACACGAAGTGCTGCTGGTCATCGACGGCACCACCGGCCAGAACGCGCTGTCGCAGCTGCGCCAGTTCCATGCCGCGGTGAATATCACCGGCCTGGTCGTGACCAAGCTCGACGGCACCGCCAAGGGTGGCGTGGTGTTCGCGCTGGCGCGCGAGTTCGGCATCCCGATCCGTTTCGCCGGCATCGGTGAACGTTCCGAGGACCTGCGGGTGTTCGACGCGGAAGCCTTCGTCGACGCGCTGTTGCCGGAAACGCTGGGCGCGTGAGCCGGCGCCGCCGGCTGGCGCTGCTGTCCCTCGCGGTCCTGTTGCTGGCAGGCGCCGGACTCGTGCATTGGCTGCTGCAACCACAACGGCTGGCGCCGGCGCTGCTGGGCATGGCCGGTGACGCGCTGGGCCTGGAAATCACCGCTTCGGGCATCGGCGAATACCGTTTGCGTGGAACGCCGCAATTGATCGTGCGCGGCGTGGTGGCGCGCGAACCGGGCGCCGCCAAACCCCTGTTGAGCGCCGAACGCATCCTCATCTCCGTGCCATGGTCGACCCTGCGCGCACGCGGCCGCGATCTGACCGCGGTCCGGCTGGAACTGGATGCGCCGGTTTTCGATCTGGCCGCGTTCCAACACTGGCTGGCCGCGCGTCCGCCGGGCGAAACCCGCATTCCCACCCTGACCGATGGCATCCGCGTCGATGGCGGCCGGATCCAGGGGGATGGCTGGACGCTGGAACGGATCCATCTGCGCATCCCGCACCTGGCCCCGGATCGGCCGCTGCGCGGGCAATTGCAGGCCCGGTACACGGGCTCGGGATTGCAGGCGCCGATGGATCTGGCCTTCCACCTGGCCCGTCTCGGCCAGGATGGAGGCGTCGGAATCGCCGGCCAGGCGACGCCCGCCGGCAAGGATTGGCGACTGCCGGTCCGACTGCGGCTGTCCGCCTACCTGCGCCAGGCCGAATCGCGGCTGGAGCGCGTCGTCCTGGGAGCCCGCGCGGACTACCTCGCGAACACGGCGCGGCACTCATTCGCACTGGGTGTCGCGGGCCCATTGGAGTTCGCCGAGGGCCTGCGGCTGCGTGCAGGCGCCTTTGCCCTGCGCGGCCGTGATGCGATGCCCACCCTGGACGCGACGGGCGACCTTGGTCTGGGCGGTGACGGCCTCCTGCTCGATTGGCGCGGCCAGATGGCCGGTTGGCCCACCGCATGGCCGTCCCTGCCACCACCGCTGGGACGCTCCGCATCGGCGCTCCCGTTCGCGCTCGCCTATCGCGGCACCGCCGATCTGGCCGACATCGCGCACTTGCGGCTGCAGCGCGATACCACCCGCTTCGACGCCCGCTTCCGCCTGTTCGAGATCATGGATTGGCTGGATGCGCTTCAGGCCGGCAGGGGATCGCCACTGCCGCCCCTGAGCGGCCGCCTCACCACACCGCGCGTGGAAGTCTCCGGCGCCATCCTGGAAGGCGTGGATCTGCGCATGGATGATCCCGCCCTGCCCGCGACCGACACCTCCCCATGACCCGCCCGACCGAAGATCATTTCGCCTCCCGCCTGCTGGGATGGTTCGACCAGTCCGGCCGCCACGACCTGCCCTGGTTGCACCCGCGCACGCCCTATCGCGTGTGGCTGTCGGAGATCATGCTGCAGCAGACCCAGGTCAAGACGGTGATTCCGTACTTCGCCCGCTTCCTCGAGGCGTTCCCCACACTCAGGGATCTGGGCACCGCCTCGCTCGACGAGGTGCTCGCGCAGTGGTCCGGGCTGGGCTACTACGCCCGCGCGCGCAACCTGCACGCGGCGGCCCGCGCCTGCGTGGACCTGCACGGCGGAGACCTGCCGCGCGATTTCGACGCGCTGCTCGCCTTGCCGGGTATCGGCCGCAGCACCGCCGGCGCGATCCTGTCACAGGCCTGGGGCGATCGGTTCCCGATCCTGGACGGCAACGTCAAGCGGGTGCTGTCGCGTTACCACGGCACCGTCGGCTGGCCCGGCACGCCCGCGGTGGAGAAGCAGTTGTGGCGGTTCGCGACCGATCACCTGCCCGCCGGTCGCATGGCCGACTACACCCAGGCGCAGATGGATCTGGGCGCCACCCTGTGCACCCGCCACGATCCGGCCTGCATGCTCTGCCCCGTGCACGAGGATTGCGTGGCGCTGCGCGAGGGACTGGTCGAAGAATTGCCCACGTCCAAACCCGGCAAACCGCTCCCGGAACGAAGCGCCATCATGTTGCTCGCCGAGAACGACGCCGGCCAGGTGTTGCTGCTGCGGCGCCCGCCAACCGGTATCTGGGCCTCGCTGTGGTCGCTGCCGGAAGCCGAGGATCACGATGCCGCGCGGCGCTGGTTCGAAGCTCACCTGCAGGGCGACTACGACCACGCCGAGGCGCTGCCGGAACTGCCACACGTGTTCAGCCACTATCGCCTGCGCATGCATCCGCTGCGCTGGCGTGGGCTGGCGCCGCGCACCGCCGTCGGCGACGACGCGGACCTGCGCTGGGTCGCGCGCCAGGATCTGGCGCAACTGGGCCTGCCGGCTCCGATCCGCAAATTGCTGACGGCCTGACCCGCACCGGGACTTTCCGGTCGCGGAAGCCGCTATCCTGTCCTCCTGTCGCTTTCCCGCATTTCCAAGCACATGCCACGCACTGTCTACTGCGAATACGAAAAACGCGAAACCGAAGGCCTGGATTTCGTGCCCTACCCGGGCGAACTCGGCAAGCGCGTGTTCGCACACATCGGCAAGTCGGCATGGGCGGCCTGGCTGGCCCACCAGACCATGCTGATCAACGAGAACCGCCTGTCCCCGCGGGATCCGAAGCACCGCGCCTTCCTGGAAACGGAACTGGAGAAATTCCTGTTCGGCGGTGGCGCCGACAAACCCGCCGGCTACGTCCCGGAGGCATGAAAAAGGCGGGGAAATCCCCGCCTTTTCCGTTACATCGGCAGCCGGCCTGGTTGCCTAGTTGGCGGGCTCGCCTTCCTGGCGCGCTTCGACTTCAGCCTTGCGCATTTCCTTCTCGGCCGCCTTCAGCGATTTCAGATCCAGCGGACTGATGGTCTTGATCCGGCAGGACATCCGCATCACCCCGCTACCACCGCCCAGCGGGCGCACGCGATCGAAGTTGGTCACCCGCCCCATCATGCTGCTGATAGTGATGGCGGGCGCGAACTCCAGATCCTGGCAAGGACCCGCCAGATCCAGCAGGTAGGCTTCATTGGGCCTGGTCCAGACCGCCAGCGCGGAATCTCCCAGCGGCTGCCAGCCATTGAGGCTGCCGAAGTAGCTGAAATCCTTGACCGGCGCGGCCGCGTGCTCGCGATACATGGCAAGCCGCTCGGTGGAACTCATCTTGGTGGTGGCGCACGCACCCAGTGCGGCCAGGGCACATAGCAGGAACAGACGTTTCATGGCGTAACTCCCGGTCTGGTCGACGTTTTTTCTCGTCCCGGCGCCATCATGCACCCGCCACAAGGCACCGGCGCAGGCGCTCTTCCGACACGTTCAGCCATCGTCCGGCTTGCCAGCCCGCCGGCCCTTCCCGTATCATGCGCGGCTCGCACCGGCCACGCAGCCGCAACGCGATAAAACCTTGGCCGGGTAGCTCAGTTGGTAGAGCAAGGGATTGAAAATCCCTGTGTCGGGGGTTCGATTCCCTCCCCGGCCACCATATTTTTCAAGGGCTTGCAGAAATGTGAGCCCTTTTTCTTTGTCCAAGATATGGCTTTGGTGCCCGTTTGGTGCCCGTTCGTAATTTGCTTGCCGAATGCCATTCGGGCACTGGAAGGTTCTGGACATCGTGCCGGTGAGGCTCGGCGCCCCGCTGGTGCTGGTCGCTTCACTGGTGATCATCACGCATCAAGCCCTGCGCCACGCCAAAGAGGCCGGTTTAGGCCAGGAATAAACACTGCATGCCATCAAAGCCGCTGAGCCGTCATTGGATGGCGGGAGCGTTGGTTTCCATGGCACACCAGTTACGGCGTCGAGGAAGCTGCCAGAGGCAAACCGGATGCCCCCATGAATTCCGGTGGTCCGCTCCCTGGGCGCAGATAGAATCTAGCCCGCCAGCCCAATCCACGCTATCGAAGGGGACACTTGAAAAACCTTGCCTTCGCATTCGCCCTGCTGACCATCGCGGCCGTGGCATTCCCCGAAATCAACGCGTCCGCTCACCCGGTTGCCGAGGCACCCGGGAGCCAGGAGCACCGTGCGGAAGCGCTGCTGTTCCGACTCCGCGAACAGCACGGACTGCCCGCGCTCGCGGCCGTCGTCGTGAGCTCGAATGCGACGCTCGACCTGGCCGTGACCGGCCTCCGGCGGCAAGGAAAACCGGAAAGAGTCGAACCCGCCGACCACTTCCATCTGGGTTCCATGGGGAAGGCGCTCACCGCGACCGTAATCGCCCGACTGGTCGAGGAAGGAAAGCTTTCGTGGACGACGCGGCCCGTCGACGTATTCCCGGAACTCGCAGAGACCATCCATTCTGGCTATCGGGACGTCACCCTCGAGCAACTGCTGCGGCACCAGGCAGGCACGCCACCGTACGATTCGACCTCAGAGATAAAAGGAGCGGAGGCCCGGGCAGGCTCCGGCTCTCCGCGCGACCAGCGTCGCGCGTTCAGTGTCTGGCTCCTGCAGCAGCGGCCGCACGTCATGCCGGGAACGCGGCCGGAGTACTCGAACGCCGGGTATCCCATCGCCGCTGCCATGGCCGAAGCCGCCGCCGGAGAGGCGTGGGAGTCGCTGGTCGAACGCAGGCTGGCCCGGCCTTTGGGCATCCACCTGGTGCGCGGCTTGCCCGCGCGCGGCGACAGCGCCCAACCATGGGGACATAAACCGAAGTCCGCATTCTTCGGCATGGCGACCTACCAGAATGCCGTCGAGCCGCAGGCCCCGGGGGACGGCTGGGCACTGGGCGCCATCTTCGAGCCGGCTGGCGATTATTCGCTGTCGCTCGCCGATTACGCCAAGTTCCTGCAGCTCCATCTTGCAGGGCTCGCCGGTCGTGACGGGCTGCTCAAGGCCTCTTCCGTACAACGCCTGCATGCCGGTCCCGGCGAGTATGCGATGGGGTGGTTCCTGCGTGAGGTCGATGGGGCGGCGGCGCACTGGAACACGGGCTCCACGGACACGTTCTTTTCCCGCGTTATCCTGCTGCCGGAGCGGGACATCGCGGTCGCAATCCTGACGAACGCGGGAAGCGAAACTGCAAGCACGGCCTCCCGCGAGGCTGCGATGGAACTGCTGCGGCTCTACGGCCCACCCGCCACATATTGACCAAGCCGTGCGGCACGCCGTACCGCGGACATAGTGGTGCGCCGGCAAGAGAATTGTTCCCCGCCCCACCTATCTACTTTACGTGGGACTGGACCCAATCCCACTAAAGGAAGGCTACGAGGAGTGGCGCGACAGGCTCCGCTTCAAGACCGGTCCCCACTCCTCGTGTGGCGTACGCCCCGGTCCCACCCCATTAGTGGGATGCGGGCACCAGTCCCACATCCGCTCCCCCGCACTCCCAGGGACCGAGGGCCTAGTCCCACTAATGCTTGTGGGACTGCCACGGCCATCCCTATGGAGACGGCTCCAGTCAGCGTCAGCGGCTCGTATGGATGGCATAGGTCGACAAATCTGGGGAAGAAACGAAATACCCCTCAACCCCACTTACGGGCGCCCAAGCCGGGTTGCAGACTGGCCACAGCACAACAGTCGTGTTGTTACGAGCAAGCCCCAATGGACAAGCCACACTCTCTGCCCACCTTGGAAAATGTCATCTCGGTTGCTAAGCGTCTAGGAATAGGTAGGTCAACCCTCTACGCCCGGGTCAAAAAGGGCTCTTTCCCGGCACCAATCAAAATCGGGCGGAGCAGCCGTTGGCTGACGTCAGAGCTCGATGATTGGCTCAGAATCCAAGCACGAACTAGAAAGTCTCCATGAACTGGGCTCCCGGACGTCTGAGCGATTGTTAAAGAGTGCTACTTAGAGCCCCCCCCCCCTGAAACCCGACCCGAGGTTCGCTCCCCTTCGCTTCAGGTTCACTGGCGTCTTATGCCGTACGATGATTGCACTAACCGTGCGTCCCGTTCGACCGCCGCTACCGTCGCTCGCTGCGCTTTCCTTCCACGCATCGCCGCCCAGCCGGCAGAATGCACCTCAGGAGCGTTCATGACGGGCTATCAAGTTCGCGAAACCCGCCATGTCGTTGGTGGTTATGTGTATCGCCGACGCGTGCCGTACCACAAACAGCAATTCGCCGACCTGTGCGCATACATCGCATGCATTGGAAGTCCTGCGGCATGACCGCTAACTGTTCCACCAAGCTACCGCTGTGCACGCAATGCGATGCCGTGTGCTGCCGCTTAACGGTTGTACTCCAGCCTGAAGACCGTGTCCCGGCGTACATGACCACGCACGCACCGAGGGGCCTGACAGTGATGGCGCGCGATACAGAGGGCTGGTGTGTAGCCATCGACGCGGCGCGCATGTGCTGCACCATCTACGACACACGCCCGGACGTATGCCGCCGCTTCGCCATGTCCGGACCTTACTGCCAGGCCGTGCGCACAGACTACCTGGACAGCACCTCGCGAGGCATTCCCCTGACACTGTATTCATAGGAGCGTGGCATGTCCCGCCCACGCAATGACGCTGCGAATAGCGCAACAGAGACGAACATCAAACGCCCTGTCAGCCGCTTGTTTTCCCGCCGTCCAAGCGCGCATTCTTGCCCACCCACGCATGAAACCATCGCGGAAGATTTGGCTACCTTCCTGTGTGAAGGCGGAACGATCGAGGTACTCGGCGAGACGCAGCGAAAGCCAAGCCAGAGTAACTAGCCGTGCCATCCATTGACGGCGTCGCACGAAAAACACCGACGTTAATGAAACAAGGAGACCATCTTGCCAGTCACTCCGAACTACGCATTCGAGAAGCGCCAGCGCGAACTGGCCAAGAAAAAGAAGCTTGAAGAGAAACAGAGCCGTAAGCGCGATGCAAACGCGTCTTCGTCCGATGCATCGATGGGCGGCCCGGAAGGAACGGCTGAATCGGAGCACAAGAAAGTGACAACTCCGCCTGCGGCGCCACCACGCATACACCGCAAGCGCCCTGTCTGATTCCAAATCCGTCGCGACATCGGATTGCCGTGCGATACGACGTCCTTCATGCTCCTCTGGCCGGAAGGGAGGCGAAGGATGGCAGAAATACTTGATCAGGCTACCCGCCCGCCGTGCAAGCGGCGTCGAGCGCTCCCAAGGCAGAGCCCCCCCCCGCGCCAAGCACGGATGCGGCCTAGATAGTCATGTCCGCAAGACCAAACAAGTAGCCTTTCGCTTCCAGAAGGCCACGAAGCCGTTTCTCGGCATCGTCCTTGTTCCGTAGCCGCCAAGACCACAACTCGTAGTAGGGCTGTCTGGCCTGGTCATAGATGGGCGCCCGTCTGCTGACGCTCACATCGGAAGATTGGGCGGCCTCCTGCCACATGGCCTGGAGCTCTGCCGGGCCAATCGACTGGCGATTCCCCACATGCAGGGTAAAGGTAAGTTCGTGTCGATGTCGCATGAGCACCTACATGGCTAAGGGTTGAATTTGGCTCGACTCAAGGGAAGGTCCAGCCAGACACTCAGTTCCGAGGAATCTCCTGCGCCGCCTATGATGAGTGCATTGCAGGTGGCGTCCAATCCACGATGGCCCCTCATTTCATGAAGACATTGCCGCACACGTTCGCCCTCCAGGAATCCAACTTCCCGACCTTCGATGTACGCCGTGGCGGTGCCTTTCCCGTGGGGACTTCCCCTCTCTTTCCGCAAGGTCGCCACGCACTCGTGGTACACGTACCCGCTGCCGACAATTTCGCGAAGCTCGTTGCGGAAACGCTCGCCGCCCGCCAGGGCGACGGGATAGCTCCAGTCGCCACGCGTCAGCGCAAAGATCTTTCCAGGTCGAACACCCCGCGTCCGATAGAGCAAGAGTGCGACGATCACTATCGCGACAATCGAAACGACGGCAAATAGTTCAGAGCCGGCTAGCGCCATGAGTTTTTTCGACTTGGGCGAGGCGCATGACTCTGATTGAGAACGGGAACGAGCTTCCCCAATCCCACTCGGGAAAAGTCACCCGTGCCGTAAAAATCAAGCTGTCCGCTACTTTTAGAATTCAGCGCATCGCTTCCAAGGAATACCTCCCTGCCTATCGTCAATGGCCTAGCCGTGCTGCAAATGGCCAGTGGAATCCGCAACACGCTGACACCCACCTGCTTCCAGGCAACATCGGGAAGGAGTCTGTGGACTACCGAACTGTCCACCCACACATCGACCATCCCCCCTGTCATCGAGCGGCATTTTCCGATTCCGATATCGAACGCCATGCGCCCTCCTACAAGGCCGTCTGCCTGAGAGTGAATAGATAGCCGCGTGTCATGAGGCGTTGCCTCATCCTGGCTTCGACCAGGCGCCGGTCAAACGTCTCGCCCGCCCATAGCTCATAGCCGGGGCGACCAGCAGCGTTTCCATGCATCTGTCGTGTCACATTGGTATCCAGTGAGTCACAGGCCGTCGCCCACATGACCCCCAGTTCATCGGGACCGGCGGATTGCACAGCCCCCACATGCAGGGCAAATACTTGGCGGCGACTTTGGGCACAACACATCCTTAGCCATGGGCTATACGTGAGTGCCGAAAGGAGATGGTCGCCTTGAAAAGATGGCGAGAATGAGCAGCCGCCCAGCAAGGTATACACGTATACGCCGTTGTCTACCATTGCACAAGGAGCAAAGCGGCCCTGCTCATTCGCTCGCTGCGGCCCGGTAAGCGCATGAGAAACTACCTGTTCGACTTCCAGGCGCCGCCGACTATACCCAGCCGAAGCCAGACGGCTTGTACCACCTGTTCGGCATGAAACCAATCGAGCCGCTTTCCTGGCTCTATCTGGCGGTCATACGCACATTTGAGAATGTCCATCAATGCCTCCAACCGCTCCCCTCTCCAGGCGAGATAGGCGTCATATGAGAACTTCAGCGTGGGACGCAACTGGCTGAAGCTATGGTCCAGACCGGGCAGTTCTCCTCTCAGGACCACCTGCTCCCAATGCAGCAGTTCGGTTTCAATATTGATGACGGTTCTCTCTGCTGCCTTCGACGGGTCCATGGCCCAGCCGGGACCCATCATGGGAGCACCACTACGTGCCCCGTCCTTACGGCCGGAAAAGTTGCCCTAGTGCGTCACCCGGCGCGCGGACCCAGCAGGATGCCCGGACCAGAACCTGTATTCGTTGTGAAAATGGTTCGCCAGATGCTTGGCAGTGCGCCGCACAGCCCCTGTGCGGGCGATGGAAGGCGGCTCTTCCATGGCGAGGGGAATAATCGGCCAGCCTTCGTTCTCGGCCCTCTCCACGGCCACCGACGTCTGCATGGCTGCAACGCATTCCCCGAAATTCGCACTCACGACACGGTGCCCTTTATCTCTTTTCATGACGTTCTCGCCGTCGTACAGGCCGGTACGAAACGGACGTTGGAGATAGACGAGTAACTCGTATTCCAGCAGCAAATCACCATAGCACCTGCGCAGCACCCATGCCGCCATATGGCCTGCGCTCAGACCAACGGTAGCATTCACTCACGGCACGGTAACTCCAATGGGCCTATATTCGGTTCGTTGCCGCGCAATGCCGCAACGGCTCCTCAAGCCGCGCCGCACTTCCACCCACTCTCCGCATTGAGTTCTCGCCCCGGCAATCGGGGCCTTGGCTTCGGCCATCTTCGATTTGCAATTCGCAAATCACACCAAGGTTCACTCATGAATACGACCCAAGAAAACAAGTCCCAGGAGAAGAACCTCCTGGACACCGCCGCTGCCAACGGTTCCTTCAAGACCTTCGCCCGTGCTGTAAATCAGTCAGGATTGAAGGATACCCTTGCCGGGCCAGGCCCCTTCACGGTCTTTGCCCCCACGGATGAAGCGTTCGCCAAACTGCCTCCTGGCAAGCTGGAAGAATGGTTCAAGCCTGAGAACAAGGCGGAGCTCACTTCCGTACTTAACTATCACCTCGTCAATGGTCGCCGCAGCAAGGCGGACGTTGGCAAGTGGGAGGCCGCACGGACCGTGAACGGCCAGCCAGCGCCCATCCAACTGGCAGGTGACCGACTCAGCATCGATGGCGCTGAAGTTACCCAAGCCGATATCACCTCGACCAACGGCGTCCTCCATGGCATCGACAAGGTCAACATCCCGGCTCCAGTCAAACACTGACGAGAATCCACAAGGGACTGTGGACGGCAGGAAGGGACGCCTGCCGCGTTGTTGGGTCGAATCACTGGAATGACGCCCCGCACGAATAGCGACCGCGCAAGCGGAAGTTGAGACCCCCTATGAAAGCTGCACTGAAGTCTGTCCGGGACTATCTCCGGCGAAAACTTGGCCTCATCGCCCCCGCCTTCCTGGCGCATGTCGCATCCGACCCGAAGCGAACGGGATGGCCACCAACACCACAGCAGGGCATTCAAGACAAAGAGGGAGGGTCGCCTCGCTGGCATCCGCATGGACCACCTGACAAATGGCGCAAGAGCTGGAAATCAAAGTGAGGAAATAGAAATGGACAAGTCCAATAAACGCGGCAAAGCCAAGCACGCCCCTCGCGTGTCTCGCCCCTTGGTCAACGCCGCCCTGCCCCGAACGGAAGTTCGTCTCCCCATCAAACCGCCGGGCAAGGGGCAGTTGCGAAATCCCGGCAAGTACCAATAGCTTTTTCTATCCCTACAAACCAGGCGCGACATCGTAAATATGACGATTGATACGCCAAGCAGGAGAACGTAATGCAGAACCATCAGCCACAAGATAAAGACCAGAAGAAATCTGCGCCGTCAGCGCCTCAATCACAGCCGGACAAAAAGGAGGCCAAACAGGGCGACCAACAGGCGAAGGAACGTCAAGCCAATGAAGGCGGCTCGCAGCGCAGTACGAAGTAGTTCCTGAATAGATTTCATCAAGGGCTGCGCACTTGTGCAGCCCTTCTCACTATCCCGCATCAGAGAACTGAAATGAGTGTATCCGACCAAGCGACCGCGTTGATGGTCAAGATTGTCTATCAACTAAGGCCGCCTGCAACCACGACTATGGCTCCATGCTTTCGGTGCAGTTCCCCTAGTCCCGGCGGGCAGGTCTGTGCATCCTGCCTCGATGATGACCTGGGCGGACTAATAAAGAACCGAGGGGCCGCCATGCGCTGGCTAAACTCGGTGAAGCAAGCTACCCAGGACGAGCGAACTGTCATTTCATATGCGCAGAAGATGGACGAGGCGAGAAGCAGATAGATCTACTCGAACGCCCTACGCCTGCCAGACCCGGCAGGGGCGCCACTCATGCTTGGCCAAGAGCTCCATGTGCCGCGCTGTCCTACCCCTTTAAGGAATCCGTCTCGCCCCGTCCTGTTGTAGTACGGGCCCAACCAGTAGCCAGAGAACAGTAAGAACAATCGCTACTGAAACAACGATGGCCAGAGCCGTCAAATCCTCGCCTGTTGTCGTTTTCACCGAGGCGCCCTCTGCATGAAGGCTGAGAATGCGTGCAAGTCAGTGAAAGGCGAATGATGGCATCGAAAGTAGCGGAAGAGCTAGTGAGCCCCAGCTATAGGCGAAAAATCTGTTGTGGCATCATGGATCTTGCCTGGCTCCATGCACCAGTAAACGCCGTATGCAATGGCGAGAAACGCCACCGCGATGAGGGCACCTAGAGCAAGGCGACGTTGTGTCCTGAGCTTCATATCTGGACCGTAGCACCCTTCCGTTACCGTGGGGTGCGGGGAGGGTTGCCATTACGTATCGACGTGAACTGCGTGCCTATTCAGTGACGCCCGCAGCCTCAACTGTCAGAAGTACGGTCGCCACGTTTCATCCGGAATCATCTACCCTTCATCAGTCATCGCGCCACGATGGTCCGGACACACTAATGGTATTCCCTCCCGGAACAATACCGACCTTGTAGTTATAGCTGCCAGCCGCACTCCCATAGACAGTCGACATCAGCTTGCGTGCCATCTCTTCTCGCAGTTCGCACTTTGCCGAGAACTGGAAGTAGATCTCGCCGCGCTCTCCATACGCTATTCCGCCCATCGGATAGTCGAGATCGTGAATGGCCTGCGCTATCGAATACGCATCATCGGAAGTTCGTGAAACCCAGCCAGACTCCGGTTGTCCAACCATAACGATGCACTCGCTCTTTGATGGCTTTTCACTCTTCGCGACGCAAGCCGCGAGGCTAGCGACTACGAAGAACGCAAACGCTGGAACTAGGATGCGCGGCATTGTCATGTGTGTTTGGCCCATTCTTGATTTCTATGTACTAGCGGATACTACCGCCTCCACTCCGTCGAAGCAGGACGGCTGGACCGCTCCCCCCAGCCTGCACGATGCCGACGCCGGGGGGGGGCGTGGCCCCCATCCCGCACCGGACGCGCTCACCTAGGCCGCTGGGTTCCGGCCCAGCGTTCTAGCCGGCCAACTGGAGATTTCCACCAAAGACAACCTGGCCCCCATCTCTGGGCTAGGCGGCCCCAGCGTAGTCACCAGAGCTCCAGTTGACCGGGAACAGCTATCAGGGCGCATCGAGGCCACATGACGACACTAGCTTGAGTGAAGGGCTCAGGTTCATTTCACTTCGTTGCCCGACTCTGGCTTCCAAATTGGAAGCGGCACTTTAGCCTCAGCAAGCTGTCTCAACTGCTCAACACCCCGTTCGCCCTTGTCGATGCTGACGCCTTTGAGCTCGGAAATTAGCTCGCCTGGCTCAGAGGCCCGCATCAGTCCCGCATGCTTGGGGCCATCGAAAGTAACGAAACCACTAATCCTTCCATCCAAACCGTGGTAGGCAAAGACTCGCATTTTCCGGCTCCTTATGGCCCAACTATTGCGAATGCAATCGCATAGCCGCGCACGAAGTTAGATCCTACGTTCCGAACGGTGCAGAAGACTCGCCGCCCTCCGTCATCCACCTGCATCTGCACGTCTTCGACCTCAAGAACTGCAGGGTCACCAAGCCGATGTACTGGGTGAGCAGACACTGAAATAGCATCGCCGTAGCTGTATCCCCACATGACCCAAGAATGAGATTTTCCTGGCAGTAAGGGCGGGTCACCCGGTCCGGAAACCCAACTCCCCGTCCAATGAGCAGTGCTTGCCATAAACCCTCCTGGTACGTGAACAAGACCCTGTTTCACAGCATCAGCGTTGCGGGCCTGAACGCTATCTCCAGAAACGAGCAACCCAAGGGCCGACGGACAATAGAACCGCCTTGCGCCTGACCGGTCGTCAGCGGCTGCCAACAATCAGATAGGCGGTCTGAAGCGCACTTGTTCTCAGTTTCGGCACGAAGCGATTTGTTCTACGAAAAACGCCTACTCGCTCCCAATTTGGCCAGACAACTTTCTTTAGTTTGGCGACCCGTCCCTGGAACAAGAGCCGGCCAGTGCGAGCCATCCTGACCTCCTTCAGCCCGGCGGACTTCCAGAGCCCGTCTGTAGCTCCTGAGCCCAACCCTACCCGGGCCACTCGTAAGCCGACCCTGGAGGAAGTTGTCGCCACCTCCATCCGAGATGCCTTTGGTGACCCAGTCGTGGCCGCCTCCCTCATGGAGGCCCGTGTCCGCGACAACAAGGCGCTCCTGGCGCAGTTGGTGGCTCCCTACCTGGCAGATGCTTGCTGGAAGGCCGTTAACCGCCGCCTTGAGGAGACCAAAGTGCCGGACATGGACGACGACCCATATGAGGCGCCGGACACCTCCGGAAGATTGCACGCGCTCGCAGAGTCGCTGCTCGATTTCAAGCTGCCTAGCGGAATTCTCCTCCGGGATGCGTTCGCGCAGGACATCCGGGATGCGGCCCAGTGGTACACCTCCCGGGCGTTCGCGCTCGCTAAGCGAGGACGGTGGCTCAGCGCCGTTGCAGCCCTCGTACCCAGAGGCAAAACTGCTGGAGACATAGTCGATGGACCGACGCTAGTTGAAATGATGATCCAAGCCTAATGCCGGCCACTCTGGAATTGCCCTGTAGGCCACAGAGATGCCGCCCCATTTTACGAGTCCAGCCAAACTCTCCCTGCCGAAAGGCCTGACGGCGGGTGCTGGACTCACCTTTACGACGGCCACTACCCGCATGGAGTCACCCAAGACAGGCTTGCCGTCGTTCTCTCAGCAGGCCGCACTATGACCAAAATGACAGAAGTCTGTGAAGTTCTTCGAGAGCGTCACCGGCAACGGCAAGATCTCCTTAGTGCGGAGGTCCGCATGACTATGCAAATCAAGGCCATTTGCCGACGTCTCGTCAAGGGAGATACATCCGAAGCTGCTTTGCTCTATGACGCCATCTCTGGAAATAGCTCACACCCACAGGCCAACATTGCTGTACTGGTCACCGAACCACTCGTAGCTGCTCGTTCTACTATTAGTGCTTGTAGGATCGCGGTCGAGCGGATCATGGAGCACGAAGTGAAGCACCTTCCAATATGGCCAAGAGTAAAAGCAACACCTGGATTTGGTGCCTTGAGCCTAGCATCCATCATCGGCGAGACAGGCGACCTAGCCAACTACTCGACCCACAGCAAGCTCTGGAAGCGTCTTGGCCTGGCCGTAATAGATGGAGAACGCCAACGGCGAGTCCTAGGAGCGGCGGCCATTGAGCACGGATACAACGCCTCTCGGAGGGCAGTTGTCTGGACCGTTGGACAATGCGTCTTCAGAGCCCAGTCTCAACGTATAGACAAGAGGACAGGGGAGATCACTAAACCGGCCGGTCCTTATCGCCTCGGCTACGATGCTCGCAAGGAGCTTGAGCTAGCCCGGGTAGAAACCAGAGGGCACGCTCACAATAGGGCAGCAAGGTACATGGAGAAGAAGCTGATTCGGAACTTGTGGCGAGCTTGGCGCGAACTGGAAACGGCCACGCCATAGTCGTCTCGGCATCAGGTCACGGGTGCCCAGCCTCAGTCAGGACAGCAGTTGTAGCGCCTCAGAACGAGATGAAATCGGCGCAAAGTACCAGAGCGTCAATCGTTCCCCGTCCCACCTATCTAATTTACGTGGGGACGGGTGCGTCCCGGAGACCAACGTTCCTGGTATTGATATGTCAACGTTTGAGAACGTGGTCGCCCCATTGAAGAGTGACACACGCTCTCCAAAAATGTCTGTAGTCAAGGGCGCGACCTTAGATGCCGCATTGACTCGCTCAAGGCTTTTTTCGTGGATGCCGTACTCGGCTTGCGCGAGCGCCATCGACGAAAAGACCACGGACAACATACCGATCCAGCGAAACAGATGCCGATGCATTCCCTTTCCCCTCGTGCTAGTGCACGGACCGACCCTGGACAGCTCGAGTTCCTAACGGAGCTGAGGCCCACCCCAATGGGCCAAAACAATCATTAACTTAACACCACGCCACCCATCAAGGGCAAATAATTTGCGCGGAAGTATGTCGTGGCAGTGGGTCTGATGCTGGCGGGTCGATGCACACATCACTGCATCTCTGCAGTGTCGTTGAATGGAAGTGCCCGCAACCTGGACCAATAGTTGTGGTCCACGTCATGCGCTAACGATTCCCATGCTTCGCAAGGCTTCCTACCTGAAATAACCCGCCTCAAAGTTTGTCGACTGTTCGACGGCACTCTATGTCCACCATGAGAGCGGGCCTAGGTGGCCCCGAGCCATACCGAATCCATCCGCCAGACCAACCCCTGATGTGTCTCGAAACAAGGAAGTCAGCATGCGCCCGCGATAGGAGGAATGTCCGGCACTGCCCTTTCACTGCCAGGCCCCATGCACCAGTAGACGCCGTATGCAATGGCCAGCAACGCCACCGCAATGAGCGCCCCGAGGGCAATCCTTCGTTGGGTCCTGAGCTTCATGCCTGGACCATAGCACCCTGCCGTTACCGCAGGGTCCGGAAAAGGTTGCCATTACGTATCGACGTGAACTGCGTGCCTATTCAGTCCAGACTTAGCCCGGAACTACATAGGGCGCCATCGGGTGTTCCAGCCATCGTCGACGGGGTAGCCCTATCGGACGGATCTATCGCATGCCCCCGTCCGCGCCAGGAGGGCACCTCCCTCGCACCGAACCCGCGCCGCTTTTTGCTTGGTCTGGCGGGCGTGACAGCTAGGTGGCATGGGAAAGTCCCCCTAGGACCAAGGAGGCGGCTAGGTAAAAAACTTAACAGGCGGCGCGCGATGCCGCATTCTATGGACTCTGAATCCTGGACACTATGGACGTCGCATATGAAGCAACTAATTTGGATACTCGCGGCCATTTCTTTATCGGGGTGCGTGTCCGCACCTCAGCTACCTGAAGAACTGAGGTACGTAATGCCAAGCGAGAGCGAGGCTGGGGTTTCAAGAATTGCGGCGACGATGATCGACGATAAGATTCCACTCTTCGATGATGACAACACGTACGTGTACGCTATCGATGGGAAGAAGGTAATGCTGGAGAAAAAGCAATGGGACCAACCAGTGCTCATCCTTCCTGGAGCACGCGATGTCACGCTTGGCTTTGAGAAGGGCGTCCATATGCTCTTTGCCAAGGTACGGCTGGATGTAGCCCCATCCACTTCGTACAGAGCTGCGTCTGGCTGCAAAACCGGCTTTCTTGGTAATTTTGATTATTGTGACTTCTGGCTCGTCGATACGGCCACAGGCAAGGCAGTCACTGAGGTCGTGAGAGGTGCCTACACAGATAGGCGAAACCCGCTCTATCTTTGAAAAGTGCGGCTCGTCGGGCCATTCCAACGCGCAAGAAAAACCCCGGCCAGGCCGGGGTTCTCGTTCAAGCCGGCTATTTAACCTTCAGCCTTGCTCTAAGGTCGTGCGGCGGATAGTACTCATTGTATTTTCCAACACGATGCCGCAGTAGGAAATTTGCGCCTACTAGGTCGTTTAGGTCGTTCAAAGCGGTTGGGTAAGTGATCACATGAGCCGCTTGATGACTTGCCACTGTGTATGCCTGCTCGGGGTTCTTCAGTGCGTTGGCAAGCAACGCACGCTGCCTGTGATTCAGAGTAATCTCGCCAATCTTTGCTCCCCTCAAAACCTGGCGTGCTGCGGTGTCTTCAGAATGCTTGCGAGCAATGTAGGCATGCAGGCCACGAACGGCCTTTTCGATGGTTTCAAGTTGTTGAGATACGAAGTAGCTCAGGTCTCGACCGTCGCTCTCCGTGTATAAGTAGGCTCTCATGTATCTGCCAGGCGCCTTGTTCAGCACGCTGGAAATGGATAGATACTCGGTCATCCAGTACCCGGCATTTAACATTGTCCAGTAAAACAACATTCTTGCGGTGCGGCCATTGCCATCGACAAATGGATGGTCGTAGCCAATTTGGAAATGAATTGCTATTGCACGTACAACGGGATGAATGAAGGCGGCCTCATTCCCATCATTCGCGAAATTGCATATCCGTTCAATTCTCTCCTCGATTTCACTCGCGGGCGGCGGGACATGCAAAAGCGTGGGAGGCGTTCCCCGGTCATAGATCACTACATTGTCTTCTGCAATCCGAAACCTACCGCAATCGCGTCCCTCTTCAAGGGTTCCATCAGTCAGAATGCTGTGTAGTTCTAGAATTGCATCCCGCGTGATCGGCGTTCCCACTCGCTCACGAACGTGGTTCATCGCAATATAGTTGTTATGGATCATCCTTTCGGACTGATCCCTCGGCTGTCGCCCAGTACTCAGCATTTCCTTTGCGACAGCCCGTGTCGTTGCAGCTCCCTCAAGTTGCGAAGAAGTCATCGCCTCCTCGATGAGCGACCGAATTAGGAAGCGCTCTTGCCCGCCGCTCCCATCCATCCCTTTGATTGAGCCAGCAGCCTCTCGGTCAATGAAGTGAAGGCGCCTCTGCATTGAATCCGTGACAGACACGAGCCACTCTTTGCCAGCCTTATCGCCTAGCGGCAACGGCCGTGCTAGGGCCTGCCTTTTGAGCTTGATAGCCAGCCACCATGCGTCGCTCGCCAAGCCGAACGGAGGCGGCCTGTGACGAATCTTGTCCCAATGTTCATATTCACCGTTCTGGTCTGGGCCAATCGGCAAGCTCACCAAGCTCAGGAAATCCTCGCTATGCGAGGCTACGAGATCCTGGATTTGGGGGGCTGGGACCGGAAGCTTCATGTGAATTTGATATAAAAAGCAACTTAATTTTTATACCACCGTTATAGCTGGACCACAACACGCTAGGTAGAAGTTCCGGGTACCGTTCAGCCATGCCCATCCCTAAGCCGCCATCGGCCAGAACATCCCTTGCCCCTCTGGGGTCTCGTACCGGAAGCCTGCCAGCCATCTCCGGCGCCAGGGGGTGAAGTCCTCGGGAATGACCTCCACTTCGTCGAAACAAGACGGCTGGACGGCCACCCAGCCGGCGGCCCTCCCCAAGCGACGTCGTATGGTGTCCCGCCCCACCCAGACCAGCTCGGCTAGGTTCCCTAGGTCCCATTCCATCCTGGCCAAAAGCAAGATGACGTAGGCGGCAGCTTGGGAATAGCCGGCTCGGACCATGGCCATCAACTCATCCGCTTGGTCCTCAATGAGGCCACGGACCAAAGGGTCGTCGGATTCCGGTCCGGAAAGGACCCTGGAGAGGGCGGCCCCCGCGGTCTCTTCTTCAGGCTGGTCCCAACCCCGGTCCAGCTTCACCGCGTACCGGACCGTCTTGTCCGCGTACTTCCCATGCCTCGCTCCCAGCCATGCCAATAGCTTGTTCTGGTGTTCGACGTCAGAGAAGTCGAATGGCTCATCCACCCCCTCGCCAATCTCCATGGCGATTAGCCAAGCATCATTGATGATGTCCCCTAGCTCCATCTCTCCACGCGTTGCGCTTTGCGATTCTTCGCAAGCCTTCGCGCCTTGCTTCTACGAAAGCCTCGAACTGATGCATCCACTGCTCGCTTTTCGGAAAGAAGGAGCGCGGAGCATATGCGCCATCCAGTTAGGAGTGGCCTAGCAAATTGCTAGATTGATCAGCCCATCACGTTGGGAGCGGATCTGCGTTACTCAATGTCCCATGGTCTACCGGCTTCTTGGATGCGTTCGGCACCCTTCAGCCAATCCTGGTCCGTTAGCTGTATCAAGCCGCCAGTTGGGCGTTCAGGCCTGGAAGCCAATGGCATGTCGGCTATTTGAATTCACATCCTGCCGACCAACAGAGGAAGTGTGGCCATTGATGTTCCCTCGCGCGGTTGTTGGGACGAACGAGGCGAAAGACCCCATTCCATGCAGGTGAGCATCCGGCTCAATCGCGGAGCGCCACGCCTGGCCTCCGTGCCGAATACTCCCTGCACGACCAGGCCAACAGGCGAATTCGCGCGAGAACCGCGAGGCGCCGCATCCCGTGTCGCCATCTGCGGCATGCGACGCCCACCAAAGGGTCATGCCAGGCGAAAATCCCGCAACCGCTCGAATAAATCATCCAGCGCCATCGGCCTGGCAACGTAGTAACCCTGCACCTGATCACAGCCATTGGTCCGCAACCATTCGAGTTCTTCCCGCTCCTCGACGCCTTCGGCGATCGTGCGCAAGTTCAATCCCTGCGCCAATGCGATGAGCGCGCGGCAGATCGAGGCGTTCCTTTCGTCCCGGTGTACGCCGACGACGAAGCTCCGATCGATTTTCAGGTAGTCCAGTGGCAGGTCGCGCAGGTAGGCCATGCTCGAGAAGCCGGTACCGAAATCGTCGATCGAAACGCAGACGCCCTCGCGCTGGAGTTCTTCCAGGGACGCCCGCACGGTCTCCCGCCCCTTGAGCATCGCCGTTTCGGTCAGCTCCACGTGCAACGCGCCCGCCCGCAGGTGATATCTGTCAATCGCCCGTCGCAGGCTCGAAGGCAACCGTCCTCCCAGGAACTGCACCGCGGAAACATTGACCGCGACCGCGACCTCATCGAATCCGGCAGCCTGCAGGCGTGCCCGTGCGGCAGCCGCGCGGTCCAGCACCCACTCGCCTATCGGGATGATCAGGCCGGATTCCTCGCTGAGGGGAATGAAGCTGGAGGGAGGCACATGGGTTCCATCGGCCTGGCGCCAGCGCAACAGCGACTCCACCGCCACTATCCAGCCGGTGGCCAAGCTGGCGATGGGCTGGAAGAAGAGTTCGAATTCATCCCGTTCCAGCGCGCTCCGCAGGCGCGACAGCATGGCCAGGCGTTCGGTCGCCTGTTCGGCCATCTCTTTCCGGAACGGGGCCGCCGGCTGGTTTTCATTGCGCGCATGCAAGGCGGCGAGCGCCGCGTCATCGATCACCTGTTCCGCTCCGGCGTGCTCCACGCCGGATGAACGTGCCAGGCCTATCCAGGCATCCACCCGATGACTGCCGCCCTCGAACTCGACCGGATCCGCGAGCGTGTCGAGCACGGCCGACGCCATGGCCTTGGTACTCGCGCCTTTCGTGGCCACCAGCACGAATGAATCGGACGGCAGGTAGGCCACCGTGCCATACCCGCGCGCAAGCCGCTCCAGCCGCCGCGACACCTCGGCCAGAATCGCCTCGCCCATGCGCCGCCCGAGGGTGGGAGAAACAATCTCCAGGTCGCGCAGTTGCACGTAGGCCACGCCATAGTCTGTTTCCCACGCGGGCGAACGCTCGTCCACCTGCGCCATCAGCGCACGCAGTTTGAGCATTCCCGTACTTTCATCGTGGGTCGCCCGCCAGGCCAGATCCTCCTCATAGGCAACCCGTTCGCTCACGTCCTCAGCCAGGACCAGGCGCGCCGCCTGTCCATCGAACTGGATGCTGCTGCTGTGGACGCGGACATACATGGGGCGCCCATCGCGCGCGTAGTGGAGCCATACCCGCTCGGATTCGCGCGGCTCCATCGCGTCGCCCACGGACACCCGCACCGCGGCGTGGTCCTCGGGCGCACGGATCTGCAGGATGGTCATGGTCAGGAACTCGTCCCGCGAGTACCCGTATTTCCGGATTGCAGCTTCGTTCACCGCCAGGAACCGCAGCGATCGCACGTCGAAGACCCAGAACGGCAGTGGATTGAGATCGAACAGTTCGCGGAACTCCTGTTCCGCGCGCTCCAGCCTGGCCAGGTTTTCGCGCCGCTCGGTGATGTCGATGATGGTGCCCGTCATCAACGGCTTGCCCGCCCCGTCGTCCACCCGCGCGCCGCGAGCGCTGATCCACCGGCACCCCCGCTCCGGCAGGACGATCCGGTACTCGGAATGGAACGGTCCACCACTGGCCAGGGATTCGGAAAACTCGTCGTGCACGCGCAACCGGTCGTCTTCGTGCATGCGTTCGAAGAAGTCCTCGAGCGGAATCAGCGCCGCTTCGCCGGGAAAGCCGAACAGTGCCGCGGCCTGCGCCGACGCGCGCACCTTCTCCTGGTCCAGTTCCAGTGCCCAGACGCCGGCGCGCGATGCATCCTGGGCCTTGACCAGCCAGTCCGCCTGGCGCATGAGTTCCGCCTGCGTCCGCTCGCGCGATGCCTCGGACGAGACCAGTCGCCGCATCAACAGCACCATGCCGATCCAGTAGAGAAACAGCACCGCAACGGCGGTGAAGACATAGTTCCACCAGGGCGCAAGCACCTCCCTTTCGGCAATGCCCACCGCCACCACGAAACGATAGCCACTGGTCGAAGTGAAACTGGCGAAGCGCTTTATGCCGTCGAGTTGGCTGGCCAGCGGGACCTGCACGGTGGTATCCGTCGCCAGCCCTTCGGGAATCCGGATACGCCGGCCGACATGCCCGCCCCCCGTCCCGCGCCGCGCAAGCACGATGCCGCTCGCATCCAGGATGGCCGCGCTGCCCCAGCGGCCGATGTCCAGGCCCTCGAGAATCCGCTGCAGTTCGTCGGTCCGCAGGCGTGCGACCAGCCAGTTCCCATCGGTGGTCCGCAGTGCCAGCGGAACCACCGGCTGGGCATGGCCGTGCACCTGCAATCCGCCCACGTGCAGGCCGGCGGTATCGCCCGGAACCTGGAAAGGCGCGGCTCCATTTTCGGTGACGCCTTCGCGGATCGGCTCGCCGCCGGGGCCGTAAAGATCCACGTCCTGGAGTTCCGCGTTCCTGGAAATGACGCTGCGGATCACCGCACTGATATCCCAGGTTCCCTGAGCCGGGTACTCCCTGGCATAGCCATCCGCATCACTGGCCATCCCCCGCAGGGCACGCTCCAGATGGCGGATCTCGTAGTGCAGGAGCCGGTCCACGCCCTCCGCGACCGCCAGGCTGTGCCGCTCCGCGGCTTCGATGCGGGTACTTCGATCATGCAGGACGGCCGCGAGCAGGCCGAAAGTCAGCGCCAGCCCCAGGGCGATGCCGATGTGGCGCAGCGTGGTGGTGGAACCGGGAGTCGCAAGCCCTGCGGAATTCATGTCCATTGAAAGCGTGGGGGGACGCGGCCTGGCGATGCAGCAAGGGCGGGAAGCGCCGCGTTGGCTCCCGATGATGGCAAGTTACCCGACCCGTTCGCCAATTTTTTGTGAAATTCTTCACCCTATTCGCCGCACACGACCGGCACGGTATTTCCACCACCGTGAGGCGAACCCGTGCATGGGGAACCCGCTGCGGGAACCCGCGGCATGCCTGCAGGCGATGCGTGCGCGCAAGAAGAGGACGTTCCGGATCCCGCCCGCTTTTGCCCGCGTCGACATGCCCGATACGGGCATGCCCCTCATCGGGGCCGGAGCGTTGTTTCGCCGAGGATTCCCAGGCGATACTGGTTCCGGCCGCTTTCCTTGGCTTCGTACAATGCGTCGTCGGCGGCGACGAGCAGATCGTCCTGCGCCTTCACCTCATGCGCGAACGCGACGCCGATGCTGGTGGTGATCTGCAAGGTCAGGCCATCCAGCTCCATGGGCTCGCGCATGCCGGCCAGAATCTTCCTGGCGACGATCCTGGCCATCTCGGGATCGTCGATCTGGTCAAGCAGGATCACGAATTCATCGCCGCCCAGCCGCACCACCAGATCGGTGGCCCGGACGCTGGCGAGCAGGCGCCGCGCGAATTCGCGGATGACACGGTCCCCCACCGCGTGTCCGTGGGTGTCGTTGATCTGCTTGAAGTGGTCGATGTCCAGGTACATCAACGCGATTGCTTCGCCGCTGCGCGCGATACGCAGGAGCGCCAGCGAAAGTCGTTCCTCCAGTTGCCGGCGGTTGGGCACGCCGGTGAGCGCGTCGACCCGGCTCAATCGTTCCAGTTCGCGCTGGCTGGCTTCCAGCGCCTCCTCGGCCGCCACCCGCTTGCTGATATCGCGGCCGGAAAGAATCAGATCGTTCTCGGTCGGATCGTCTTCCTTCGGGATGGGCCGCATCACCACTTCCATCCACAGGTAATGTCCCTCGCGGTGGCGGACCCGGTAGCGGAGTGTCTGCCGCGTTCCCGACGCCAGCACTTCCGCCATTGCCGCGCGCTGTCGCGGCTGGTCCTCCTGGTGGACCAGGCTCCAGCGTTGGCCGAGCATTTCAGCGGGCTTCCAGCCGAGGATTTCCTCCGCCGCCGGCGATACGTAGACACGTTCGCCATCCGGCCGCAGCCTTACCACCAGATCGCCGGAATGATCGGCCAGCAGCCGATAGCGATGCTCGTTCTCGCGGACCTTCGAGGTCAGCTTGTCGCGCTCGGCCATGCCCAGCACGACCGGAATGGTGATCAGGCAACCGCCCGCCAGATACAGCTGCAGCAGGGCGATGCGGCCGGCGTTCCCGAGATCCCCCAGCACCCACAGCGGCCCCTTGCCGGCGGCGGTGAAGACACCGCCAATCACCGCAAGCAGGACCACGCCGACCGCGACGCCAGGGAAGCGATGCCTGAACGCCCCCAGCAGCAGCGGTGGATAGGTGAGGAACAGGACGGGATAGGGAACACTGAAGACCAGCAGTCCCACCGCCACGATCAGGGCCATGCTGATGGTGAAGCTGCGCCCCTTGCCGCGTGGCGCCACCGCGCTCCAGCCTTCGACGTGGATCACCAGCGTCGCGGTGGCGAAGATCACCATGCCCACCACGTGTGCGGCGTACCAGCCCAGGAATGCCCGGGGAAAATCGATGCCGCCGGCAAGCCCGGACATCCATGCCGCCAGCACGCCCGACAGCGCGCATCCCGCCAGGGTGCTGGCGGTGGCGACACCACCGAGGGTGAGCCAGCGCTGCGGATCGCCGATGTTGGGCACCACCCGGCGCACCGGCCAGGCCACCGCCAGCACTTCGATCAGGTGGCAGGTCACGAGGAAGCCCGCCTGCCCCAGGGGCACGCCCGCCAACCGTTGTCCGGCCAGATCCGCCACGATGCCCACGCCGAGGTACACGGGCCAGATGCGCGTTTCCCGCGCCAAAAGCCAACCGGTGAGAATGCCGCTCGAAATCCAGACGGCGGCCAGTTCGTCCGCCGCGCCCTTGCCAAGTTTCAGCGAAAGCCAGGCGGTGCCGCCCACCAGGACCGCGAGCGCGATCCGGTCCATCCATCCGCCGATTTGCTTTCCAGCGCCCATAGCGCCACCCATCCACGCGGCCGGCCAGGCACAAGGCTGGCCTCCCTCCCGTCATCGACATGTCGATGCCCCGTCGCAGTGTATCCGTTCCGCCTGCGCCAATCGCGCGCCCGGCGACTCGTGCCGATCGCCGCAACCGTACTATCCTTGGCATCCACAGGAATGGAGCAACAGCATGATTCGGCGCGGTCTGACAGCGATGGTTTTCCTGGCGACGGCCCTGCTGGCCGCATGCAGCGGTGGTCCGGTGCGGCGCGTGTCGGAGCCGGCCGCCAGCATCCAGCAGTTGACCGTGCATGCCAATGGCAGTTGGTCGGTGGATCTGCGCCTGCAGAACTACAGCAGCATCCCGATGCGTTTCGATCGGGTCAGCCTCTCGCTGCAAGTGGATGGCCACGACGCCGGCAAGCTGGAGGCGGCTCCCGCCGTGTCGGTGGGGCCGGAGTCGGCGGACATGGTGACCTTGCCGTTCACCCCCAGCGCCGAGGCCAAGATGGTGCTGGCCGATACCCTGGCCGGCCGGCGTTCGCTGCCCTACAGCCTGAAGGGCACCGCCAACGCCACCCCCGAGGAAGCCAAGCCGAGGGATTTCGACATCGATGGGCACAGCACCCTGAACCCGGTCCCGGGCTTGGACGGCGTGCTGCGCTGAGCCATCCGCCCGTTTGTCTCCCCGGAACGGCCCCGCAAGGGGCCGTTCCCGTTTCCGGGCGGGGATGTTGCGCCGCGGCATCCCGCACTCCATACGCCGTAGTATGCTGAGCGCTTCCGGCCCTCCGGGCCGCCGCCTGAACTTCCCCCATGAGTGCTTACCGCGCGCCCCTGAACGACATCCGCTTCGCCCTCTACGACGTGCTGGGCGCCGAAGCCCTGTTCGCGCGTCTCGGTTACACCGACGCCACCCGCGACATCCTGGACGCGGTGCTGGATGAAGCCGCCCGCTTTTCCGAGGTCGTCCTGGCCCCGCTCAACAGCGTCGGCGATGAAGTCGGCTCGACCTACGACAAGGCGAGCCAGACGGTCACCACTCCCCCCGGCTTCAAGGCTGCCTATGAACAGTTCATCGAGGGTGGCTGGACCGGCCTGACCGCGTCGCCGGATTTCGGCGGGCAGGGCCTGCCGCATGTGATGGGCGTACCGCTCAATGAAATGGTCAACGCGGCCAATCTGGCCTGGGGCAACTTCCCGCTGCTGTCGCACGGCGCGGTCGAGGCACTGAAACAGCATGGCGAACCGTGGCAGCAGGAAGTGTTCCTCAAGCCCCTGGTCGACGGTCGCTGGACCGGCACCATGTGCCTGACCGAACCCCATTGCGGCACCGATCTGGGCCTGCTGAAAACCCGCGCCGAGCCCAATGCCGATGGCAGCTACGCGATCACCGGCACCAAGATCTTCATCACCGCCGGCGAACACGACTTGACCGACAACATCGTCCACCTGGTGCTGGCCAAGCTGCCGGACGCGCCGGCCGGCGCCAAGGGCATCTCGCTGTTCGTGACCCCGAAGTTCAAGGTCGATCGCGACGGCAAGGTCGGCGATCGCAATGCGCTGCATTGCGGTTCCATCGAGCACAAGATGGGCATCAAGGGTTCGGTCACCTGCGTGATGAACTTCGACGGCGCCCAGGGTTACCTGGTCGGACAGCCGCACAAGGGCCTGCAAGCCATGTTCACCATGATGAACACCGCGCGCTTGGGTGTGGGCCTGCAGGGCATCGCCTTGGGCGAGCGCGCTTACCAGAACGCATTGCGCTACGCGCGCGAACGCCTGCAGACGCGCGCGCTGGGCGGTCCGAAATTCCCCGACAAACCGGCCGACCCGATCATCGTCCATCCGGATGTGCGACGCATGCTGCTGACCGTCAAATCGCTGGTGGAAGGCAGCCGCCTGCTGGCGCTGCACGCCGGTACGCTGATCGACGTCGCCAGCCACTCGCCGGATTCCGCGGAGCGCGAACGCGCCGATACGCTGGTGAGTTTCCTGACCCCGATCTCCAAGGCCTGCCAGACCGAATGGGGCATCGAGAACACCTACCACGCGTTGCAGTGCTTCGGTGGCCATGGCTACATCCACGAACACGGCATGGAGCAACTGGCACGCGACGCGCGCATCACCACGCTCTATGAAGGCACCACCGGCATCCAGGCTTTGGACCTGATGGGACGCAAGACCGCTTCCACCCAGGCGGCCGGGCTGAAGATCTTCCTCGCCGAAATCGAATCCTTCCTGCGCGAACACGAAGGCAATTCGGCCGTCGCCGAATTCATCGCCCCGCTGCGCGAGAAGACCGCCGAGTGGGCAGGCCTGACCCGCGAGATCCTGCAGCGGGCCAGCCAGGATCCCGAGGAAATCGGCGCGGCCAGTTACGACTACCTGTTCTATTCGGGTTACGTCACCCTCGCCTACTGGTGGGCGCGCAGCGTGGCAACCGCCGAAGCGTCGTCGCAATCCGAGGCATTCAAGCAGTCAAAGCGCGAAACCGCGCAGTTCTACTTCGCCCGCATCCTGCCGCGTACCCTCGGCCACGCCGCCGCGATCGCGTCCGGCGCCGGGCCGCTGATGACGATGGCCTCGGAGCGGTTCGGCGAATAAGGCGCTCCGGCGAACGGCAATCCCGCCCGGATGCGCGGCGGGATTGCCCTTTCCTGGCTTGCCTGGCGTCGATAGCCGCCGACATCGCGGGCGCGGCGCTATCCAAATTGTCATCAATCAGGTATAACCTGATACCCCATGGAAGCAGACAGAGCTCAGCTTCACCTGGTCGACACCGGCAGCGCATCCGGCCCGGCGGTCATTGCCCCGCAATCCCCTTCCCGCTTCACTCCGCGCCTGCTGTCGCTCGACGCGCATGGTCGCGTGCTCGACTGGATCAACTGGCAGGATGCGACCTGCCTGTACGCACGCGGGGCGGTTGCCTGGACACTGGGAGATCCCTGCCTGCGGGTGCACGGCGGCACCAGCCGGATGACCGGCGAGCAAAGCGTCATCGAACTGCATCCGATCGTGGCCTCGCGCGGACACGCCCGTGCGCACGCGCTGTCCCCCACGCCGACGCTGACCAACACGGCGCTGTTCGCCCGCGATGCCTATCTGTGCCTGTACTGCGGCCAGGACTTCAGCCGCCAGCACCTGACCCGCGACCACGTCCTGCCGCTGTCCAAGGGTGGACGCGACATCTGGGAAAACGTGGTCTCGGCGTGTTTCCACTGCAATTCGCGCAAGAGCAACCGCACCCCCCAGCAGGCCAACATGCCGCTACTCGCGGTGCCTTACCGGCCGAGTTGGATCGAGCACCTGATCCTGTCCAACCGCAACATCCTGGCCGACCAGATGGCATTCCTGAAGGCGCATCTGCCCAAGAAGTCCAAGCTGTCCGCCTGACCCCCGGAAACGGCCTTCCCGCCGGGTCCAGCCCGGCGATCCAGTTCCTCGGCAGGGGTGAACAGGCCGTGAGTCCCCGCCTTTTTCCACCGCTTCCGCCAGGCTTCACCTGTTCGCTTGCCCCACCTCACATAAGGGGGGGAAAATAGCGGGCCAGATGAAATCAAGCCCATGATCGATCCCGTCCGCTATCCCCGCCTTTCCCGTATCGAGACGCCCGCCGACCTGCGCCGGTTCGAGGAGTCCGAACTGCCGGCCATCGCCGAGGAATTGCGTGGCTACCTGATCGAGTCGGTCGGCAAGAGCGGCGGACATTTCGGCGCCGGCCTCGGAGTCATCGAGCTGACCGTCGCCCTGCATTATCTGTACGAGACCCCGGTCGACCGGCTGGTCTGGGACGTGGGCCATCAGTGCTATCCGCACAAGATCCTCACCGGCCGCCGCGACCAGATCCACACGGTCAAGCAGAAGGATGGCGTGGCGCCATTCCCCAAGCGCGACGAGAGCGAGTACGACACCTTCGGCGTCGGCCATTCCTCCACCTCCATCTCCGCGGCCCTCGGCATGGCCGTCGCGCTCGCCCAGCAGGGTGACGACCGCAAGGTGGTCGCGGTAATCGGCGATGGCGCGATGACCGCGGGCATGGCGTTCGAGGCGCTCAACCATGCCGGCGGCATGGAGCCGGAACCGAACCTGCTGGTGATCCTCAACGACAACCAGATGTCGATCTCCGAGAACGTCGGTGGATTGACGAAGATGCTCGGCCGGCTCAGTAGCAGCCGCACGCTCAATGCGCTGCGCGAGGGTGGCAAGAAGCTGCTGGGCGACAAGAAGAAACCGCCGGCACGCTTCATGCGCCGCTGGGAGGAACACTGGAAGGGCATGTTCGTGCCCTCCACGCTGTTCGAGCAGATGGGTTTCCACTACACGGGTCCGATCGATGGGCATGACGTGGAAGCGCTGGTCGGCGCGCTGAAGACGCTCAAGACCCTGAAGGGTCCGCAGCTGCTGCACATCCTGACCACCAAGGGCAAAGGCTACGAACTGGCCGAAGGCGATCAGATCGGCTACCACGCGGTCGGCCCGTTCGACCCGGAAAAAGGCCTGGTCAGCAAGGCCGGCGCCAAGAAGCCGACCTACACCGACATATTCGGCGACTGGTTGTGCGACATGGCCGCGGCCGAGCCGAAGCTGCTGGGCATTACCCCGGCCATGCGCGAAGGCTCCGGCCTGGTGCGCTTCAGCAAGGAATACCCGGACCGTTACTTCGACGTCGCCATCGCCGAGCAGCACGCGGTCACCCTGGCCGCCGGCATGGCCTGCGAGGGTGGCAAGCCGGTGGTGGCGATCTATTCCACTTTCCTGCAACGCGGCTACGACCAGCTGGTGCACGACGTGGCCATCCAGGATCTCGATGTCCTGTTCGCGATCGATCGCGGCGGCGTCGTCGGTCCGGATGGCGCCACCCACGCGGGCAACCTGGACCTGAGCTATCTGCGCTGCGTGCCGAACATGGTGGTGATGGCCCCCGCCGACGAAAACGAATGCCGGCGCATGCTCAGCACCGGCTACCACCACACCGGCCCGGCCGCGGTGCGTTATCCGCGCGGCACCGGCCCCGGCGCGGCCGTGCAGGCGGACCTGGATACGTTGCCCATCGGCAAGGCCGAGCTGCGCACGCGCGGCAACCAGGTGGCGCTGCTGGCGTTCGGTTCAACCGCCGCCGCCGCCGAACAGGTCGGTCGCGAACTCGGACTGACCGTGGTCAACATGCGTTTCATCAAACCGCTGGATCGTGCGATGGTGCTGGACCTGGCGTCGAGCCATCACGGCTTCGTCACCATCGAGGACAATGTGGTGATGGGCGGTGCCGGTTCCGGCGTGGCCGAACTGCTCAACAGCGAAGGCATCGCCTTGCCGGTGCTGCACCTGGGCCTGCCGGACGAATTCCAGCATCACGCCAGCCGTGAGGACCTCCTGACCGAAGCCGGCATCGATGCCGCCGGCATCCGCGCCTCGATACTGCGCCGCTGGCCGCAACTGGCCGCCAACGCGCCGCTCAGCGCGGCGGGCTGAGTTTCTCCTCGATTCCTCCGCTTTCGCGGCCATCGTTGCTCGTCGCGCCGCTCATTCCGGCGCTTCGATTTCATAACCCTTCGCCTGCAGCTTTGCCAGCAGCCCGTCGTTTCTGAGCAACTCGGAGATCGGCAAGGTCGCGAAGGTGGACGCGTTGGTCCGCAAGGCGTCCTCCGCGGCCTTCAGCCATTCACCTTGCAGCGCCACCGCCACGTTGGCGATGCCGCGCTTGCGGGCGAACTCGGTTTCGGTCAGTACCTGGGCGCAGGTGCGGTTCTGGTCACCATAGGGCAAGGCACGGAGTGCAGGAATGTCGCCGATCGCCCAGGCATTGGCGCGCGCGGTCATCAACGGCAGATCATTCTCCAGCCGATCCAGGGTCGCCCGGAAACAGGCGCTGTCGTCGAGTTGCGCGCCCGCGAACTCCTTCAATGCCTGCCGGGGCTGTTCGACCTTGAAGCTCAGTTGCGGCGTGGTGACCTTCAGTTTGTGCCGCTTGATGGCCTGATCCACGACCGGGCTGACAATTCCCGACTCGACCAGCCCCGCCTGCTTGAGGCCGGCCTCGTACAGTTCCCGTGCCGCGAAGATCGGACGCCATTTTTCGACGCCCCTGTCCCGTCCCAGATAGCGCGCCTTGAGCACCTGCCAGCGCGCATAGAGGTCAGGCGGCAGCACCTCCCGCAGGGTCCGATCGTCCGGATTGCGCCTCGCCTTGAGCATGGAGGGAATGAGCAGCGCGCCGCGGATGATGCCGATGTCCGCATCCACCTTCACCCGCGGTGGCTTGATGGCCTCCTGCGAGGCGGCAATCACCTGCTCCACGTCCTGCGACAGCCAGGTCATCCGCTTGGGCATGGGCGACTGGGTACCGAGGATGTACAGCGTGTGCCCGTCGCGGCTGACCCGCCACAGGCCGGGCCCCGGCTGCGCGCCACTGACCACGACCGCATCCATGTCGATGACCGGTCCGGCGGCCCGGACATCGGGCGCAGGTGGAGAAGAAGCCTGCTGTGCAGACGCGGTCCATGACACGCAGAAGGCCAACAGGACGCCGGCACAGGCCAACCATCGCATTCCCCGCACTCCCGATAGGCGCCAGATGCGCCAGGCGCTGGCTCAGACCGCGCTTCCGTACCGCGGTTCCCCGTGACTCAGGCAACCTTGCCGCCCGCCTCGCGCAGGTGGCGGGCGGTCTCGCTGTCGTGTTCCAGCAGTTGGAAGCCCTTCCAGGCGAATCCCGGCGAGACCGAGCAATCCATCAGCGTGTAGTCGCCCAGGCTGCGCGCGCTTTGCCAGATGCCGGCCTTCACCACCTGGACCTGCTGGCCTCCGCGCGCGGAGGTGTCGAGTTGGGCGCGGCTGAGGGTGCGGTTTTCCGGATCGAACATCGACAGTTCCAGCGGGCTGCCCTCGGACCAGTCCCAGATCTCGGTCGCGTCGACCCGATGCCAGCGGCTGGTGACACCGGCCGTGAGCAGGTACTTGATGGCGGTGAGCGTGGGACGCTCGATGCCATTCACTTCGGTGCGCTTGGTCGCTTCGAAGATGCGACGGTAATACCCGCCCTCCGGATGGGGAGCCAGGTCCAGCGACTGGATCAACTCTTCTGCGCGCGGATGCATGAAGGGATACTAAACATGAGCGCGGGGGTTCTCGCAAGGTCGCCCGCAACAGCCGGACACGAAAAGGCCCGCGCATGGCGGGCCTTTTCGTCTCTTGCGAGTTGGTCGGGGTAGCCGGATTCGAACCGACGACCACCAGTCCCCCAGACTGGTGCGCTACCAGGCTGCGCTATACCCCGAATCCTGGAAAACGTCCGCCTTGCGGGCGGTCGCTGATTATAGCGGGAACGCGCCCGGCTTTCCTAGGCGCGTCCGCAGAAGACTCAGCGACGGAGCAACTGCAGGATTTCTTCCAGCTCCATCCGCACCTGGCGGACGATCTGGTTGCTCAGCGCCGACTCCTGCTTGGCACCCTCGCCCTCCAGCCGCAGGCGCGCACCGCCGATGGTGTAGCCCTGTTCGTACAGCAGGCTGCGGATCTGGCGCACCATCAGTACGTCATGGCGCTGGTAGTAGCGGCGGTTGCCACGGCGCTTGGCCGGTTCGAGACTGGGGAACTCCGTTTCCCAGTAGCGCAGCACGTGCGGCTTCACGTCGCACAGTTCGCTGACCTCACCGATGGTGAAGTAGCGCTTCGCCGGAATCGGCGGTAGCTCGCGATTACTGCCCGGATCCAGCATAGGCTTCCACACGCTCCTTGAGTTTCTGCCCCGGCCGGAACGTCACCACGGTCCGCGCCGAAATGGGGATCTCCTCCCCGGTCTTGGGATTGCGGCCAGGCCGCTGGTTCTTGCGGCGCAGGTCGAAATTGCCGAAGCCGGACAGCTTCACCTGCCGCCCCTGCTCCAGCGCGTCGCGCAGCACGTCGAAATAGGCGTCCACGAACTCCTTGGCCTCACGCTTGTTGAGACCCACCTCGTCGAACAGCCGCTCGGCCATCTCGGCCTTGGTCAGCGCCATTTCTGCCTGTCCCCTGTTTCTGTTCCCAGTCCTGCCATTGCCTTCACGCCGTTCATCCGCGGATCTTCGCCCCGTGGGCCGCCTCGATGGCGGCCACCACGCCGGCGACCACGGATTCCACGTCGCGGTCAGTCAGAGTGCGTGAGTTGTCCTGCAAAATCAAGCCCATAGCGAGACTCTTTTGACCGGATTCGACCCCCTGTCCGACATAGCGGTCGAACAGCTGGACGTCCCGCAGCAGCGGGCCCGCGGCCTCCCGGGCGGTCTGCCGCAGGGCATCCCAGGCCACCTGTTCGGCGACGACGAACGCGAGGTCCCGGCGGACGGACGGGAACCGCGACAGCTCCGAAGCGCGCGCGACCGCGCGTCCGGTCAGCGGAGCCAGATCCAGCTCGAACGCGACCACGTCGGCATCCAGGTCCATCTGGCGCTGCAGGCGCGGATGCAACTGGCCAATCCAGCCGATGCGCCGGCCATCCCGGTAAATGTCGGCCGAGCGGCCCGGATGCCCGTGCGCGCGCGTGGACGGCCGGTACTCCAGTACCGCGCCAGCGGCGGCGGCCAGGCTCTCCAGATCGCCCTTCAGGTCATGGAAGTCGACCTTGCGTGCCGGCTTTTCGCCCCACTGCTCGGCACGGGCGTCACCACAGGCCGCCGCGGCGATGCGCAAGGTCTCGACGGGCGCGGCACCCGCGGTGGTGGACGCTTCGAACACGTTGCCCAGCTCGAACAGGCGCACGCGCCCGGCCTGGCGGGCCATGTTGCGACCCAGCGCAGCCACCAGGCCCGGCAGCAGTTGCGTGCGCATCACGCCCAGCTCGGCACTGAGCGGATTGGCCAGCGGCACCGCGCCTTCGGCGACCTGCCAGTGCGCGAGCCAGGAGGCATCGACGAACGCGTAGTTGACCGTTTCCAGGTACTCGCGCGCGGCCAGTTGGCGGCGCACCGTGGACTGGTCGACACGGGTTTCGCTCTGCACCGCCACGCGCGTGGCGCCGCCCGGCAAGGTGGTCGGGATGCGCTCGTAGCCGTGGATGCGCGCCAGTTCCTCGATCAGGTCTTCCTCGATGGCGATGTCGAAGCGACGGCTGGGTGGAACCACCTGCCAGCCTTCGCCATCACGCGATACCTGCATTCCCAGTGCCTGCAGGATGCGCTCGATTTCGGCGTCGGCGATCCCGACGCCGAGCACGCGTGCCACGCGCGCGCGGCGCAGGCCGATGGTCGGCGGTTTCGCCAGATGTTCCGGCAGCACCGTTTCGGTCACCGGTCCGGGCACGCCGCCAGCGACGGCGAGGATCAGCCGGGTCGCATACTCCACCGCGATGCGCGGCAGTTCCGGATCGACGCCGCGCTCGAAGCGATGGCCCGCATCGGTATGCATGCCCAGACGACGGCTGCGGCCGATGATGGCCGACGGAATCCAATGCGCCGCTTCCAGGAACACGTTGCGGGTGGTGTCGGTCACGCGGGTGTCGTATCCGCCCATGATTCCGCCCAGCGCCACCGCGCGCGCGGCCTTGCCGCCCTGGCCATCGGAAACGACCAGGAATTCCCCGTCGAGCGTCACGGTACGGCCATCGAGCAGCTTGACCGTCTCGCCCGCGCGCGCCGGCCGCACGACCACGGCGCCTTCCAGCAGATCCTGGTCGAACGCATGCATGGGCTGGCCAAGCTCCAGCATCACGTATTGGGTGACGTCCACCAGCAGGCTGATCGGACGCACTCCGGCGCGGCGCAGGCGCTCGGCCATCCACACCGGCGTTGGCGCGTTGGCATCGACGTTTTCGATCACGCGGCCGGCGAAGCGCGGAACCCGCTCACCGGCTTCCAGTTCGACCACCCGCGCGGCGTCGCCTTGCGCGGGAACAGGCATGGCGTCGAGCGGCTTGACCTGGCTACCGACCGCGGCGGCGACGTCGTAGGCGATGCCGCGCACGCTGAAGCAGTCGGCGCGATTCGGCGTCAACTTGATTTCGATGCTCGCGTCCGGCAGGCCCAGGTACTCGCCGATCGGCTCGCCGATGGGCGCGTCGTCCGGCAACTCCAGCAACCCGGAAGCGTCGGCGTCGATGCCGAGTTCCTTGGCCGAGCACAGCATGCCGTTGGATTCCACGCCGCGCAGTTTCGCCGCCTTGATGGCGATGCCCCCCACGTTCGCGCCGACCATGGCCAGGGGGGCCACCAGGCCCGGGCGCGCGTTCGGCGCGCCGCAGACGATCTGCAGGAATGCTCCCTGCCCGGCGTCGACCTGGCAGACCTGCAGGCGATCGGCCTCCGGGTGCTTCGCGCATTCGACGATGCGCGCGACCACCACGCCCGCCAGGCCATCACCCAACGCGGTCACCTCTTCGACTTCCAGCCCAATCGCGGTCAGAACCGCCGACAGCTCGTCGCGGGTGGCCTGGGTGGGAACGTGGCTGCGCAGCCAGTTTTCGCTGAATTTCATCGTGTCACCGTAGGGTGGGCCGCAGCCCACCGTTGCCATCTGTCCATTATCGTTGGCGTCCGCCGAAGCATCGCCACGCCATCACTTTCACGCCGTCGGGCCAGGGCCCTTACGCGAACTGCCGCAGGAACCTCACGTCGTTCTCGAAGAACGCGCGCAGATCATTGACCCCGTAGCGCAGCATCGCGAAGCGCTCCACGCCCATGCCGAACGCGAAGCCGGTATAGCGCTCCGGGTCGATGCCGCAGTTGCGCAGCACGTTCGGATGGACCATGCCGCAGCCGAGCACTTCCAGCCAGCGGGTGCTGCCGTCCGGCTGTTGCCAGGCGATGTCGACTTCCGCGCCCGGTTCGACGAACGGGAAATAACTCGGCCGGAAGCGCATCTCGAAATCGCGCTCGAAGAACGCGCGCACGAATTCGGCCAAGGTGCCCTTCAGATCGGCGAACGTGGAGTGTTCGTCGACCAGCAGGCCTTCCACCTGGTGGAACATCGGCGAGTGGGTCTGGTCGCTGTCGCTGCGGTAGACCTTGCCGGCGGCAATCATGCGCAGCGGCGGCTGGTGTCCGGCCTTCAGCAGGTTGTCCATGTAGCGCACCTGCACACCCGACGTGTGGGTGCGCAGCAGGCGTCCGTCACCGAAGTAGAAGGTGTCGTGCATGGCGCGCGCCGGATGGTGCGGCGGGAAATTCAGCGCCTCGAAGTTGTGCCAGTCATCCTCGATTTCCGGGCCGTCGGCCAATTCGTAGCCCAGACGCCCGAAGATGTCGGCGATGCGCTCCAGCGTGCGGCTGATGGGATGCAGTCCGCCGCGGAAACCATTGCGGCCCGGCAGCGTCACGTCGATGGTTTCGCTGGACAGGCGCGCATCCAGCACCGCGTCTTCCAGCACCGTCCTGCGCGCCGACAGGGCGTCGCCGATGGCATCGCGTACGCGGTTGATGGCTTCACCGGCGCTCTTGCGCTGGTCCGCCGGCAGGGTGCCCAGTTGCTTCAGCTGCGCGGTGACGCTGCCGCTCTTGCCCAGCAGCGCCACGCGCAGGTGCTCCAGCGCATCGGGCGTCTGCGCCGCGGCGATGTCGGCGAGAGCCTGGGTGGACAGGGATTCGATGTCGCTCATGGATCGTCCAGATGAGGTTCGGCTTGTCCGGATTCCGGATCGGATCCGGAACCACAAAAAACAATGGGGAAGGACTCGCGCCCTTCCCCACGTGTTCGGCGATGAACTGCCGCTACTGCGTTTACGGTGGAGATCGCAGCTCAGGCTGCGAGTGCGCCCTTCGCCTTTTCAGCCAGGGCCGCAAAACCCGTCGCATCGTGCACGGCGATGTCCGCCAGCACCTTGCGGTCCAGGGTGATGCCAGCCTTCAGCAGGCCGTTCATGAAACGGCTGTAGCTCAGGCCGTTGATGCGGGCAGCCGCATTGATGCGGGTGATCCACAGCGAACGGAAATTGCGCTTCTTCTGCTTGCGGCCGATGTAGGCGTACTGCTGCGCCTTGATGACCGCCTGCTTGGCGACGCGGAACACCTTGCGGCGGGCGTTGTAGTAGCCCTTGGCCAGGTGGAGGACTTTCTTGTGACGGCGACGCGCCATCACGCCACGCTTAACTCGTGCCATGGTTCAGTCCTCAGAGGTAGGGAAGCATGCGGTCCAGACGGCTGCTGTCCTCGGCGCGAACGATGTTCGTCGCACGCAGGCCACGCTTACGCTTGGTCGCTTTCTTGGTGAGGATGTGGCTACGGTTGGCGTGGCCAGCCTTGTATTTGCCGGAGGCGGTCTTGCGGAAACGCTTGGCCGCCGCCCGGTGGGTCTTGATCTTGGGCATTGCAATGTCCTTGATGGTTTATGTCACTGACCTGGGCGGCAGCGCCTTGGCGCCACGCTTTCCATCCATGCCCCAGTCGGCTTGTAAGCCATTGATTCCGAAAGAAACCAATGGTGGGTCCTGGGCTGCGAGCAGCCGATCCCGGAGAACCGGGCCGCACATTATGCAGGGACTTGCTTTCCCTTGCAAATCAGCGGGTTCTGCCGGCCCGTCGGCGTGGCCCGCATGACACCGGGCGCCGGGTCCCCGCCATCTCGCCGCGCAGGAACTCGATGCCCGTTGCCGGGTCCAAACCGGCCTCGTCCCTCTGGAGCGGCCATTCTGGACACCGTGCCCCATCCCCCGCCCGGCCAACGCGCCCTGCGATGGTTGCGCAAGGAAGCCCTGCCCGTGCTGGCCATGCTCGGCCTGCTGCTCGCCGCGCGCGACACCCTGGCCAACCACTACCAGGTACCCAGTGGTTCGATGCAGCCGACCCTGCAGCCCGGTGATCGGGTGGTGGTGGACATGCGTGCCTACGGCCTGCGCCTGCCATTCACCTCCCATGCGCTGCTGGCCGTGCGGAGGCCGCAGCGCGGCGAGGTCGCCGTGTTCGACTCCCCGGCGGATGGCACCCGCCTGATCAAGCGGGTGGTCGCCGTGGCCGGTGACCACGTCGATCTTCGCGGTGGCCACCTGAGCATCGATGGCCGACCACTGCGGCTGGATGGCGATGCGCCACGCGAGGATTTCGGAATCCGCACCGCCGCGCTCGATCTGGATCTCGGTGGCGGTCCCGACGTCCACGGCATGGTGGTCCCCGCCGGCAAGCTCCTGGTGCTTGGCGATCATCGCGGCAACAGCTTCGATGGCCGTTTCTTCGGCTTCGTCGATGCCGAAAAGGTCTATGGTCGCGCGGTGGCGGTGTATTACCGCCGGGGCGATGGTTTCGGCTGGCGGCAGTTGTAGGGTCCGGACCGGAACACGAAACCTCCACGTGCGGAAACGAGAAGAGCGCCTCACGGCGCTCTTTTCACTCCCCTGCCCTGGACGGGAGAGGCAACCACCACCACATGTCCTCCGCGCCCGCGGCGCGGGAGGTCACTTCTTCTTGGGGGCGATCATCATCACCATCTGCCGGCCTTCCAGGCGCGGACGCGACTCGATGACGATCTCGTCGCCCAGTTCGGCCTCGATGCGCGCGGCCATTTCACGACCCAGTTCCTGGTGGCTCATCTCGCGGCCACGGAAGCGGATGTTGACCTTGACCTTGTCGCCTTCTTCCAGGAAGCGGCGGATGTTGCGCATCTTGATCTGGTAGTCGCCTTCATCGGTGACCGGCCGGAACTTGAGTTCCTTGATCTCGACCTGCTTCTGCTTCTTCTTGGCTTCGTTCGCCTTCTTCTGCTGCTCGAACTTGAACTTGCCGAAGTCCATGATCTTGCAGACGGGCGGCTCGGCGTTGGGCTGGATCTCGACCAGATCCAGGCCCTCTTCCTCGGCCATCGACAATGCCTCGTCGCGCGTGAGCACGCCGATCATTTCGCCATCGGAACCGATCACGCGCACGCGCGGCACGCGGATTTCGTGGTTCTTGCGGTTTTGCTTGTTGTCAGGGGTGCTGATGTTTCAGTCTCCAGAGAGAATCGTGCCGGCCCCAACCGGGGCCGGACCCTTTACGCGCCCTCGCCACGCAGGCGATCGGCGAAGTCGGACACGGACATTGTGCCCAAATCCTCGCCCGAACGCGTACGCACGGCAACGGCGCCATTTTCCTTCTCGCGGTCTCCGACCACCAGGAGGTAGGGGACCCGCTGCAGGGTGTGCTCGCGGATCTTAAAGCCGATTTTTTCGTTCCGCAAATCGGCCACTACCCGGAAGCCTTGATTTGCAAGGGTTTTCCGGACTTCGTCCACATAATCGGCCTGGGCGTCCGTAATGTTCATTACGACCGCCTGCTGGGGGGCCAGCCAGGCCGGGAAGGCCCCGGCATGGTGCTCGATCAGGATGCCGATGAACCGCTCCATGGACCCCACGATGGCCCGGTGCAGCATGACCGGGTGGCGACGCTGGCTGTGTTCGTCCACGTACTCGGCGCCCAGCCGGCCCGGCATCATGAAATCGACCTGCATCGTGCCCAGCTGCCAGGTCCGGCCAATGGCATCCTTCAGGTGGTACTCGATCTTGGGGCCATAGAAGGCGCCCTCGCCCGGCAGTTCCTTCCACTCCACCCCGCAGCTGCGCAGGGCCGCCCGCAGGGCGTCCTCGGCCTTGTCCCAGGTGGCGTCGTCGCCCAGGCGCTTTTCCGGGCGCAGGGCAATCTTGATCTGGATGTCGTCGAAACCGAACGCCCCGTAGACCGCCAGCGCCTGCTGGTGGAACGCGGTCACCTCGGATTCGACCTGCTCCTCCGTGCAGAAGACATGGCCGTCGTCCTGGGTGAAGCCACGCACCCGCAGGATGCCGTGCAGCGCGCCGGAAGGCTCGTTGCGGTGGCAGGAGCCGAACTCACCGTAGCGGATCGGCAGATCGCGATAGCTGTGCAGGCCCTGGTTGAACACCTGGATGTGGCCAGGGCAGTTCATCGGCTTGACCGCGTAGGTGCGCTTCTCCGATTCGGTGAAGAACATGTTCTCCTGGTAGTTGTCCCAGTGGCCCGACTTCTGCCACAGGGAGACGTCCAGGATCTGCGGGCAGCGCACTTCGCCATAGCCGCTGTCGCGGTAGACCTTGCGCATGTACTGCTCGACCACCTGCCAGATGGCCCAGCCCTTCGGATGCCAGAACACCAGGCCGGGGGCCTCTTCCTGCAGGTGGAACAGGTTCTGCTGCTTGCCGATGCGGCGGTGGTCGCGCTTCTCGGCTTCCTCCATCCGGGTGATGTAGGCGTCGAGCTGCTTCTTGTCCGCCCAGGCCGTGCCGTAGATGCGCTGCAGTTGCTCGTTCTTGGCATCGCCACGCCAGTAGGCGCCGGAAATGCGCGTGAGCTTGAACGCCTTCAGGAAACGCGTGTTCGGCACGTGCGGGCCCCGGCACATGTCCACGTACTCCTGGTGGTAGTACAGGCCCATCGCCTTCTCTTCCGGCATGTCGTCAATCAGGCGCAGCTTGTAGTCCTCGCCGCGGGCCTTGAACACCTGGATGACTTCCGCCCGCGGCGTCACTTTCTTGATGACGTCGTAGTCCTGGGCAATCAGGTCCTGCATGCGCTGCTCGATCGCGGCCATGTCTTCCGGCGTGAACGGGCGCTCGCTGTAGATGTCGTAGTAAAAGCCTTCGGCGATGACCGGACCGATGACCATCTTCACGTCCGGGTACAACTGCTTGACCGCGTGGCCGACCAGGTGGGCGCAGGAGTGGCGGATGATTTCCAGCCCTTCCTCATCCTTGGGAGTGATGATGCGCAGGCTGGCGTCATGATCGATGACGTCGCTGGCATCGACCAGGCGGCCATCGACCGCGCCGGCCAGGGTCGCCTTGGCCAGGCCTGCGCCGATGGACTGGGCCACCTGCATGACGGAAACGGGCTGTTCGAACTGGCGGCTGCTGCCGTCGGGAAGCGTGATCGTGATCATTATTGGGAAGGCCGGGATTCGGGATTGGAGAATCGGGATTCGCGGAAGCGAGCGGGGCCAAACAGCGAATCCCCCATCTCGGCTTCCGAATCCCGTGGCCGCTTCGCGGCCAACAAAAAAGCGCCACGAGGGCGCCTACGGGATGCAGTGCCTCGGGCAGTACCGGATTCAGGCGATGGTAGTGCTCATGTCGCACGCTCGGCCGGCGTTTCCGCAGGCCACCTCGTGATATCGGAGTGGCGAACAAAGGAAGACGGGAATCCACGCGGATGAGCGTGGTTGGCGGTACAGATTCGAATCTGCGTCTCCACCAGACCACGATAGAGCCACCTGAAATCAATCAAGTGGTTACCGCGACAGGCACCATCGCCCTCTTACTTGAAGAGCATTGTAAACGACGGGCTGCAACACGCAAGCGTTGCTGATGCCAGACGGGCCGAGCTAGCGCCAACTCGGGCCGTCACTACCGTCGAGACCTGAGGCGGGACCCGCCAGCAGGTGGATCAGCCCTGCTCCCTCCAGGCTTCGCCATGGCCCACCCACTCGTTGGGCCCCGTGCCGGAAATCCGATAGGCAGGGCCTTCGTTTTTCGGGACCGTGGAACCGTCGCCGCCTCACCGCCCCACATCGCTGCGATATGGACCTCATACGGCATGCCGTTGCGTCCCTTGGCGACGGCTTGTTCTTCAGCATGTGAACGTCGCCAACCTCAAAGAAGAAGAGGGCCTACGCCCTAGCGTTCACGAAGCACTGTCAACGAGAAATACTGCAAGAACCGCACAACTATTGTGAACCGCATGGGCTAGAAACGACATCCCATAGGCCCAGCGCCTGCCGTATTTCATGTAGCTTAAAAACAAGTACGAATACACAACGAAGGGAAAGAAAACAACGATCCCCCAATAAACATTGAATATGGCGTGGAGCGAAGAAAAAATAACCGCGGAAACGACAATGACAGCGGTCCTGTACCTGAACAATGGAAGCAGGATTATCGATATCACTCCCCCCGCAAGAAGAGATTCAATAGCTGGCCCCAGTATTCCCGCCTGGACAACGGCGCCAATCAAGTCCAGATCAGAAAAACCAGGATCAAACCCCTTCAACTCCCGTCGAAACGAAAAAGCAACGATGCTCGAGGAAGTCAACGTGAAGATACAAGCAAGCACGACGCTCTTGAGGGCCCGTCCAATACTCGCGCTGCGCAGCCGACTATCGGTGATATCCATAGTTTTTCCAGCAAGATAATCTGGACTAAACCGGGCGACAGACGGCCGCCCGGCGGGTGCCTGTCACGCCCCGTATACGTTTTGAACGTTGGAGGGATTGGTGAAGGTATCTTCCTTGAGCGCTCCCTCCTTGATGTATTTGGACGCCGCATTGAGCGCCTTCCCAATAGCCCAAGTCGCAACCGCCCTGCCTACGGTGGGCAGACCACCACTGACGGATTCAACTTCACTTGCCGTTAGCTCACGCATCGACATTCTCCTTGCTTGGCGCATTCCCGCGCCGTGGCTTCGGAAAAATCCCAGAAGATGATCGCCATCCTTGACGCTATTGGCCGCCCCTATCATCGACAATCGGAAAAGTCTTAGAACACACTCACATTGGATTTCGTAGCGCCCTTTTTTACTAAACAACGAAATCCCGCTGCTGGGCTGAAAGGCAAGCAAGGCCGAATTTGGCCCACCATGTGCGCCTCGTCAGTAGTCGGCCAGAAAATTCCGGGCCGTAGTGCCAGCAACTGACGTCCTGGAGCCGCTTCTCGCAACGCTGGGGACCCAATGGGGGCCAGTAGAGATATAGGTCACTCCCTTGGCATAGCAGGGCACCTGCCGGATCGCTGTCAGGCAAACGTTGAAGCCGCCTGGCGTCGCAGAAGGGCGCGTCGGCGCCAACACGACGGAGGACTATGCGAAATTCGACCCCGCCTCCCCTATCATGGCCCGGGAGGCGATCGATGCTTGGACGGTGGCCTTGGCGGCGGAAATGGCGCAGATCCGCCCTATCTGGCGACCGCCGTCGCTGGCGATGCCAGTGCGATGACAGTTGCGGAGAGGGATGTTGCTGGGGAAACCACCGAAACCCTTGTGCCATCTAGGTTTACGGTGGTGGGCGGTACAGGGTTCGAACCTGTGACCCCTACCATGTCAAGGTAGTGCTCTACCGCTGAGCTAACCGCCCGGTCTGCCCTTTGCAGGGGCGCGAATTCTAGCCCAGAAGCCTACGCGGCGACAACATGTCCCTGCACCGGCGGCCAAAATGCCCGCCCCGCTTCACCCGCCGCCCCGCGGCACGGGCGTCGCGGCGGACATCTGCGCGGGCCGGGCCCGGCGGCCCCCCGTTCCATCGATGCCGTACCGAGCCGGGCACGTCAGCCAGCCAGGCTGGCTTCCTTGAGCTTGCGGATCTCGTCGCGCAGGCGCGCGGCATCCTCGAACTCCAGGTCGCGGGCATGCTGGTACATCTCCTGTTCCAGCGTCTTGATGCGGGCCAGCGCCTGGGCCGGATCCAGCACCGCGTAATCCGCCCGGTCCTCCGCCACCCTGCGCTTGCCACGTCCGGACTTGGCCTCGCCCGCATCCGTGCGCGCGCCCTCCAGGATGTCGACGATGGGCTTGGCCACCGATTTCGGGGTGATGCCGTGCTCGGCGTTGTGTTCCAGCTGTTTCTCGCGGCGCCGGCTGGTCTCGTCGATCGCCGCCTGCATGGATCGCGTCATCTTGTCGGCGTACAGGATGGCCTTGCCGCGCAGGTTTCGGGCCGCGCGGCCGATGGTCTGGATGAGCGAACCGGTGGAACGCAGGAAACCTTCCTTGTCGGCGTCCAGGATCGCCACCAGCGACACCTCCGGCATGTCCAGGCCCTCGCGCAGGAGGTTGATGCCGACCAGCACGTCGAACTTGCCCAGGCGCAGATCACGGATGATCTCCACCCGCTCCACCGTGTCCACGTCCGAGTGCAGGTAGCGCACCTTGACCCCGTGCTCGCCCAGGTACTCGGTCAGGTTCTCGGCCATGCGCTTGGTCAGGGTGGTGACCAGCACGCGATCGCCCCAGGACACCCGCAAATTAATTTCCGACAGCAGGTCGTCGACCTGGGTACCGACCGGGCGGATTTCCACTTCCGGGTCGACCAGGCCGGTCGGCCGGACCACCAGTTCGACGATTTCCCCGTTCGATTCCCGCAGCTCGTAGGGCCCCGGGGTCGCCGAAACGTAGATGCTGCGCGGCGAGCGCTCCTCCCATTCCTCGAACCGCAGCGGCCGGTTGTCCAGCGCCGACGGCAGGCGGAAACCGAACTCGACCAGCGTTTCCTTGCGCGAACGGTCGCCCTTGTACATGGCGCCTATCTGCGGAATGGTCACGTGCGATTCGTCGATGACCAGCAACGCGTCCGCCGGCAGGTAGTCGAACAGGGTCGGCGGCGGCTCACCCGGTGCCTTGCCGGTGAGGTGGCGCGAATAGTTTTCGATGCCCGAGCAGTAACCG
>NZ_JANJUE010000428.1 GCF_024710765.1 Pseudoxanthomonas sp.
TCGTTCGGATTGCTGCCTTTGTGGGTGTCGTCGGACATGATGTCAAGGATGGGGAACCCTCCCGAATTGTAGTGCCACCCGCGGATGACGGTGTACGCGGCGTTCGTGGCCAAGGCCGCATCCGACGCCGTCGTCGGAAACGCCTCTTGCGTGAGTTGGCCTTGCGGTTTGACACTCAGGAAATTCTCACATGCCGTGGGAACGATCAGACTGAGCAAGAGAGGAAGAAGGATGCGTTTTTTCATGGTTGCCTCAGTGGATGGTCATGTTGAATCCGAAGGTGATCACCGATGGAATCGGGTAGATGCCGTTGTCGATGCCGTTCGAAAGCACATCGTAACTGCCGATCTCAGGCGTGTAGCCCGTGTATTTGGTGAAGGTGAGCAGGTTGGTGGCCTGCAGATACATGCGGGCGTTGGGCACATTCACGCGCTCGGTCAACGATTTGGGCAAGGTGTACCCCAGCACCACGCTGCGTAGACGGATGAACGATCCGTCGTGGATGAAGCGGTCCGACGGCAGGAAGTTGTACCCGCCGAACGAGGCCCGCGGCTCATCGTCGCTGGTGCCCTCGCCTCTCCAACGATCCCACACATGGGCCTCGAAGTTGTATGGATCGGGTCTCACCACGTTCTTCCCGTTGAAGATCTCGTTGCCGAACTGCCCTTGCAGGCCGATGGACAGATCGAAGTTGCGGTAGTCCATGTCGATGTTCAATCCGAGGATCATGTCCGGAATGGGCGATCCGATGTAAGTTCGGTCCAATCCGTTGATGCGACCGTCGCCGTTCACGTCTTTGAACCGAAGGTCGCCGATGCCGGCTTGGGCCATGTGCGGATAGGCGTCGAGCTCGGTCTGATTCTGGAACACGCCGTCGGTGACGTACCCGTAGAACGCGCCGATCGGACGACCCACGCGCGAGAGGGTGACGGCCTGCCCGTTGCCCAGGAATCCGCCGATGAGCACCGAATCGATGCCGGCGTTTCCACCGATGGCTTTGACCTCATTCTTGAGCGTGGTTCCGACCAAGCCGACCGAATAACCGAAGCGGTCGAACCTCTCCTGCCATTTCAGGTTGAATTCGAATCCGCTGTTCTCGACCGAAGCGGCGTTGTAGCGCACCCGTTGGCCTTGTCCGTTACCGAGGTGGCCGGGTGTCGACAGTTCCACGAGGATGTCTTCCGTCAAGCGGTTGTACAGGTCGAACTCGGCGGTCAGTTTGCCTTTGAACAGGTCCAGATCCATCCCGATGTCGGTCTGGGTGGTGGTTTCCCATTTCAGGTCGGTGTTGCCGCTCTTGCCGTAGGTCGCGCCCGGGTAGATGGCGTCCGGATTTCCGAAGATGGCGGGAAGGTTCGACTGGATCCGGGCGAAGCGGTCGTAATAGCTGATCTTCTCGTTGCCGATCTTGCCCCAGCTGCCGCGGAGTTTGGCGGCCGACAGCCATTCGAACTGGTTCATGAAGTCTTCCTGGCCGATGTTCCATCCCAGCGCGAACGACGGGAACGTGCCCCAGCGGTTCTGCTCCGCGAATTTGGACGACCCGTCTCGACGCAACGTCACCGT
>NZ_JANJUE010000440.1 GCF_024710765.1 Pseudoxanthomonas sp.
CTCCCAGCAGCGCCACTATCCAGACCGAAATCATGCGAAGTATTTACTGAGAAAGTGCATCATATTTTCAACGCCGGCGGCGGCACGGGTCGAGAACGATCACCGCCTTAGCAACAAGATCAATGACCATCTCTGCGACAGCGCAAACTAGCATGACGAAAGGACGACCTTCTTTCTTGTCGTGATCACGACATCGGCAAATAGTGGGTTGACCTTCGAGATGACGACTCTAAGCTCCTTGTGAGTTTGAGTGGATGAAGATCGGGCTGGTTGAGGCATGACCGAGCATCCTGAAGCAGGCGTCACGACGCCATCAAGGCGGCGCTCAGAAATCATCGCATTCCTGGTGCTGGCCTTCGGCATCTGGCCGATCGTTGCTGTCGGCTTCGTCGGCAGCTATGGCCTGGTTGTTTGGATCTGGCAGATGATCTTCGGCCCACCCGGTCCACCTACGGGGGGTCATTGATCATGGCCAATGACAAAGCATTAACCCGCCGGGACGTCATGCTGGGCAGGATCGGCGCGAACGGGACATCCCGGCACCATGTATCCAGTGCGATCGTACGTGCGCTTCCGTCGCTCGTTCCCGACCTGTCCCAGCGCCTGGCGGAAATGCCGGGTGTGGAAGTGGTCGCAAGTGGCGAGGGCAAGATCGTCCTTGTGCTCGAGGGAAGCGGACCTGGCGAGCTGGGCGAGAAGCTGACCACGATAAACCTGATGGGCGGAGTACTTGCCGCCAGCATGGTGTTCGAACAAGCCGTCGTTGAGGAGGAGATGCGTCATGACACTGGAGCTCAACCGGCGTGACGTCCTAAAGGCGCAAGCCGCTGCGGTCGCGGCGGCAGCTGCCGGCATAGCCTTGCCCGCGGCCGCGCAGCCGGTCGTCGGGGGCGTGGAGACGCTGGAGATAAAGTGGTCGAAGGCACCTTGCCGTTTCTGCGGCACGGGCTGCGGCGTGATGGTCGGGGTCAAGGACGGACAGGTGGTCGCTACCCACGGCGACATGCAGGCCGAGGTGAACCGTGGCCTGAACTGCGTGAAAGGCTACTTCCTCTCCAAGATCATGTACGGGGAGGACCGTCTAACCACCCCGTTGATGCGTCGGACCGGTGGCGTCTACGACAAGAACGGCGAGCTGGAGCCTGTCAGCTGGGACGAGGCCTTCACGGTGATGGCCGACAAGGTCAAGCAGGTTCTGCGGGAAAAGGGGCCGAAGGCGCTTGGCATGTTCGGCTCCGGACAGTGGACGATTTTCGAAGGCTACGCCGCAACCAAGCTGATGCGCGCCGGATTCCGCTCCAACAATCTCGACCCCAATGCGCGACATTGTATGGCCTCGGCCGCCACCGCTTTCATGCGCACTTTTGGCATCGACGAGCCGATGGGATGCTACGACGACTTCGAGCATGCCGACGCCTTCGTGCTCTGGGGCTCGAACATGGCCGAGATGCATCCGATCCTCTGGACGCGCCTCGCCGATCGACGTCTCGGCAATCCTCATGTGCGCTGCGCGGTGCTTTCGACTTTCACCCACCGAAGCATGGATCTGGCCGACGTCCCGATCATCTTCAAGCCTGGAACGGACCTGGCGATCCTGAACTACATCGCCAACCACATCATCACGACCGGTCGCGTCAACGAGGATTTCGTCAACAAGCATACCAAGTTCATGCGCGGCATGACCGACATCGGCTATGGATTGCGTCCCGAACATCCTCTGGAACAAGCGGCCACTGGCGCCGCGACGGCCGGCCAGATGGACCCGATCGATTTCGAGGCCTTCAGTCAGCTTGTCTCGGAATACACGTTGGAGCGCGCTTCGGAGATCAGCGGCGTGGAGCATGGGTTCCTCGAGGAATTGGCCGAGCTCTACGCCGATCCCTCCACGAAAGTCATGTCGCTCTGGACCATGGGATTCAACCAGCATGTCCGTGGCGTCTGGGCCAACCAGATGGTCTACAATCTGCACCTCCTGACCGGCAAGATCTCCGAACCGGGCAATAGTCCCTTCTCGCTGACGGGTCAGCCATCGGCCTGCGGGACGGCGCGCGAGGTCGGCACGTTTGCCCATCGCCTGCCAGCGGACATGGTGGTGACCAATGACGAGCACCGGCACCATGCCG
>NZ_JANJUE010000235.1 GCF_024710765.1 Pseudoxanthomonas sp.
TGCGGGGTGAAGCCGCACTTCGACGCGACGTTGACGATCAGCAACGGCTTGCCGCGGTAGTCGGCCAGCGACCGGGACTGTCCATCGATGTCGATGGCGGAGAAATCGTAGGCGGTGGTCATGGCGGACTCCTGGGAAAACGTCGATATGAGACACCCGGGAACCGCTGGCGGCAAGCGTTTTCGCCGCCCGGCGCGCACGTGCGACGGCGACCAGGATGCGCTAGCCTTGGCCGTCGCTTCCGCCGGGGAACACGGAATGCAGCTTTCGCCCCATGCACCCGACGCCGCCTCGATGGCGACCGTCTACCTGCACGTGCGCGTGCTGCTGGGCATGGTGGTCGGCCTGGGCCTGACCCATCTGCTGCGCCACTTCGCCCGCATCATCGAGCGCCCGCGCCATTGCCAGATCTACTGGGTGCACCTGTGCTGGGCCACGTTCGTGTTCTCCTACCTGCTGCTGTTCTGGTGGTGGGAGTTCCGTCTCTCGCATCTGGTGCACTGGAGCTTCAACCTCTATTTCTTCGTGGCCCTGTACGCGCTGATGCAATACCTGCTGTGCGCGCTGATCTTCCCGGAAAACCTGGACGGCTATGCCAGCTACCGCGACTATTTCTACGACCGCCGCAAATGGTTCTTCGGCCTGCTGGCGCTGGTGTTCGCGGTCGACTTCATCGACACCTGGATCAAGGGCGAGGCGTACTTCCGCAGCTTCGGGCCCGAATACGTGTTCCGCAACGCCGCCTACATCGCCGGCTGCCTGATCGCCATGTGGACCCGCAGTCCGCGCTACCACGCAGGCTTCGCGGTGCTCGGCCTGCTTTACCACGTGTCCTGGATCGCACGCGAGTTCGAGACGCTCTAGCCCCGGGCCTTGGCACAGAACAGTCCCGCCCGGCACATGCCTTTCGTCACGCGCCCCCACCCCGGGCCTTGGGTTAGCCTGCCGAAAGCCCTATCTCTGTCAGGAAGCAGCACCCCATGACCACCCGCCTTGCCCTCGCGCTTGCCGCGACCCTCGGACTCGCCATGCCCGCCTACAGCCAGACCGCGGCCCCGACCGCCGAAGCCGCCAAGGCCGCCAATCCCTTCTTCGCCGACAGCCCGCTGCCGCTGCATTACCCACAGTTCGACAGGATCAAGGACAGCGACTTCGCGCCCGCCTTCGACGCCGGCATGGCCGCGCAGTTGAAGGAAATCGACGCCATCGCCAACAACGGCGCCGCGCCGAGCTTCGACAACACCATCCTGGCGATGGAAAAGAGCGGCCGCGTGCTCGACCGCGCCCAGACCGTGTTCTACAACCTGGTCGGCGCCGACACCAACGACGCCCGCGAGAAGCTGCAGGCCGACTATTCCGGCAAGTTCGCCGCCCACCGCGATGCCATCTACCTCAACGGCAAGCTGTTCGCCCGCATCCAGACGCTGTACGACCAGCGCGCCGGCCTGGGCCTGGACGCCGAGGGCGTGCGCCTGGTCGAGAAGTACCACACCGATTTCGTCCGCGCCGGCGCCAAGCTGTCCGACGCCGACAAGGCCACCCTGAAGGGCATGAATGGCCAGCTGGCCAAGCTGGGCACCCAGTTCAGCCAGAACGTGCTGGCCGAGGTCAACGATTCGGCCGTGGTGGTCGATGACGTCAAGCAGCTCGACGGCCTGACCGATCAGCAGATCGCCACCGCCGCCGACGTTGCCAAGGCCCGCGGCCTGGCCGGCAAGTACGTGCTCACCCTGCTCAACACCACCGGCCAGCCGGCCGAGTCGCAGCTGACCGACCGCGCCCTGCGCCAGCGCCTGCACGAGGCGTCGGTCTCGCGCGGCAGCCGCGGCGGCAAGTACGACAACCGCGAACTGATCGCCACCATCATGAAGCTGCGCGCCGATCGCGCCAAACTGCTGGGCTATCCGGATCACGCCACCTACGTGCTGGAAGACGAAACCGCCAAGACCCCGCAGGCGGTCAACGCCATGCTCGGCAAGCTGGCCCCGGCCGCGGTCGCCAACGCCCGGCGCGAGGCTGCCGATCTGCAGGCGATGATCGATCAGGAGCAGAAGGCCAAGGGCCAGCCGACGTTCCAACTGGCGCCGTGGGACTGGTCGTTCTATACCGAGAAGGTCCGCACCGCCAAGTACAACTTCGACGAGTCGCAGCTCAAGCCGTATTTCGAGCTGACCAACGTGCTGGAAAACGGCGTGTTCTACGCCGCCAACCAGCTCTACGGCCTGACCTTCAAGAAGCGCACCGACCTGCCGCTGTACCACCCGGACACCACCGTGTACGACGTGTACAACGCCGACGGCACCCAGCTGGCCATTTTCATCGCCGACATGTACGCGCGCGATTCCAAGCGCGGCGGCGCATGGATGAACTCCTACGTATCGCAGTCGGGCATGACCGGCTTCAAGCCGGTGGTCGCCAACCACCTCAACATTCCCAAGCCGCCGGCCGGCCAGCCGACCCTGCTGACCTGGGATGAAGTGACCACCGCGTTCCACGAGTTCGGCCATGCGCTGCACGGCATGTTCTCCAACGTGCAGTACCCCTACTTCAGCGGCACC
>NZ_JANJUE010000002.1 GCF_024710765.1 Pseudoxanthomonas sp.
GCCTGGAACGGCATCGGATCGCCCTACACCATCTATCCCGGCCAGAGCCTGCGCCTGTATCCATCCTCCGGCAGCCGCCCGGCGACCGGTACTGTCGCCACGGGCACCCCGCCGCGCCCTGCGACGCCGCCGCCCACCAGCGCGCCCAAGCCGCCCCCGCCGCAGCCCGCACCCGTGAGCAGTGGTTTCAACTGGCGCTGGCCGGCGGATGGCCACGTGATCGGACGTTTCGTCGCCGGCGATGCCACCAAGCAGGGCATCGACATCGCCGGCTCCGGCGGCCAGGCCGTGCGTGCCGCCGCCGATGGCGGGGTGGTGTACTCCGGCGCCGGTCTGGTCGGCTACGGCGAACTGATCATCGTCAAGCACAGCGAGGCCTGGCTGTCGGCCTATGGCCACAACCGCAAGCGGCTGGTCAACGAAGGCCAGAACGTCAAGGCCGGACAGCAGATCGCCGAAATGGGCAGCTCGGGCGCCTCGCGCGAAATGCTGCACTTCGAGATCCGCTACAACGGCAAGCCGGTGGATCCGCAGCAGTACCTGCCGGCCCGCTGAAGGGCCGTGCCATGAAGCGGCTGTTCGCGAGCATTCTGGCTCCCGTCCTGCTGGTCGTCCTGACCGCCTGCGCGCAGGCACCGGCGCGTGGCGAAGCCGCGACGACCGTGTTCGCCGATACGCCCACGCTCGATGTGGTCACCCTCAACCTCTGGCACGACAAGCAGGATTGGCCACGCCGCCAGGACCTCATCGTGCGCGAGCTGGCGCGGCGGCAACCGGACGTGATCCTGTTGCAGGAGGTTTTGCAGGATCCGGGCCTGGCCAACCAGGCGCAGCACCTGGCCGAACGCCTGGGCTACCAATACCGCTTCTTTTCCGTGGATCCGGAAGGGCAGGCGCATCGGTACGGCAACGCCATCCTGACCCGTCATGCCATCGACGCCAGCGATGTGGTCAAGCTGCAGCCCCTGGACGACTACCGCGTGGCGGGTTGGGTCCGCACCGAGTTCAACGGTCGGCCGCTCAACGTCTACGTCACCCATCTGCACTACAAGCCCGAAGGCGGCACCATCCGCGCGCGCCAGATCGCGGACGTGCTGGCCTTCATCGATCGCACCGGCGAGCAGGCGCCGGCCATCATCGGTGGCGACTTCAATACCGGTGATGGCACGCCCGAGCTGGCGGCGTTGTCACCGCGGTTCAGCAGCGCCTATCGCGCCGCGCATCCGGATCAGGACGTGGACGCGCCCGCGCATACCACGCTCAATCCCCACATGGGACATCCGGCGCAGCGCATCGATCACGTGTTCTTCCAGACCGATGCATTCCGGGTGGACGAGGCGCGCATCCTGTTCGAGCGCGCCGATGCCGATGGCACCTGGGCCTCGGATCACTTCGGCCTGTTCGTGCGCCTGCGACCGATGCGCTGATCCGCATCGTCCGGCGGCAATCGCGCGGAAGCCCGCATCACTTCGGTTGAATGCACAGCGACGTGCCACGGCGATGATCCGTGCCCCAGGTGCGGAATCCGGCGGTGTCGATATGGATGCGTTCGGGCGAGTAGAAACCCAGCCCCATCGCCGATTCCGGTCCGTGCCGGCGCCAGTAGCCGCACAGCCGCGCCGGGGGCACCGCGGGATCCAGATCCAGGTCGAGCGCGCGATTGGCCAGGTGCTGGCTGCGCGAGCTCCCGCCCGAGCACTGGTTGTTGCGGGCATCGCGCCAGCCGGAGCGGATGCGCCGGCCATCCAGCAATCCTTCGCTCTGGATCTGCCGCAACAGCCTGAGGGTCGGCAACAGCTGCGGCCATTGCGCGCGTGGCGGGACGGCGAACTCGGGAAGGTCGCATTGGCGCCAGCGTCGCGAGGTTCTCAGCAGCGAGGACAGCGGGGCGACGTCGGCCATCCCCTGGGCCTCCAGCCAGGCCCGGTAAGCCCCGGCTTCGGCGGCATGCGCGCTTTGCCACCGCTGGAAGCGTGATTCCTCGGTTTCCGCGTTGACAAGGTCACGCTGGCAGGCGGCCAGCAGGCCCAGGGACAGCAGCGCGATCAGCGCCCGCCGCCGATTCACGCGGCGGAGGCATCCAGCAGGAAACCGGCCACCACCCGGCGCGACTCGCCCGCCAGGACGTTGAAGGTGCGGGCGGCGGCGGCATTGGTCATCACCTCGATGCCCACGCCGCGGGTCAGCCCGGCCGCCAGCACTGCGGCCGGCGGGAATACCTGGCGATCGCCGGTGCCCAGCAGGATCACCTCCGGCTGCATCGCCAGCAGCGGAGCCAGGTCCTCGGGCGTCAGCGAGGCGACATCGCGCGGACCCCAGTCTTCGCGCAGCTCGGACGGCGACAGCACGAAACTGGCGGTCAGCACGCGGTCGTTGACCTTGGCGCTGCGACCGTCGGCCGCGCGCAGGGTATAGGCGTAATCGGGGAGTTCGTGGCTCAGCTGCATGGGGGGCGACTCGGAGCCGGGCAGGCCATCAGGCCCGCGGCAGGACAATCTGGCGGCGTTCCTTGCTGGGGCGGTACAGCACGGCGGTATGACCGATGCGCTGGACCAGCGCCGAACCGGTCTGCTCGACCAGCTCGGCGATCATCGCGTCGCGGGCCTCGCGGTCTTCCCCGGCCACCTTCACCTTGATCAGCTCGTGGTGCTCCAGCACGCCGTCCAGTTCGGCGATGAACGCCGGGGTGACCCCCTTGCCGCCAATCTGCAGCAGCGCTTTCAGGTCATGGGCCTGGCCACGCAGGAAACGGGTCTGGGCGGAGGTCAGAACGACGGGCATGCACAAATCAGGGTGGGGAAGGGCGTTCAGGGTATCATGGCGGCCTTTCCCGCCGCCGTTCCGCCCGCTGTCGCAAGGCCGGCGGAGATTGACGCCCCATGGCCACCCGCAGCAAAAGCAGCCAACGCTGGCTCCGCGAACACTTTTCCGACCCCTACGTGAAAAAGGCGCAGGCCGAGGGCATGCGCTCGCGCGCCGCCTACAAGCTGGAAGAACTGCTGGAACGCGACCGCCTGCTCAAGCCGGGCATGGTGGTGGTGGATCTGGGCGCCGCCCCCGGCGGCTGGTCCCAGTTCGTCCGCCAGGCCATGGGCGACCACGGCCGGGTCGTGGCCATGGATATCCTCGACATGCCGGCACTGGCCGGGGTCGAGTTCCTTCATGGAGACTTCAGGGAACAGGCCGTGTTATCCCAGCTGGAGTCCATGCTGGACGGCCAGCCGGTGGACCTTGTGCTGTCCGATATGGCCCCCAATAAGAGTGGTGTGGACGCGGTGGACCAGCCGCGGGCGATGTACCTGGCCGAATTGGCGATGGAATTCGCCGATGGCCACCTCAAGCCCGGCGGTGCGTTCCTGATCAAGTTGTTCCAGGGCACCGGTTTCGATGACTACGTCAAGGAAATGCGGCGCCGGTACGACAAGGTGGTCATCCGCAAGCCGGACGCCTCGCGCAAGCGGTCGCCGGAAGTCTATGCGCTGGGGCAGGGCAAGCGTGCCCGGATGAAGTAAGGTGGCTTAACGTGGATATCGTGAAAGAGGAACGGCGGGGCCGATGAGGATGAACGACTTGACCAAGAATCTGCTGCTGTGGGTAGTCGTCGCCGTCGTGTTGATGGTGGTGTTCCAGAGCTTCTCGCCGAAGATGGGCGCCGGCGCCGGTGGTGGCGAGGTGACCTACTCCGAGTTCCTGCGCGAGGTCGACAGCGGCCGCGTGTCCTCGGTGCGCTTCACCAAGGACGGCAACCTCACCACCAACGCCATTGAATACAAGCGCGCCGATGGCCAGACGGGCACCGTCTATGGCCCGGTCGACGACCAGCTGGTGAATCAGCTGGTCAACAAGAACGTCACCATCACCCGCGATGCGCCGGAATCGGGCATCAGCCTGGGCATGATCCTGCTGAACTTCCTGCCGGTCCTGCTGATCATCGGCTTCTGGATTTTCATGATGCGGCAGATGCAGGGCGGCGGTGGCGCCAAGGGCGCCATGAGCTTCGGCAAGTCGCGCGCCAAGCTGCAGGGCGAGGACCAGGTGAAGATCACCTTCGCCGACGTCGCCGGCTGCGACGAGGCCAAGGAGGAAGTCGGCGAACTGGTCGAGTTCCTGCGTGATCCGGGCAAGTTCCAGAAGCTGGGCGGCAAGATTCCGCGCGGCGTGCTGATGGTCGGCCCGCCCGGCACCGGCAAGACCCTGTTGGCCAAGGCCATCGCCGGCGAAGCCCGGGTGCCGTTCTTCAGCATTTCCGGTTCCGACTTCGTCGAAATGTTCGTCGGCGTCGGCGCCAGCCGCGTGCGCGACATGTTCGAGCAGGCCAAGAAGCACGCGCCGTGCATCATCTTCATCGACGAAATCGACGCGGTCGGCCGCCATCGCGGCGCCGGCCTCGGCGGTGGCCACGACGAGCGCGAGCAGACCCTGAACCAGTTGCTGGTCGAGATGGACGGCTTCGAGGGGGGCGAGGGCGTGATCGTCATCGCCGCCACCAACCGTCCGGACGTGCTGGACCCGGCGCTGCTGCGCCCGGGCCGCTTCGACCGCCAGGTGGTGGTGGGCCTGCCCGACGTGAAGGGGCGCGAGCAGATCCTGCGCGTGCACATGCGCAAGCTGCCGCTGGCCGACGACGTCGAGCCGATGGTGATCGCCCGCGGCACCCCCGGCTTCAGCGGCGCCGACCTGGCCAACCTGGCCAACGAGGCCGCGCTGTTCGCTGCCCGCGAAAACGCCAAGGACGTGCGCATGGATCACTTCGCCCGCGCGCGCGACAAGATCCTGATGGGCACCGAGCGCCGCTCGATGGCCATGAGCGAGGACGAAAAGACCCTCACCGCCTATCACGAGGCCGGCCACGCCATCGTCGGTCGGCTGGTGCCGGAACACGACCCGGTCTACAAGGTCACCATCATCCCGCGCGGCCGCGCGCTGGGCGTGACCATGTACCTGCCGGAAGGCGACAAGTACAGCCTCAACCGCGTCGCCATCGAATCGCAGCTGTGCTCGCTGTACGGCGGTCGCGTGGCCGAGGAACTGATCTTCGGCGCCGACAAGGTCACCACCGGCGCGTCCAACGACATCGAGCGCGCCACCAAGATGGCCCGCAACATGGTCACAAAGTGGGGCCTGAGCGACGAGATGGGCCCGATCGCCTACGGCGAGGAAGAGGACGAAGTCTTCCTGGGCCGCTCGGTCACCCAGCACAAGAACGTCTCCAACGAGACCGCGCGCCGCATCGACGAAGTGGTGCGGGGCATCTTGGATCGCGCCTACCTGCGCACCAAGACCATCCTGACCGAGAACCTCGACAAGCTGCACGCGATGTCCCAGCTGCTGCTGCAGTACGAGACCATCGACGCGCCGCAGATCGACGCCATCATGGAAGGTCGCGAGCCGCCGCCGCCGGCCGGCTGGGGCAAGTCGGGCAAGGACGGCGACAAGCCTGAATCGCGCCCGCTGCCGCCGCTGGGCGGTCCGGCCGCGCAGACCTGAGTCCAGGCTGCCTCCGGAAGGTCACGAAAGACGGCTTCGGCCGTCTTTTGTTTTGCGTGGATAATGGGCCGCATCGGGCGACCCATCGCGCGAAGGAGTCTTCCATGAAGAACTTCAAACCCAATCCCGGCGTGGCCATCGCGCTGGGCATCGCCATCGGCGCCGCGGTCGGTGTCGCCACCGGCAACCTGGCCCTGTGGCTGGCCCTCGGCGTGGCGATTGGCGGGGGCCTGTCCGCCGCGGCCGCTTCCCGCAAACCCAAGGATCCCGATTGATGTTCGACACCACGCCGCAACTCGACTGCGCCGGCCGCATTCTCAAACTCGATCGCCCGCAGGTGATGGGCATCGTCAACGTCACCCCGGATTCGTTCTCCGACGGCGGCGCGCACGACACCCTGGAGGCGGCGGTCGCGCATGGCCTGAAGCTGGCGGAAGAGGGCGCGGACATTCTCGACATCGGCGGCGAATCGACCCGTCCGGGTGCGGCCGACGTGCCGGTGGAGGAAGAACTGCGGCGGGTGGTGCCGGTGATCGAACGACTGGCGAAGGAAACCGCGCTGCCGATCAGCATCGATACGTTCAAGCCGGAAGTGATGCGCGCGGCGGTGCAGGCCGGCGCCGGCATGATCAACGATGTCTATGGACTGCGCCACGAAGGCGCGCTGGAAGCCGCCGCCGCGCTCGGCGTGCCGGTGGTGCTGATGCACATGCAGGGCGAGCCGCGCTCGATGCAGGACGCGCCGCATTACGACGACGTGGTGGGCGAGGTGCACCGCTTCCTCGCCGAGCGCATTTTCGCCGCCGAAATGGCCGGCATCGCCAAGAAAAACATCCTCGTCGATCCGGGTTTCGGCTTCGGCAAGAACACCCGGCACAACCTCGCGCTGCTGGCGCAACTGGAGCGCTTCGTCGAACTGGGCGTGCCGGTGTTGGCCGGCCTGTCGCGCAAGCGGACCCTGGGCGAACTCACCGGCCGCGAAGTCGCCAGCGAACGCGTCGCCGCCTCGGTCGCCGCGCACCTGATTGCCGCGCAGCGCGGCGCGGCGATCGTGCGCGTGCATGACGTGGCCGCAACCGTCGATGCGCTCAAGGTGTGGAACGCGGTGGCCGCGGTGCCGCAACCGCGCGCGAAACCGGCCGCGCCGACGATTCGCTGGCCGGATGAGGATTGAGGGGCTTGCCCGCTTCTTGGCCCCCTTTAAAAAAGGGGGCGGGCACCTGCGAGGCAGATGACGGGGATTTGTTTTTCGCGCCAAAAGCAAATCCCCCTTAATCCCCCTTTTTCGCTCTCAACAGCCGAATGGCTGATCAAGGGGGAGATAAAAACCCACCTTCCTATCCAAGTCCCCAATCCCGAATCCCGAATCCCGAATCCCGAATCCCGAATCCCGAATCCCGAATCCCGAATCCCGAATCCCGAATCCCCAACCAACACCGCATGCCCGCCGACACCCGCCCGCTCGCCATTGCCCTGATGGGCCCGACCGCCTCGGGCAAGACGGCGTTGGCGATGGAATGGGCCGAGCGCTGCGGTGGCGAGATCGTCAGCATCGATTCGGCGCTGGTGTATCGCGGCCTGGATATCGGCGCGGCCAAGCCGGATGCGGCGATGCAGGCGCAGGTGCGGCATCACCTGATCGATGTGCGGGATCCGTGGCAGACCTATTCGGCGGCCGAGTTCGCCGCCGACGCGCGCGCCGCGCTGGCCGACATCGCCGCGCGCGGCAGGCTGCCGATTCTGGCCGGTGGCACCGGCCTGTATTTCCGCGCATTGCTGGAGGGATTGGCGCCGATGCCGGAAGCCGATCCCGACACCCGCGCCGCACTGGCCGCCGAAGCGGCCGAGCGGGGCTGGCCGGCCCTGCATGCGGAGCTGGCCCGGGTCGACCCCGCCGCCGCCGCGCGCATCCACGCCACCGATCCGCAGCGCATCCAGCGCGCGCTGGAGGTCTACCGGCTCAGCGGCAAGCCCATCAGCCAATGGCAGCGGGAACCCGGGCCGCCGCGGCTGCCGTTCCGGGTGCTCAAGCTGGTGCTGGCGCCCGCCGAGCGCGCCGTGCTGCATGCGCGCATCGAACAACGTTTCGACACCATGCTGGCCGAGGGTTTCCTGGACGAGGTCCGGCGCCTGCGCGCGCTGCCGCGCATGCAGGCCGTGGCCGCGCCGCTGGACCTGCCGGCGGTGCGCGCGGTGGGCTATCGCCAGGCCTGGGAACACCTGGACGGGACCACTTCCGCGGCAGAATTCCGCGACCGCGCCATCTTCGCCACCCGCCAGCTCGCCAAGCGCCAGCTGACCTGGCTGCGGGGCGAACTGGACGCCCGCTGGTTCGATCCGGGGCGCGATTCGGCCGCCCTGGAGCGGGCCCGACGGCAGTTTCTGGGCGCTGTGTAGCTGGTCAAACCGCCCCGGTTGTGTAACATCGGGGGCCGGGCCGCCAGGGGATACCAAGCGCGCGGACCCGGAAACACCACAATTATTCCTATAAGCGACACTTCGGGAGTTCGCCATAATGTCCAAGGGGCAATCCTTGCAGGATCCTTTCCTGAACGCTCTGCGCCGCGAGCGGGTGCCGGTTTCGGTCTACCTGGTCAACGGCATCAAGTTGCAGGGCACGATCGAATCGTTCGACCAGTTCGTGGTCCTGCTGCGCAATACCGTCAGCCAGATGGTCTACAAGCACGCCATTTCCACCGTGGTGCCGGCGCGCAACGTGCGCGTGGGACCGGGAGGCGGCTACGTGCAGTCCAATGAGGGCGGCGCGCCGGGCGAAGAAGAAGAAACCGAGTAACCACCCGGGAAACCGGTGAAGATTCCAGGGTGAAATCGGGGGCCGGCGCCCCCATGTAATGGGATCCGGGCGCCACGGCGGCCGGATCCTCCCTGACATCGAGTCCAAACCGCTTCCCCATGTTCGAACGTTCCCGCAAAGGCGAACACGCCCTCCTGATCCAGCCCCACGCCGGCGGCCCGCCGGATGATGGCGCCTCGGAGGAGTTCACCGACCTGGCCCGCTCCGCCGGCGCCACCATCGCCGCGTTGCTCACCGCCCGCATCGACCGGCCCAATCCGTCCACCCTGATCGGCAGCGGCAAGCTGGAAGAAATCAAGGCTGCGGCCGAGGCCACCGGCGCCGATCTGGTGCTGGTCAACTATCCGCTCTCGCCCGGCCAGGAACGCAACCTTGAAAAGTACCTGGAGCGCCGCGTGCTGGACCGCACCGGCCTGATCCTGGACATCTTCGCCCAGCGCGCCCGCAGCCACGAGGGCAAGCTGCAGGTGGAACTGGCCCAGCTCAAGCACATGGCCACCCGCCTGGTCCGCGGCTGGACCCACCTGGAGCGCCAGCGTGGTGGTTCCATCGGCCTGCGCGGCCCGGGTGAAACCCAGCTGGAAACCGACCGCCGCCTGCTGCAGAAGCGGGTAGAGCAGTTGCAGAAGCGGCTGGAGAAAGTGGAAGTGCAGCGCACCCAGATGCGCCGCGCCCGCGTGCGCAGCGAACTGCCGCGCGTGGCGCTGGTCGGCTACACCAACGCCGGCAAGTCCACCCTGTTCAATGCCCTGACCGGCGCGGAGGCGTACGCGGCCGATCAGTTGTTCGCCACCCTGGATCCCACCGTGCGCCGCATTGAGCTGCCCGGCGGCGGCGTGGTGCTGGCCGACACCGTCGGCTTCGTCCGCGACCTGCCGCACGAACTGGTCGCCGCGTTCCGCTCCACCTTGTCCGAGGCGCGCGAGGCGGACTTGCTGCTGCACGTCATCGACGCGGCGGATCCGCTGCGCGAGGAACGCATCACCCAGGTCGACGAAGTGCTGCAGGCCATTGGCGCCGGCGACATTCCGCAGTTGCTGGTGTTCAACAAGATCGATCGCATCGAGGGCGCCACGCCGCGCCACGATCAACCCAACGAGGGCCACGAGCGTGTGTGGATTTCCGCGCGCGACGGGGCCGGGCTGGACGTGCTCAAGGAAGCGCTGGCGCAGAAGCTCGGGCTGGAACGGATCATCGGCACCGTGCACCTGGGCGAACGTTCAGCGCGCCTGCGTTCGCGCCTGCACGCGCTCGGCGCGGTGCGCGGCGAACGCCACGACGAAACCGGCTGGCATCTGGACCTGGACATGGCCCTGGCCGACGCGCGCCGTCTGGCCGCCGAGGCGGGCGGCCACGCGCTGGAAACCCTGCTCCCCGAACCGGTCGAAGACACCTTCTGACAGAAATCCGCGAGAACGGCGCGGGCTCGTGTGGGAGCGGGCAGGTGGTGCCCCTGTAGGAGCGACGTCAGTCGCGACCGGATATCCCACCCGCCCCGCAAACCACTCCGCATCCCACCGCCACCCACCCGGCGAAAAACCGCCCGCCCCATGCCCTTCAGCCCTTGTCCGGCGGCCGGGCGGCCCTATCTTGTAGAATCGGAAACGCGTCGGTTTCGGCCCACGCATCATTGACGACGGAGTGGGCATGGCCTGGAACACCCCTGGAAGCGGCGGCTCTGGCAGCGGCGGCGGAAACGGCAACAACGACAACCGACGGGGCTGGAATCCCCGCGGCGGCAACAGTGGCGGCGGCCTCGGCGACCTGCTGGAACGCCTGCGTGGCTCCTTCGACGGCAACGGCCCCCTGCGCTGGATTGGCGTGGCGCTGCTGCTGGTCGTCCTGTTCTCCAGCTTCCAGCTGATCGGCGAACAGCAGCGCGGCGTGGTCCTGCGCTTCGGCCAGTTCTCCCGCGTCATGCAGCCGGGACCCAACTTCAAGTGGCCGTGGCCGATTGAAAGCGTCACCAAGGTCAATGCCACCGAGATCAAGAATTTCAGCAACACCATGCCGGTGCTGACCCGCGACGAGAACATCGTCACCGTGTCGGTCAACGTGCAGTACCGCATCGCCGATCCGCGCCTGTACCTGTACGGCTCGCGCAATGCCGACGACGTGCTGCAGCAGGCCGCGCAGAGCGCGGTGCGCGAGCAGGTCGGCCGTTCGGATCTGGACACCGTGCTCGGCGAGCGCGGCCCGCTGGGCAGCCAGGCCAAGGAGCGCCTGCAGGCCTCGCTGGATGCCTACAAGACCGGCTTGGTGGTGACCGAACTCAACCTGCCCGACGCGCGTCCGCCGGAAGAAGTGAAGCCGGCCTTCGACGAGGTCAACTCCGCCCAGCAGATCAAGGATCGCCTGGTCAACGAAGCGCGCGCCTATGCCGCCCGCATCGTGCCCGAGGCGCGCGGTACCGCCGCCCGCACCCGCACCGAGGCCGAAGGCTACAAGGCCGCCGTGGTGGCGCGCGCCCAGGGTGACGCGGATCGGTTCTCGCTGCTGCAGGAACAGTACAAGAACGCCCCCGACGTCACCCGCAAGCGCCTGTGGCTGGAAACCGTCGAGCAGGTGTTGCAGCAGAACAACCGCAAGGTCGTCGGTGGCGACAGCCGCCAGCTGATCTACCTGCCGATGCCGGCGCAGGCCGGCGCCAATAATCGGGCCGCACCCGCGCCGACGCCGGAAGTGGTGATGCCCGCCGTGGAAAGCAGCGCGACAACCCCGCTGCGCAGTGCCGAGCGTCCCGCGCGACCGGCCGGACGTGAGGAGAGTGGACGATGAGACTTCCCGCAATCGTGGCGCTGCTGGTCGCCATCGTGCTGGGCCTGATGGGCTCGGTGTACGTCGTGCGTGAGGACCAGACCGGCCTGGTCCTCAACCTGGGCCGCGTGGCCCGCGCCGACATTCCGCCGGGACTGCACTTCAAGTGGCCGCTGGTGGAAACCGCGCGCGTGTTCGATCGCCGTTTCCAGGTGCTGGAAACCCAGCCCGAGCGCTACCTGACCTCCGAGCGCAAGGACGTCAGCATCGACTTCTTCGCCGTGGGCCATATCTCCGACGTGCGCGCGTTCTACCGCGCCACCGGCGGCGACGAAAAGCTGGTCAATGATCGCCTCGCGCCGATCATCACCGACTCGCTGCGCAATGAAATCAACAGCCGCACGCTGACCCAGCTGGTCTCCGGCGATCGCAACCAGATCGTCACCGCCCAGCTCAAGAGCATCAACGAAGGTGCGGCCACGCTGGGCATGCGCAT
>NZ_JANJUE010000250.1 GCF_024710765.1 Pseudoxanthomonas sp.
GCGTGTCGATGAGGCGGACTGAGCCTGTTTCCGCGGCGGTCAATCCGCCGCTCTCGGGGCTTGACGAGGCCTTCTTGCCTGCACGCAGCGAGAGGGGGACGAGCGCAGTTATCCCGGAGCAGCCGACAGTCTGGACGAAGGAGGTCATCGATCGGATCGAGTGGAAACGCTTTGAGGATGTGTGCTGCGAGTACTACCGGATCAAGGGGATTCGTGCCGAGACCACGGCCTTGGGCGCAGATGGCGGCGTCGATATCCGGCTTTTTCAGGATGACGGCAATCCCGAGCGCTGTACGGCGATCGTTCAGTGCAAGGCCTGGAGCCAGGCCGTTGGCGTCAAGCCGATCCGCGAGCTGCGTGGCGTCATGGCGCACCAGAACGTGGAGAAAGCCTTTTTCATGGCACCGAACGGCTTCACCGACGATGCCCGAGCATTTGCCGGGGAGAATCGGATCACCTTGGTGGACGGCAGACTCTTCCTTGCCATGTTGGAGCGTTTGCCCGAGGCCTCCCGTGCAGAGCTTCTGGCGTTTGCCACAGAGGGGGACTGGACCACGCCGACCTGCCCGGGGTGCGGCACCAAAATGATGGCCCGTGATAGCAAGCGCGGGCCGTTCTGGGGCTGCCCGAACTTCCCGAGGTGCCGCTCGATGTTGCCCATGCGTACGGCTGACAAGCTTCCGCATCATCACGATTTGGAGGGGTAGGGCGGATGTCAGGATGCGAGATGCCCTTTACCCCCTATGACGCTGCTTTCGAACGAATGCAAGCGTTGGGGAAATCGCCCGAGGACGCCGCGCGCCTTGTGGTCGAAGACTACCTCGATGGCAAACCGCGCCTGCGGGGCAAGAAGAAGGTCTCGAAGGCTGAACGGGACGAGGACTTCTGGAGCAGTGCAGCCGTATCCGCGGTGCCCACCGAGCGATGGGCCACCGAGCCGTTCAAGTTAGCCCTGGTACGGTACTTCTCGCAGGACCGCGTGGGTAACGTCCCGCTGCTCTCGCGGCTGGCGCGGGCGCTGCCCGACACGGTGTGCTACGCGGTGCGTCGCTCTGGTCTCGTCTTGCGTTCGACCTCCCCGCGACGTGCGGAGTTGGTTGCCCTAGGGGGCCTCGCGCCGGATATTGCGGAGATCTGCTGCGTCCTTGAGATTTTCGAGGCCGCTCATCGGGAACGCGTGGCCGCGCTCGAGAAGAGTCGCGCGCGGCTCTCAGACCTGACGCCCTTCGAACTCCTTCTTTACGCGAGTCTCCACGCTTTCCACTCGCACGTTCCACGGCACTTGGGAGTCGCAGTGCCCGATGAGGGAGACGAGCAGCCGTCGGACCAGACGTTCTGGGATGCCGTCGCGGATCTCGTGCGCTGGAAGCTCGCCACTGCACCCGAGAGGACGTTGCGCGTGTCGGAAAAGGACGCTGCCGTGTCTGTCGGGCAACACCTTTCTCCGCTGCTCTTTCCGTCTCCCTCCGGACACCCTCCACGGCACGATCTGTTGGCGGCCTTCGGCCAGGCGATGGGGGACCAGGTCGAACTCAATGCGTTCATCTCGCGTTCGGCCGAGGCGTTCTGCTACGACGATGCGATCCGTTTCGTGCGGCACGACGGGCGGCTGGAGATTGAAATGATTAATCCAGCTCTCCGGGCGGCCTGGTTGCGGGACAGTCGTAAGC
>NZ_JANJUE010000044.1 GCF_024710765.1 Pseudoxanthomonas sp.
CCATCGCCGAGAGCGGCGTCGCCCGCGACGAGCTGTTCCTCACCACCAAGGTCTGGACCGACAACTACGCGCGCGGCCGGCTGATTCCAAGCCTGCGCGAGAGCCTGGACAAGCTGCGAACCGACCGCGTGGACCTGACCCTGATCCATTGGCCGGCGCCCGGCAACGGCGTCGAACTGGCCGAGTACATGACTGCGCTGGCCGAGGCCAAGGCGCAGGGACTGACCCGCGCGATCGGCATCTCCAACTTCAACATCGAACTGACCCGGCAGGCCATCGAAGTGGTCGGCAAGGGCGAACTCGCCACCAACCAGATCGAGCTGAGTCCCTATCTGCAGAACCGCAGGCTGGCCACGTTCCTCAAGGAACAAGGCATCACCGTCACCTCGTACATGACCCTGGCCTACGGCAAGGTGCTGAAGGATCCGGTGCTGGCGCGGATTGCCGACAAGCACCAGGCCACCGTTGCCCAGGTCGCGCTGGCATGGGCGCTGCAACTGGGCTATGCGGTGATTCCGTCGTCGACCAAGCGCGAGAATCTCGCCAGCAACCTGCTGGCGCGCGATCTGCCGCTGGATGCCGAGGACATGGCCGCGATCGCGGCGCTGGAACGCAACGGCCGCGAAGTGGATCCCGCCGGCCTGGCGCCGGCGTGGGATTGAGGGCCCCATGATGTCCGAACTCCGCGACCCGCTGTTCCAGTCCCATGTCCTGGGCGGTCTCACGCTGCCCAACCGCATCGTGATGCCGCCGATGACCCGCTCCCGCGCCAGCCAGCCCGGTGATATCCCGAACGCGCTGATGGCCGAGTACTACGCCCAGCGCGCCAGCGCCGGGCTGATCGTCAGCGAGGGCACCTGGATTTCGCCGCTCGGCAAGGGCTATGCCTGGACGCCGGGCATCCACACCTGCGCGCAGGTGGAGGGATGGCGCGCCATCACCCGCGCGGTACATGGGGCGGGTGGCCGCATCTTCGCCCAGCTCTGGCATGTCGGGCGCCTGAGCCATGTCCGCCTGCTCGATGGGCAATCACCGGTATCTTCCTCGGCCTTGCAGGCCGAAGGCGTCAAGGTGTACGTGGACGGGGCCGACGGCCAGCCCGGTTTCGTCCAGGCATCGGCGCCGCGTGCATTGTCGACCGATGAAGTCCGCGGGATCGTGGAAGAGTTCCGCCAGGCCGCGCGCAATGCGATGGAGGCCGGCTTCGATGGCGTCGAACTGCATGCCGCCAATGGCTACCTGGTCAACCAGTTCATCGACTCCAACGCCAACCACCGCACCGATGCCTACGGCGGCTCGCTGGAGAACCGGCTGCGGTTCCTGGCCGAAGTCACGCAGGCGCTGGTCGAGGCCACCGGCGATCCCGCGCGCGTCGGCATCCGGCTGGCGCCGCTGACCACGCTCAACGGCTGCGCCGACGCGGATCCGGAAACGACCTATCTCGCCGCGGCGAGAACGCTGGGCGAAATCGGCGTGGGCTACATCCATATCGCCGAGGCCGACTGGGAAGACGCCCCGCACATGCCCGACACGTTCAAGCAGAAGCTGCGCGCGGCCTTTCCCGGCACCCTGATCTACGCCGGCAAGTACACCGCCGAGCGCGCCCGCGCCGCGCTGGATGCGGGCTGGGCGGATCTGATCGCGTTCGGGCGTCCGTTCGTCGCCAATCCGGACCTGCCGCAACGCCTGCGCATCGGCGCGCCGCTGGCGCCACACGACCGCACCACCCTGTTCGGGTGCGATGCCCGCGGCTTCACCGACTACCCCCGCCTGGCCACGGCCGCGTGAACGGACACGAGCGCACCATGGACACCACCGTCATGCCGGCGCCCTTCGCCGGCCGCAGTTTCGAGGTCCGGTACGAAGGCCTGACCGCCATCAACCGGTACGATGCCGATGGCCGGAGGATGCGCTACCGGATCACCGAAGGTCCGTTGCGCGGTGCCGAGGGCGAGGCCCGCTACCAATGGACACCCGTGACGACCGAGGTGTTCGCCATCTCCTGGCAGGAAGCCGATGGTTCGACCGTGGTGCATGTCGACGACTTCGGCCGGGGCACCTCGCTGTCCTTCTTCACCACGCCGGATGGGCAATTCCATCGCCTGAATGGCCAACTACGCGCTCTGGTGGATTGACGCGGATGCGCGGTGGGGACGCAGATGATCCGGACACGGCGCCGCCGCTCCGGATCTCCGCGCGCCGCGTGGCCCGCCCTAGCCGACCAGCTTCACCACCAGCTTGCCGAAGTTGCGGCCCTTGAGCAGGCCGAAGAACGCCTCGGGCGCGTTCTCCAGGCCTTCCACGATGTCTTCGCGGTATTGCACCCGGCCGTCCTTCAGCCATCGCCCCATGTCCTCCAGGAAATCGGGGAACAGGTGGATGAAGTCGCGCTGGATGAAGCCGCGTACGGTCAGCCGCTGGCGCAGGATCCGGCTGACGAAACCCGGCAGGCGATCCGGACCGGGCAGCACCCGATCACGCTCGTTGTAGGTGGCGATGGTGCCGCACACCGGAATGCGGGCGAAATCGTTGAGCAGGGGAACCACCGCGTCGAACACCTTGCCGCCCACGTTCTCGAAGTAGACGTCGATCCCGCCCGGCACCGCCGCGCGCAGCTGTTCGGCGAAATCCCCGGCCCGGTGATCCAGCGCCACGTCGAAGCCCAGCGTCTCCAGGTACTGGCGCTTGGCCTCGCCGCCGGCGATGCCGACGGTGCGCGCGCCCTGCATTCTTGCTATCTGTCCCACCGTCGCGCCGACCGGTCCGCTCGCCGCGGCGACGACCAGGGTTTCGCCCGGCTGCGGCTTGCCTATTTCATGCAGGCCGGCGTAGGCGGTGAACCCCGGCATGCCGTAGACGCCCAGCGCGGTGCTCAGCGGCAGGTCGAGGCGATTGAGCTTGCGCGTGATCGAATCGCCCTTCACCACCGCCAGGCTCTGCCAGCCGCCGGTGGCGACGACCTTGTCGCCGACGATGAAATCCGGATGCCCGGAGGCCAGCACTTCGGACACCGTCCGGCCTTCCATGACGTCGTTTATGGCGACCGGAGGCGAATAGGAGCGTCCTTCATCCATCCTGCCGCGCATGTACGGATCCAGCGACAGGTAGTGGTTGCGCAACAGCACCTCGCCCGGTCCGGGGGCCGCGATGGGCACGCGTTCCAGACGCAGGTTGGATGCCTCCGGTTCGCCGCGCGGACGCGAGGCCAGGACGATGCGGGTGTTGAGAAGCTCGCTCATGGCGGAACGCTTGCGGACGGCGGGCCAGCATCGCATCCGGTCCCCGGCGCGGACACCGGCCGGGCGCGAAATCTGTGTTCCATCGTTGCGCGGATGCGCCATCAACCGGACGACACATTGTCCACAAGCGGCATCGCCTACCTGCAGGCATTCCAGACCGCGTCATCCAGTCGCCGCAGCAGCTCGAAATTGCGCTTCAGGCCAACCGTTTTCAAGGTCGATTCGCGCTGCCGTTTTGCGGCCTCGCAGGCTGCGGGAGCGCGCGCCGGATACGCCGGCAGGTTGGCCGCCGCGGGGACGGAAATGCGCGACGGGGTTGCAGCCCGTGTCGTGGGTCGGGGGCGAACCGGTGGAGATGGCTCCGGTGTCGCATCGCGGACCCAGGCTTGCTTGTGGCCGGCCTCGCAGGGAGCGGACTGATAGCTGGCGTGTCCATGCGGGTCCACGCACTTGTGCAGTTGCTGCGCGGCGACGGCCGCCGGCAACGCCAGCAGCAACAAGGTGATCATCCTGATCATGAAAGTCTCCTTCTGGAGGCCCAACCCTAGCACGGCCGATCACCCACCGGCATGACGCCGGATGTGCCTCGCTGCGTTTTTCATCGAGACGCCTTGGGCGGAGCCGTTCAATCCGCCGCGGGGTACCGGACAGACAGCTCCGCCACCAGGCGGCCGATGGTTGCGGGGCTGCGGCCGCTGCTGATGGCATCGCGGATCTTGTCCAGCAGCGTGGTGTCGGTCTGCACATGCAGGACACGGCTGCCGGTTTCCCGGCGATGGCGGCGATTGGCCCGGTAGTTGCGCGCGCGTTCGGCGGCGCTCATCGCCACGCCATGCAATGGTGGACGACCGCGGCGGCGGGGGAACACCATTTCCAGGGTGCCGGGATCCTTTTCGTCACGCATCACGCCTGCTCCTGTCCGGTTGATGAGGCTAGTTTATGTGACGCGTCACTTATTGGAAATGATCGTTGGTTATGTCGATGGCTTCGACCCATCGGTTCCGATCAGTGCGGCGAATCAGACCCGCCCCGCTCCTTCGAGCGCGGCGTATTCGGCATCAGTGAACAATCGAGAGCGCACCAGGAAGCGCACGCCCTCGCCGTTTTCCAGCGAGAACATTCCGCCCCGGCCAGGCACCACGTCGATGATGAGCTGGGTGTGCTTCCAGTATTCGAACTGGGAGGAACTGATGTAGAAAGCGGCGCCGCCGATCTCGCCCAGGCGCACGTCGCGATCGCCGACGATGAAATCGTCGACCGGGTAGCACATCGGCGAGGAACCGTCGCAGCACCCACCGGACTGGTGGAACAGCACCGGCCCGTGCCGGGCGCGCAGCGTTTCGATCAGCTGCAACGCCGGCAGCGTCGCCATCACCTGCAAGGGAGGGGTGTCTGCAGTCGGCGAGGCGTCGGTCACGGGCGGTGCCTTCCAGTGGGTGGAATCGAGGATCAGGCGGCCAGATCCAGCACCACGCGGCCCTCGATCCGGCCCTGGTGCATGCGCTGGAAGACCTGGTTGATGTTCTCCAGGCGATCGGTGGAGACCGTTGCCTTCACCTTGCCAAGCGCGGCGAAGTCCAGCGACTCCTGCAGATCCAGGCGGGTGCCGACGATCGAACCACGCACGGTCACGCCGTTGAGCACCATCCCGAAGATGTCGAGCGGGAACTGGCCCGGCGGCAGGCCGTTGAGCGAGACCGTGCCGCCGCGCCGGACCATGCCGATGGCCTGCTCGAACGCCTTCGGCGATACCGCGGTGACCAGCGCGCCATGCGCGCCGCCGATCTCCTTCTTCAGGTAGGCCACCGGATCGAGGTTCTTCGCGTTGACCGTGACCGTGGCGCCAAGACGCCTGGCCAGATCCAGCTTGGCGTCATCCACGTCGACGGCCGCCACGTTCAGTCCCATCGCGCGGGCGTACTGCACCGCCATGTGCCCCAACCCCCCGATACCGGAAATGACCACCCAGTTGCCCGGGCGGGTGTCGGTGACCTTCAGGCCCTTGTAGACGGTCACGCCCGCGCACAGGATGGGCGCGATCTCGACGAAGCCGATCGCCTTCGGCAGATGCCCCACGTAATCGGCGTTGGCCAGCGCGTACTCGGCAAACCCGCCGTTGACCGAGTAGCCGGTGTTCTGCTGCTGCTCGCACAACGTTTCCCAGCCGCCCAGGCAGTGCTCGCAGTGCCCGCAGGCCGAATAGAGCCAGGGAATGCCGACCCGATCGCCCTCCTTCACGTGGGTCACGCCCGCACCGACCGCGACCACGTGGCCGACGCCTTCGTGGCCGGGAATGAACGGGGGGTTGGGTTTGACCGGCCAGTCGCCCTCGGCCGCATGCAGGTCGGTGTGGCAGACGCCACAGGCTTCAATCCTGACCAGCACGTCGCCGGCCGCCGGACGCGGCACGATGGCCTCCTCGATTACCAGCGGCTTGCCGAATTCGCGCACCACCGCGGCCTTCATCGTCTTGTCCATGTGTTCTCTCCTGTCTCTGGACCGGAACCACCGTAGCGCGATGGTTCCCGGCGCTCGTTGATTCCAATCAATCGTTTCCGGTGCGGAGGCGCCGTCCGTCGGACGACGCCCTCCGGGGAGGTCAGAAGAAGCCCAGCGCCTTGGGCGAGTAGCTGACCAGCAGGTTCTTGGTCTGCTGGTAGTGGTCCAGCATCATCCGGTGGTTTTCGCGGCCGATGCCGGATTGCTTGTAGCCGCCGAACGCCGCGTGCGCCGGATAGGCGTGGTAGCAGTTGGTCCACACCCGCCCGGCCTGGATGCCGCGGCCCATCCGGTACAGGCGCGATGCGTCTCGGCTCCAGACGCCGGCGCCAAGCCCATACAGCGTGTCGTTGGCGATGGCCAGGGCTTCGGCCTCGTCCTTGAAGGTGGTGACCGAGACCACCGGGCCGAAGATCTCCTCCTGGAAGATCCGCATCCGGTTGTGCCCCTTGAACACGGTCGGCTGGACGTAGTAACCGCCGGCCAGTTCACCCTCCTGCTGCTTGCGGTCACCGCCGATCAGCAGTTCGGCGCCTTCCTGGCGGCCGATGTCGATGTACGACAGGATCTTCTCCAACTGCTCGCTGGAGGCCTGCGCGCCGACCATCGTGTTGGGATCCAGCGGATTGCCCTGCTGGATCGCGGCCACGCGCTTGAGCGCGCGTTCCATGAACTTCTCGTAGATGGATTCCTGGATCAGCGCGCGCGACGGGCAGGTGCAGACCTCGCCCTGGTTGAAGGCGAACAGCACGAAGCCTTCGATGGCCTTGTCGAGGAAGTCGTCGTCCTCGGCCATCACGTCGGCGAAGAAGATGTTGGGCGACTTTCCGCCCAGTTCCAGCGTCGCCGGGATCAGGTTGTTGGCGGCGGCCTGGGCGATGACCTTGCCGGTGGC
>NZ_JANJUE010000293.1 GCF_024710765.1 Pseudoxanthomonas sp.
GGTGCCGCCCGTGCCGGCGGGCGGCAGGACGTCGTTCAGCTGCTGCGCTCGCTCGCCGGCGAGGGCGCCCAGACCGTCGCGTTCGCGCTGACCGCGGACGTCGACGGCCTGCGCCTGCGCGTCGCCATCGCCCCGCGGACCGCCGGTGGCGGCCGACCGCAGGCGTAGGCCGTCGACGTCCGCGGTCAGCGCGAACGCGACGGTCTGCGCGCCCTCGCCGGCGAGCGAGCGCAGCAGCTGGACGACGTCCGGCCGCCCGCCGGCACGGGCGGCATCGGCGACGAGCGCGCCCACGTCCGCATAGCCGTGGGCGATCCCCTCGTCGGGCACGCGGTCCTGGGCGCGCTCGAAGGACTCGGAGTCCTCCAGGGCGCGCCCGTCCTCGACCGCGTCGATCGCCTGGCGAACGGCGTCGAGGCTGCCGAAGACGACGAGGCTCTCGTCCTCGATCACCGCGCCGGCGCTGTCGCCGCGCTTCGAGCGGCGCAGCTCGATGCCGCGGTGCTCGCCGGACTCGGGAAGCTCCTTCGAGCGGGCGAGCGCGTCCCTCGCCCTGCCGTTGTCGCGGCTCGCCACGACGAGCAGCGCGTCGGGAGCTGGCTTGCCGGACGCCGCCGAGACCGGCGGAAGCGCGATCGCGACGCGGTCACCGAGCCACGGCTCGACGTCCTTGCCGAAGTCGAGCCCGTCCGGCCCGTCCGGGCTGCGCTCCAGCGCGCGGGCGATCGTCCCGCCCGGATCGGCGGTGTCGAGCAGCGCCTTCGCGACTCGCTCGGCGTTCGCCTTCTGTGCGCCCTCGGGGCGAACCGTCGCGATCACGTAGAGCGGGGCCTTGGCCGGCACGGCCTTCGCGGGGTCGGCGCCCGCGTCGCCGCCTGAGCCGCCGCAGGCGCTGAGCAGCGCAACCGTGCCGAGCAGGGCACCGAGCAGCGCGCAGGGCGGGAGAGCCGGCAGGAGGCGGCTGGGGCGGGACGGGGAGTAGCGCATGAGCGGCTGATCCTATGAGGCGCGTGAGCGGCTGACCCCCCGCGACGGCGCGAAGCGCGTCAGGTGCACGGAAGCGGCGCGACCCGAGGCGCGCGCTCACCGGATGACACGGCGCGAAGCACGTCGGGTGGACGGAAGCGGCGCGACCCGACGCACGCGCTCACTGGATGACACGGCGCGAAGCGCGTCGGGTGCACGGAAGCGGCGCCACCCGAGGCGCGCGCTCACCGGATGACACGGCGCGAAGCACGTCGGGTGGACGGAAGCGGCGCGACCGCGGCCGGAGACGCCCCGGGCCTGCACGACCGCCTGCGTCCGATCGTGCTGCAACGCAGCTTGCGCCCGCGTGCGAGCCCTTCCCACCGCGCCCCACGCGGCGGATGCCCCGTCAACAGGCGCGATTCGGGCTCACGAACGCGCCGCAGTGGACGACTGATGGAGTCGGGTGGGAAAAAATGTGCGTGCAGAGTTGTCCAGTGGGTGGAAGTGGGGTACCGTGCTGCACGCGGACCGGGGTGGAGGAGCTCCTCCCACTCCTCCACCCCGGCCCGCACCAACCACTCGCCCGGATCGGCGAGCCACGC
>NZ_JANJUE010000298.1 GCF_024710765.1 Pseudoxanthomonas sp.
TCCGTGACGGACCAGGAGATCATCGACTGGGTGCGCGGCGAGAACCCTCCGGAATTCCTTGCGCAGCAGTTCCGGGATTCAACCGGTCAATTCCGTCGTGATGCCTATGAGCAGGCGCTGAATGATCCGCGGAATAAAGAGATCTGGATCCAGGTGGAAGGAGCGCTGCGTCAGCAACGGCTTGCGGAAAAGATGCACAGTCTCGTCTTCGCTTCGGTCCGCGCGACGGACGGAGAGATCCGCGACCGGTACATGGACCAGAGCATGAAAGCGAATGTCGAATATGCATTCTTCGATCCGGAGCGTTTCATCGCCAATGATGCTGTGACGGTGACAGATGAGGACCTTCGTAAGGTGTACACGGAGAACGCCGAGGAATTCAAACAGCCGGCGCTCCGCAAATTGAAATATATCTTCATCTCGGACCAGCCTTCCGGACGCGAGTCCGCCGAAGTGCTGTCGGAGATGACCAGCATCCTCGAGCGCGTCAAAGCCGGTGCGGATTTCCTGGAGGTCCAGAAGGATTATCTTGAAACATCGCCGCAGCCCTCCTTCTTCAAGCATGGCGAACTGACTCAGGAGAAAGAGACCGCCGTATTCTCGTCGAAAGTGGGCGATCTGGTAGGACCGGTCTCCGATTATGAGGGTGTCCATATCTTCAAGGTCCTGGAGCAGAAGAATGCGGCGGATGCGTTCGTCAAAGCTCGCCACATCCTCCTTGATGCTTCAAGTCCGGAACAGGAGAAGTCGGCTCGCACACTTGCAGCGGACCTGATGGCGCGGGCCAAGCGCGGTGAGGATTTTGCAGCATTAGCGCGTCAATATTCCACCGAGCCGGCTGCCAGCACTTCCGGCGGCGATCTGGGATGGTTCGGCAAAGGACGCATGGTGAAAGAATTTGAAACGGCGGCACTGGCCGGCCGGCCCCGCCAGATCATCGGGCCGGTGAAGACGCAGTTCGGTATCCATGTGATCAAGATCGAAGGACGCGATTCCCGCGAACTGAAAGTTGCCACGATCACGCTCCCGATCAAAGCGACCTCCGCCACGCGTGAAGAAGCATTCCAGCGCGCGCAGGATTTCGCGTACATCGCAAAGAAAGGGAATTTCGAGAAGGATGCGGAGTCCTCCGGACTGAAAGTGCTGGAAACCTCCGAGTTTGCCAAAGGTGCCTTCATTCCCGGTCTCGGACAATTCGAATCGATCAACAAGTTCGCCTTCAATAACGATCTGGGAGACATCAGCGAAGCGTACCAGGTGAACGGCGGATACACGGTCGTGAAGATCTCCGAGATCAAAAAAGAAGGTGTGCGTCCGTTCGATGAGGTGAAAGAATCGCTCCGCGGCCGTGCACTGCGCGAAAAGAAGATGGCGCAGCTGAAAGGCATCGTGGAACAGAAGTTTGCGTCGCTCGGTGCGGACGGCGATCTGAACACGCTCGCGTCCGATCCGAACGTGTCGGTGCAGACCACCGGCGACTTCACCTTCGGCGGCGGTGTGCCGACGGTCGGCCGTGAATTCGCCTTCAACGGCGCAGCCAAGAATGCGGAGATCGGAAAGATCGCACCGCCGG
>NZ_JANJUE010000306.1 GCF_024710765.1 Pseudoxanthomonas sp.
ACGGAACCCGCGCAGACGAGCCCGGCGTGAACCCGGAGAACGGCGTCGGCGACTGGGTCGCGGATCTCGTCGCGATGCATCGGGAGCGGCGGATGGGGACGGTCGACGTTGTGGGACATTCGCTGGGTGGACTCATCGCCATGGCGATGGTGGCCGATGGCCGGGTGCCGATCCGGAACCTGACGCTCTACGCTCCGGGTCCGCCCCAAGGGTACGACTCGAAGCCCGCCGATCCCGCGTTCGTGGATGCCTTGCTGCGCAAGGATCGGGACGTGGCACGGGGGGTGATCCGCCGGATGAACGTGCATCCGGAGATCCGCTACGAGCGCGAAGAGGAGCTGATCGATGCGCTTCTGGGGATGCGGGTGGGTCAGGGCTATTACCCCGACACCCTGCGCGAGGCCATCTCACCGGCCCGGAACGCCGATCTGGCCGATGCGTTCATCCACGCGCCGCACAAACCCGACATCACCTGGGTTCGCGGCGAAGACGATCTTCTGGTGACCGACTTCGGCCCGAACGCCCCCGACCAGGCGATGATCACCCAAACACGGCTCGCACTGCGTCTGTATGCGCTGCACGGGGGCTCCTATCAGGAAATCGTTTATCCGCGCTGCGGACATTGCCCGTTCCTGGAAATCGAATCCGAAATGAATCGATTCTGATGAACGGGACGGCCAATGTGCCGTCCCGTTCGGGCCGACACACGGGTCGGCCCCTTTCAATCCCCCATCACCACCCACATCCTCTCCAGCACGTCCTTGATGTGCGTGTCCCAGAACACCCAATTGTGCACACCCGGCACTTCGTGGTATTCATAGGCCAGTGATTTGGCGCGGAGCGCATCGGTGAAACGCCGGTGCCCGGGCAGGAAGTCGGTGTATCCGTCCTGGATGCCATGCACCAGGTAGATGTAGGGCGCCGAAGCGGGATTCTGCGCGTCGATACGGGACAGGAAATCGTACCGGGCGCGGTTCGGATGGTCGGCCGAGCCTTTGATGAGGTCGAACATCTGTGTGATGCGGGCGAAATACGGGCTCACTTCCGTCCCGCCCACATGGATGCCGGAGATGGCGGAACTGAGTCCGGCCGCGAAGGCATACCTGTCGGGATGGTTGAGCGCGATCATCATCGAGCCGTAGCCGCCCATCGACAATCCGGCGATGGCGCGACGATCCCCATCCACCGTGTATTTGGCTTCGATGAAGGCCGGAAGCTCGGTGGCGATCCATCGCTCATACAGCTTGGTCGTATCGGACGCGTTGTCGTGGTAGAAGCTGTTGTGCGCGTCGGGCATCACGACCAGAAGATCGGTGCCGCGGATGTACTCGGCGATCTTCGTCTTGCTCGTCCAGTCGCGGTGGTCGCCTCCCCATCCGTGCAGCAGATAAAGCACGGGCACGCTGTCCGCGGATTCAGGAACGAGAAGGTGGACCTTCATCCACGCATTCACGGATTCGGAGTAGAGGCTGTCGAGCACCAGGCGATGCTGGGCGTCGACGCGGGCTGCAAGAACCAGCAGCACAAGGGCGGTGAGGAGGTGTTTCATGCCTCCAAGGTAGGAAAAAACCGCTGAAGAAGAGTCGGGATGACAGGATTTGAACCTGCGGCCTCTTCGTCCCGAACGAAGCGCGCTACCGGGCTGCGCTACATCCCGTTGACCAAAATTAAAGAAAAAAAAAGGCGGACACGAGGTCCGCCTATCATATTTCGCTTATTTGGACGCCATGTATTTAACAAGGTCGACCACGCGGTTGGAGTAGCCCCATTCGTTGTCGTACCAGGACACGACTTTGAAGAAGCGTTTCTCCCCTTTCAGGTTGTTCTGAAGGGTCGCGTTCGAATCGTAGATCGAAGAGCGGGAATCGTGGATGAAATCGGTGGAGACCAATTCCTCATCCGTGAAGCCCAGGATGCCTTTGAGGTAGGTTTTCGAAGCGTTTTTGAAGAGCGCGTCGATCTCTTCGATCGAGGTGTCTTTTTCGGAACGGAAGGTCAGATCCACGACCGACACGTCCGGCGTAGGAACGCGGAAGCTCATGCCGGTGAGTTTGCCTTTGGTGGCCGGAAGAACTTCGCCCACGGCTTTGGCCGCACCAGTGCTTGAAGGGATGATGTTGACAGCAGCCGCACGTCCACCGCGCCAGTCTTTCTTCGACGGACCGTCCACGGTTT